>JAGQIK010000089.1 GCA_020431405.1 Myxococcales bacterium
ATCGCGTGCTGGCGCGTCACCCCAAGACGACCTTTCTCGGCATCCACCTCGCCAACTACCCCGAGAATCTCGACTACGTCGACAAGCTGCTCGATCGCTTCCCCAACCTCTACGTCGACATCTCGGCACGCGTGCCCGAGATCGGGCGCCACCCCGTCGAGAAAGTGCGCCGCTTCTTCGAAAAGCACCAGGACCGCATCCTCTTCGGCACCGACCTGATCGTCACGCCGCGCGGCATGCAGCTCGGCTCGGTCTCTCCCGACCCACCGACCTTCAAAGACGCGATCAAGTACTACGAGGCGCACCGCCGCTACTTCGAGACCGACCTGCGCAACATCAAGCATCCGACGCCGATCCAGGGGCGCTGGCGCATCAACGCGATCAACCTGCCGAAGAAGATCCTCAAGAAGTTCTACTACGACAACGCCGACAAGCTGATCTTCGCGCCGCGCCGCGCCTGGCTCGCCAAGCACGCCGCCGCGGCCAAGCAGAAGCCTAGCTCGAAGACTCCGAAGACGACGAAGACGACGAAGTAGACGTCCAGCGCCGCATGCGCTCGGCGAGCTTGCCAGCCGCTGCCTCTTCGCGCAGCACGTCACCCGTCACGACCTCGGCGAGCTCGCCGCCGTGCAGCACCACCACGCGGGTCAGGCGCTCGACCAGAAGCTCGAGATCGTGCTCGGCCCACAGCACCGCGAGCCCGTCGTCGAGGCGGCGCAGCACCTCGCCGGCCAGCGCGGCGCTGCTCGCCGCGTCGAGGCCGGCCAAACCCTCGTCGAGCACCAGCAGCGCCGGCTTGCTGACCAGCGCGGCGACCCAGGCCGCCTTGCGCTGCATGCCGTGCGACAGCTCGCCGACGAGGCGATCAGCGTCCTCGCCGAGCGACGTCAGCGCCAGCATCGCGTCGAGCGCGTCGGGCTCGAGCGAGACGCCCTTGAGGCGGCACGTCAGCTGCGCCATCTCGCGCACCGTCAGGTAAGGCGGCAACAGCAGCCCCTGGGCGACGTAGCCGAGGCGCGAGCGCGCGGCGCGAGCGCGCTCGAAGACGTCGTCGCCGCCGATGTGTGCGCTGCCTTCATCGGGCACCAGCTGCCCGGAGATGATCGCCAGCGATGTCGTCTTGCCGGCGCCGTTTTCGCCGACCAGCGCCACCAGCTCGCCGGCGGCAACCTCGAGCTCGAGCGCGCGCAGCGCGGCGCGCTTGCCGTAGGACTTGCCGAGGCCGCGCACTTCGAGCACGGGCGGCGCGCTCATATCAGGCTCACCAGCAGCGCCAGGAGGCTCAGCGCCGCGACGCTCGCTGCCGCCCACAGCGGCGCAAGCGCCACCGAGAGCACGCCCACGCCGAGCGCCGCGGCGGCCGACAGCCGCGTCGGCCAGCGCCAGGCCGTGGCGCTGCGCGCGGCGCGCGGCGCGGTGGCGCCCGCCGCGAGCGCTGCCGTCACGATCAGCAGCGCCGCCGACACGATCGCGACGCGCTCGCCATGACGCAGCCACAGCGTGGCCACCACCGGCGCGCCCACGTGGGCCGCCACGAAGCAGAGCGCCGCCGTTCGACCGACCCAGTGCGCCGCGCGCGCGGGCGGCAACGTGCGCAACATCGCCGCACCCATCTGCCCCGGGCGGCGCCTGAGCGGCATCGCCGCGATCCAGACGATCAGCAGCACGCCGACCAGCGGCGCCGCGGCCAGCGTGTCGCCGACGTTGACCGCGTAGGCGAGCACGATCAGGTCCACCAGCACGATGAAGGCCCACAGGCCACGATGCACGCGTGTCAGCTCGCGCAGCTCCTTGTCGAAAAACGCGCGCGCCGCGCCGCCGCCGAGCAGCGCGCCGAGGCGCTGGCCGTAGGGCGGCGTGGCCGGCGCGGGGCGACCACCATAGACGGTGCGCGACTCCTCGAGCACGCGCGCGATGGCGCGTAGGCCAGCGCGCCGGTATGCCGTCGCGCCGCCGGCGAGCAGCAGCAGACCGATCACCACCGGCGCGGCGACGAGCGCATACGAGCGCGCCGACGCGCGCGGCGTGAGCAGCTCGAACACGCCGAGCTGCGCCAGCAGGCCAGCGCCCGCCATCGCCGCGAAGGCAAGCGCCGGCAGATACAGAAACGGCGCGTGACGCTGCGAGGTGAACGGCCCCGCCAGCGAGCGCCGCAGTCGCTCGGCCGCGGGCCCTTCCAGATCGGCGAGGCCAGCGGCGATGCCGGCGCAACCGAGGCTCGCCAGCGCGCCGCCGATGAAGATGCTCGTGCACAGCGCGCACAGCAGCAGCGCGTGGGCGCGCGGCGCGCCCCAGCCGGCGCCGATACCGAGCCCCGCCGCCGCGAGCAGCCACGGCAGCTGGCCCGCCAGCAGCAGGCGCAGGCCGATGCGAAAGTGCCCCGCGCCCTCGACGGGCAGCGGCAACAGACGCGCGTGCAGCTCGTCGTGATAGAGCGCGCCGAGCGCCGACATGGGCAGCGGCGCCACCAGCGCGAGCGACACGAAGTAGACGTGGTCGACCAGCGGGCGCAGCTCGCCGCGCAGATCGAGCCCGATGAAAAAGCCCACGCCACCGCCCAGCACGCCGAGAAGCGGCCACAAGTGATCGGGCTCGAGGCGGCGCCGGGCGGAGACGAGTCGGCTAAGAGAGGTAGAAGCGGAGCGCACGAAGGCGCTACTGTACAGCCATGAAGCGCTCGAAGACACTCCTCGGAGCGGCCTTGCTGGCGATGCTGGTCGGCTGCGCATCGGAGCAAAAGAAACCGACGAACAACGCGGCGGCCGGGAGCGGGCACGGGAGCGGGCACGCTGGTGCACATGGGAAGCACGCGCATCCCCACGGCGCGATGCACCACCGCTTCGACAACGCCGAGAAGTGGGCCAAGCGCTTCGACAGCCCCAAGCGCGCGCGCTGGCAGAAGCCCGACGCCGTCGTCGCCAAGCTCAAGCTGGCGCCCGACGCGCACGTTGCCGACATCGGCGCCGGCACCGGCTACTTCGCGGTGCGCCTCGCGCGCGCGGCGCCCAAAGGCACGACGTACGGCATCGACATCGAAAAGGACATGGTGACGTACCTCGGCAAGCGCGCCGAGCGCGAAGGGGTCAAGAACCTGCAGCCCGTGCTCGCCAGCACCAGCGACGCGAAGATCCCGGCGCCCGTCGACATGGTCTTCGTCTGCGACACCTACCACCACATCGACGCGCGCACGAAGTACTTCAAGGCCGTCGCCGACAAGCTCAAGCCAGGCGGGCGGCTCGTCATCGTCGACTTCAAGATGGGCAAGATCCCCGTCGGTCCGCCGGAAAAGCACCGCGTCACGCCCGCCACGCTGCACGAAGAGTTGGCGGCCGCCGGATACAGCAAGGTCGAGGTCGACGAGACTACGCTGCCGTATCAGTACATCGCGATCTACACCAAGAAGTAGCGCGGCGCCTACGGCACCCCGGCGGCCCACGCGATGCCGCCTTCGAGATGCGCGATGAAGTCGGCCTCGCTGTAGGTCGCGTCGGTGTGTCCCATGGCCGTGTAGAACGCGCGCCCGCCGTCGAACGTGTGCGCCCAGGCGATGGGGTGGTCGTTGCCCATCGCCCCGCCGCTGTAGCTCGCCTCGTCGATGGTCAACAGCACGGTGACGTTGGGCCGCGGATTGGTTTGAAAGTCGTACCACTCGTCGGTGCGCATCCACGGATCGGTGAGCTTGGCGGTGGCCGGGTGGCTGTTGGTCTCGACGTGCAGCGTGGCGCCCTGGATCTGCGGGTGACGCTTGAAGTAGGCGCCGACGAGCTGGCCGTACCAGGCCCAGTCGTACTCGGTGTCGCTGGCGGCGTGCACGCCGACGTAGGCGCCGCCGGCCTTGATGTAGCCCTCGAACGCCGTCTGCTGCGCGCTGTCGAGCACGTCGCCGCTGGTGTTGAGCCACACCACGACGCGGTACTGCGCGAGGTTGGTCGCCGTAAAGCGCGTCGCGTCCTCGCTGTGATCGACGAGCCAGCCGCGGCGTGCCGCGATGTCTTTGATCAGGTTCACGCCGGCGCCGATAGATCCGTGCCGAAAGGCCTGCGTGCGCGAAAACACGAACAGCCGCACGGGGCCTGACGCGTCGCCGCTGGCCACGTCGGCGTCGTTGCCGAGATCGGCAAGCGGCCCGTCGCCGAGCGCGCGCTCGACGTGTGGCCCATCGCCCAGCCCGAGCTCGCGCGAGACATCGGGCGCGGCGTCGCCGCAGGCGCTGCCATCTTCGCTGCATGCGCCCGCCGCCGCGGCGAGCAGCGCCAACAGCAGCCACGTCGCGCATCGACTACATCTCGCGCACATCGACGAAGGCTCCGCTGTCGTATCGCTCGCGCAGCGCGCCGAGGCAGTCGAGCACGCGCTGCGCCGCGGCCTCGGGCGTCTGGATGAGGCCCTTCCTTCCGGCCGCCTGCACGCGTGACGTGGCCTCGTGGTGCGGGTTTTCAGGCTGCGCCAAGATGGTGTGGATCATCGCCGTCTCGATCACGCCGGGCGCCAGCGCCGTGAAGTGCGTGCCGGGATGCTCGTGGGCGTACACGCGCAGCAAGATGTTGAGCGCCGCCTTGGAGATCGAATACGGGCCCCAGCCCCCCGAGCCGCTCACCGCCGCGCCCGACGAGATGCCGACCACGTGCGCAACCGCGAGGTCGCGCGCCATCAGCGCGTCCACCAGCGCCTTGTTGGCCCACACGTTGATGTCCATCACCGCGCGCACTTCGTCGTAGCTGGTCTCGGCGAGGTCCTCGAGCGAGCCCAGCACGCCGGCGTTGAGCAGCACCACGTCGAGCCGCGGCGCGTCGGCGAGCAGCACATCGAGGGTGGCGGCGATGTCATCGAAGCGGCGCAGGTCGAGCGTGGCGAAGCGCATGCGCTCGTGCGCGAGCAGCTCGCTTGGTGGCTTGCGGCTGATGCCGTAGACGGTGTCTCCGCGCTCGAGGGAGGCGAGCGCTAGCGCGTGGCCGAAGCCGGCGGAGACACCGGTGATGAGAACGTGCTGGGCAGTCACGCCTATCACCGTACACGATGATAGGCGTGGCCGCCGCCAGCGCAGCGGGCTTTAGCCCATCTTCGGCGCGGACGCCTTCCAGGCCGGCACCTCGTCGAGGCGCGCCAGCCACGCTTTGATGTGCGTGTAGCTGTCGAGCGGAATGCGCGCCGGCGCCGCGTAGGTCAGCGTCGAGGCGACCGTGAAGTCGGCGATGGTCACCGCGTCACCGACGAGGAACTTCTTGCCCTCGAGCGCGCCGTTGAGCACCGCGGCGAACTGGTGGAAGCGCTCCTCGGCGGCCTTGACCTTGTCCTCGTCGCCCGGCTGCTGCTGCAGCATCGGCTTGACCACGCGCTCGTAGGTGATCTCGGCGCAGGGCGGACCGAAGTGCGCCAGCTGCCAGCACTGCCAGCGCGAGATGTCGGCGCGCTTGGCGTCGTCGGCGGGCCACAGGTCGCTCTTCGCCTTGCCGGCCATGTACTGCATGATCGCGTTGGACTCCCACAGCTTGAGCTCGCCGTCGACGAGCGTCGGCACCTTGCCGTTGGGGTTGAGCGCGAGGTACTCGGGCGACTTGTGCTGGCCCTTGGCCAGATCGACGGGCTCGATGTCGATGTCGAGCTTGACGTGGTTGGCGACGGCGATGACTTTGCGGGCGTTGGGCGACAGCGGATTGACGTAGAGCTTCACGGGAGCCTCCTCGGCGTCTGTGTAGTGTTCAGACACCCGACGTTTAGCGCGGCGCGCGATCGACATCGCGCGCGATCTTTTTTCACTGTCCGGAACGGGAGCGCCCGGAGGCTAGCGCGGGCGGCGTGGGCGGCGCCAGGGGATCTTGGGCTTGGCCGGCAGCACGAAGCCCTTCTTGCGCAGCTTGGCCCGGCACACCGGGCAGATGTCGTATTCGCCGTCGGTGGTGGAGACCTTGCCGCGCGCGTCTTCGAGGATGCAGCCGCGCTGCGGGCAGTGATCGAGGCCGAAGGTGTGGCCGATCTCGTGCACGGCCGTCTTGGCCAGCCGCTCGCGCACGTGCAGCTTCGAGCGCGCCCTGCCGCGCTTGGCGCGAAACGACGAGATCACGCAGGCGCGGCCGTCGAGCGTAGCCAGCCCGAGCACGCCCCAGTCCTTGTACTTGCCCTTGGTGGTCGAGATGTCGCTCGCCGTCAGGCCGAGGATGCGCTGCCCGTCGGCCGGCAGCCACTTGACGAGGTGGTCGAGCAGCTTCTCGGCGCGCCAGCGTCCGCGCGGCTTGTACCAGGCAGCGCGCGGCAGCGGCCGACGCTTGAGCACGCGCACGGGCCGCCCGAAGAACACCTCGAGCGACTTCTTGACCAGATCCACCGAGGCCTTGGGCAGCTTGCTGCCCAGCGGTTGGATGTAGATCACCTTGCGCGCGGCCGCCTGCGAAGACGGCGCCGCGGCGCACACGACGAGCGCACAGAGCAGCGCACAGATCCGAGCCATGTCCCCTTATACGCCTCGCTGGCGTAGACCTCCACAAGGCGCTATAGCTGCACTGTGACGTACGTCGGCCGCTTCTTTCTGATCGTGCTCGTCCTCGGCTTTGCCGAGCTGTGGCTTCTGGTCAAAGCCGCCGGCGCCATCGGCTTCCTCGGCACGCTCGGGCTGTGTGTGCTGACCGGCGTGGTGGGCGGCGCGCTGGTGCGCTCGCAGGGCCTCGCCACCCTCGCATCGATCCAGCAGGCCACGGCCGAAGGGCGCATGCCGGCCAAAGAGATGATCTCGGGCCTCGTGCTGCTGATGGTCGGCGTGATGTTGATGATGCCGGGCTTCATCACCGACGTGCTCGGCTTCGCGATGCTGATCCCGCCGCTTCGCCTCGGCGCCGCGTCGCTTATCGCGCGCAAGCTCGAAGGCCGCATCCAGGTCGGATTCGGCGGCCTCGGCGGACCGTTCGACACCGACGACGTCGCCCCACCGCCGCGCCACCGCCGGCGCCCTCACGGCAAGGTCATCGACGCCGAGGCCGAGCCCGCGTCGCCACGCGAGCGCGACGACCGCTAGCTGCCACATCTGGCGCGCGTGTCAGTGACCATGCCACCGCACGGCACGTGGCACACAATGGCCCTCTGCACGCCGCGCAATTCTGAGTGCTTGAGCGTCGCCCGCGTTGGCCCGTTGGTTGCTCCGAGAGCGAGTGAGCCATCTCGGAGGACCCCATGAAGCGCATACAGAAAGTGTCGGTCGCCGTGGCCCTGCTCTTGGCCAGCGCGTGCGGCTCTGAACCCGGCAACGGCAACGGAAACGGAAACGGAACCGGAAACGGAAGCGGTCAGCCCAACGTCAAGAAGCTCTCGCTCAGCATCGACACGGCGAGCTACACCTACTGCCGCGGCGGCGACGGCGGCGAGTTCAAGCAGATCGGCGTGCAGCTGATCGTCGACAGCCCCTCGGACACCACGGCGCAGATCGAAGACATCATCGTCAAGCGCGGCAGCGATGTCGTCGCGCAGACCGCGATGGTCAACTGCGAGTCTGGGCTCAACAGCTCGCTCGCCAGCATCGTCGACGGTCGGCGCACCTGGCGCATCGATGCCGGTCAGCCCGTAAGCTTCGGCTTCGTTTGCGGCGTGCCGGCGTTCGAGCCGAGCCACCCGTCTTCAGGCACCTTCGCCGCCGAGCTCATCTTTGGCGTGCTTGTCGGCGGCGAGAGCCACCAGCTAACACAAGCGATCGACGTTCGCTTTGACGCGCCCGTACCCAACGGCAGCGGCCAGGCCTTCTGTGGCCTCTAGCATCTTCCATTTTCTCGTCGTCGCCGGCTCGCTGCTGATGGCCCGCACCGGCTACGCCACGACCTATTCGCCTTGCGAGGTCGAGGTCGTCACGGCCAGCTGCCAACCGCTCAGCGAGCCCGCACGCGCTGACGACGGCGTCTACCTCGCCGTCTACGCCAGGAAGAGCTGCAACATAGATGGCCCTTCGAGCTATTCGTTGTGCGGCGCGTACCCGTACGAAGAGCTACAGCTGCACCTTCGGCTCAACGGCACGCAGACGCACGCGCCTGCCTCGTTTACGCGGATGCAGGACTGTGCCGAAGGGCGCTGACCTACTGCGTCGAGCCGGGCGGGAGCGTGCCCTCGGGCTGCAGCATCTCGCCTAGGGGTTCGCACGGCGGCGAGGGCGCCAGCGTCGGCGCCTTGCTGCCGCTTCTGCTGCTGCTGTCGCGCGTTCGTCGAAATCGTTCGAGCTAGGCGACGACCGCCTGGCGCAGCTGCTCGATAGGCGACACGCCGCTGGTGGCGTCGAGCGACGCGACGTACTGCTCGCCTGAAAGCTGCGAGGCGTCGGCGCCGTCGAAATAGCGCATCAGGCCCGCCTTCTCGTAGTGCGGGATCATGCGCTCGGGCAAGAGGCCGATGAAGCGCAGGTTGGGCACCAGCCGCGAGAACATCACGGTGCGAAACTCGCGCATGCCCGGCGTGTCGCCGACCAGCTCGTTCCACTCGCGCCGCGTCATCAGCCCCTCGAACCACTCCTCGTAGACCTCGTGCATCAGAAAGCGGTTGCGCATCAGCAGCGCGACCTCGAAGGCCCAGTCTTCGCGCTCGCGGCGCTCGCGGTCGGAGAGGTGCTCGCAGATGTGGTCGCGCAGCGCGAGCACGCCGTAGTGCACGTGGCGCGCTTCGTCTTGGATGATCAGCCGCAGGAGGTCTTTGAGCAGCGGCTCCGAGGTGAGCTTGTAGAGCGTGCCGAACGCTCCCAGCGCCAAGCCCTCGACCATGATCTGCATGCCGAGAAACTTCATGTCCCAGCGCGGATCGCTGATCAGGCCGTCGATGATGACGAACAGGTTGTCGTTGATCACGTAGAGCTTGTTGAGCTTGCTCTCGAGGTAGCGGTGAAACGTCTCGACGTGTCGCCCCTCGTCCATCACCTGCGTGGCGCCGTAGAGCTTGCCGTCGATCCACTGGATCGACTCGGTGACCTGAGCAGCCGCGTAGAGCGCGCCCTGCTCGCCGTGCAGAAACTGCGAGAGCATCCAGCTCACCACCGAATACGTGAACGCGCGCCGCTCCTTGACCGAGAGCTTGATGCCGCGCTCCTCGAGCCCGTCGGTGTCGAAGAACGCCGGATCGATGATCGGCACCTCGGGGTTCATCGGATCGACGTCCGTGGTCCAGTCGAGCTGCTCTTCGGCGTCCCACTGCTGCTGCTTGGCGCGCCGGTAGAGCTCGCGCATCTCGGGGAAGTCCGAGCGATAGGAGAAGTCGAAGTACGCCGCGTGTCCCGAGACGACCTTGGTCGGCTCCTCGCGGCGGCCCGGCTGAAACAGCATGCCGCGCACCATCGACGGCATCATGCCGAGCAGCACCGTCGGGTTGCGCACCGAGCGCACGATGCCGAGCGCGTCGAGCGCGTTGAGCGCCTTGAGCTTCATGCTGTGCGGCAGAAGGTCGATCCACTTGTCGATGTTCATCGGACGCTCCTTGTCGGTCGCACTAAGCGACGACCACGGGCCCACGTGGACGCGAGATGCACAGCAGCCGATAGCCTTCGGCGTGCTCTTGTTCGGTGAGGCAGTTGGGGTATTCCATCTCGAGCTCGCCCGAGCGCACCTTGCGCTTGCAGGCAGCGCAGCCGCCAACGGTGCACGAAAACGACAGCGGCACGCCGGCCGCGAGCCCGGCCTCGAGCACGGTCTGATCGGCGCGCACGTCGATGGTCATCTCGGCGTGCTCGAAGGTCACCGGATAGACCGCGCCGGCGTCGGGCGCCGGCATCGGGCGCGGGCGGCGGCGTGGCGCGGTGCGCTTGCTGCGCTGCAGGCGCTGTAGCTCGCTGGGGCGGGCGGCGAGCCCTTCGGCGGGACCGCGCGCGGGCCGCCGCGAGCGCAGCGCCGTCGCCGCGTCCTCGATGGCGTTGCGCAGGGCGTAGAATCGAACCCGCGCCGAGGCAGGCAGAAATCGCTCTATCATCCCGACCTCACGAGCTTTTACTAGGCGAGCAGGCGGATAGTTCCACCATTTGATGGAACATTATTCCACCAGGTGATGGACTAATCAACCCCAGCGCGGCCGATCTCTGATAAAAAGGAGCGCAGATGACGAGCACGCCGCGAAAGGCCGAGCGCGCCAACGGGGTCGCCACGCGCCAGCGCATCCTCGAGGTGGCCGCCACGATGTTCGGGGCCACCGGCTACGAAGCGACGTCCCTGCGCCAGATCGCTGCTGCCGCCGGCGTCAACCTCGCCACGCTGAAGTACCACTTCGGCGACAAGCCCGCGCTGTTCAGCGACGTCTACCGCAGCGGCCACGAGCAGCTCGTCGCCGTGCTCGCGCCGGTGGTGCAGACCCTCGGGCGCGTGCAGAGCGCCGAGGAGCTCGCCGAGCGCTTGCACGAGATCGTCGGCCAGGTCTTCGACTACATGACCGACAACCACGCCTTCGTGCGGCTGACGCTCTTTCGCATGCTCGAGGAGTCGAGCGACGCCATCGACCTCGAGATGCGCCTGCAGGGCGACGCCATCGCGCTGATCGAGCTCGCGCTGTCGCACCTGCAGGAGCGCGGCATCGCACGCGCGGTCGATACGCGCGCGCTGGTGGTGCACCTGATGACGGCGTTGCCCGCGTGGTTTATCGCCGCGTCGGGACGCCCAGACTGGTTCGGCGACGAAGCGCACCTCAAGGCGGCATTCGTCGCATTCTTCGGCGACCTGCTGCGCCAGAACCTCGTCTCGTAGCTGCGCGCTAGCCGCGCTACTTGCTGCCGACGAAGCGCGCGCTCCACACCCGCCCTTGGATCGACGCCGCCGCCTGCGTCAGCGAGACGCCGGCGTCGGCGAGCATCTTCTCGAGCGCCTCGGCGCCGCCGAGCTCTTCTTGCACCAGCGCCGCGAGCTGCGGCGCGTCGTAGACGAGTCGATCGGTGACCTTCGCCTCGAGGCCGGCTGCCTCGAGCCCCGCGAGGTAGTCGCGCTCGGAGATCGCGCCGGCGAGACAAGCGCAGTAGAGATCGAACGAGCGCATCGCCCACTCGGGCAGCTCGTCGACGACGATGTCGGAGATGCTGATCTGACCGCCGGGCGCCAGCACGCGTGCGATCTCGGAGAACACGCGCGGCTTCTCCGGCGAGAGATTGATCACGCAGTTGGAGATGACCCAGTCCACCGAGCCGTTCTCCACGGGCAGCTTCTCGATGACGCCCTTGCGCACTTCGATGTTCTTGGCGCCCGACGCGGCGATGTTGGCGCGCGCGCGCGCGATCATCTCGTCGGTCATGTCGACGCCGATGACGCGCCCGGTGGGGCCCACGGCCTTGGCGGCGAGGAACAGATCGATGCCGGCGCCGGAGCCGAGATCGAGCACGGTCTGACCGGGCTCGATGCCGGCGAAGGCCACTGGGTTGCCGCAGCCAAACGAGCTGGTGACGGCCTGCTCGGGCACACCGTCGAGCTGCGCGTCGTCGTAGCCGGCGAGCTTGCTGACGCTGCAGCAGCTCTGCTGCGTGGTCGCCGCCGCGTCGTTGACGTTGATGACGGCTTCGGCGTAGCGCTCGGCGACGGCCGCGCGCAGCGCGTCAGGGTTGTTCAGATCGGGGTTCTGCTCGACTCGGTTCTGAGACATGAGGGGCTCTCTCCGCGCGACCGCCGTCGCTTTCGGCAGGCGCGACCGTTTCGGACGCCTCGAGCGCGTCGGCCAGCTGTCGCAGCATCGCGACCAGCTGTGGCACCCGCACCGAGCAAAAGACCTCGCGTCCGCGTTTGACGCACTCGATGACGCCAGCGTCGCGGAGCACCGCGAGATGGCGCGAGACCACCGAGAGGTCAACGGGGCAGCAGGACGCCACGTCGCCAACGCGCGCGCCGCCCGGAGTCGCTGCCAGGAAGGAGAGAATGGAGAGCCGATTGGCGTCGCCGAGGGCCTTGAACGTCTGCGGCGAGCAGACCTCGCTGAGGTCGACTCCACAGCACATCATCGGGCCGGTGGCGCTGTCTGATCGGTTCGCCATCATCAGAGCATACCGAAATTTCTAGGGGTTGCTCGTTTCTCCGCTGACCTCTCATCAGCATATTTGCACAAATACACATTTGTGCAAGTGAGCAAATTAAACTTTCTGCCCTCGACTGCGCGACAGCGGGAAGCCGGCGGTGTGAAGCACGTAAGACACCCCCGATTTCGGGCACAGCACAGGGACGGAGAAGACGGTGACTCAGCCAGGCGTCTCGCTCATTCGCACGCTCTTCAGCCTCGGACTGCTCGGCACGCTGGCGGCCATCTGCTACGTGCTGCTGCTGCCGTATCAGACCTACCGCCGCCTGCGCAGCGCCCGCCGCGACGTCGCGGCGGCGCGCGCCGCGTCGCGCAACCCGGTCGCCGCCCGACGCCCTCGTCACCAGCCCGCGCACGGGCATATCACGCCCGCGCTCTCCTAGATCGCGAGCGCGCCTAGCGCGCCGGCGCTTCCCACGGCTCGCTGTCGCGCGGCTCGGGCTGCAGCAATCCAGCGCGCAGATACCAGCACCAGACCACGTCATCGGCGCAGACGAGCAGGCGGTCGGCGCAAAAGCGCACGACGTCGACGTCGCTGTCGAACGCACGGTGCGCGACCTCCGAGCCGCTAGCGAGATCGACCACCGCCACGCGCCGGCGGTCGAGACACAGCGCGACCTGGCGTCCATCCGCGCTGATCGACGCATCGAGGCTGCAGAACGCAGGCGTGCCCATGAACCCGAGCGCGATGGCGTGTTGCTCTTCGTAGCGCCCGTCGCCGGCGCGGCGATAGACGCGCAGCAGCACCTCGTCCTCGTATGGCGGGTGCACCAGCACGGCCAGCGCGTCGGCCGCGAAGCTGAACCACCGCGGCCGCCCCTCGACCGTGCACAGCGTCTCGAGGGCGAGCGGTTGCTTCTCGTCGTCGACGTCGCCTTCGAACGGTCCGCAGCGCAGCTCGAGACGCTGAGCGCTGCCGCATAGCAGGGCCAGCCGGCCAGCCGGGTCGCAGGCAAGCGGCAGCCTGCGCGTGCCGGCGGGCGCCGCGCGGCGCAAGACGCGGACGTCTGCGAGGTCGAAGCGCAGCAGCACCTCGTTGGCCACGCCGAAGACGGCGCGGCCGTCGCCCGCCTGCGCCGCGAGCCCCACCAGGCCCGGCTGGTAGCCCCACCACTCGCCCATGCCGCGAAGGCGCTTCGAGTGATAGACGCCCCACAGCGTCGCGCCGGTGGTCATCGGCTGGTCGTCATCGCCACGCTGCGCGAGGGTCAAGAGCTCGGGGCCCGAAAGCAGCGCCATGCGCGGCTCGCGCTGCGCGGCGCGCAGCCGCTGATACGTCTGCTTGCTGGCGTAGTCGAGATCGTCGACGCGTCGCGCGCGAGCCAGATCGGCGACGTAGACACGCCGCGCGCTCAGATACGCGACGTAGCGGCCGCCGCCACCGATCTGAACGACGCAAGCGCCCGGGTCAGGCAGGCGCCAGCGCCACGGCGCCGGCTGCCGGCAGCTCGCTACACCGTGCTCACCGCACGCGGCGCAGCGAAGCCCACCGCAGGCGCGACACGGCCCCGCCTGCGCACCTTCGACCACGCGCTGGCAGTGCGCGCACGACAGCGCGGCGGCAGCGCGTTCCATCGGCGGGCGGCTAGACGCTAACTAGCGCGACCAGGCCGGCGACGTGCCGTAGCGCTTGAGCTGGTGCTGGTTGAGGCCTTCGTCGTCCATCACCCAGATGCCGCCGCGCGTCGTCTCGTAGGCGACGAGCCGGCCGTTGGGCGACCAGGTCGGGCTGCGGCAGCTGCCCTGGCCTTGCGTGAGGCGCTTGATGGTGCCCTTCTTGGCGTCGACCGTGAAGATGTCGTAGGCGCCCTTGCCGTCGCGACCGGTGAAGGCGATCAGGTTCGAGCCCGGCTTGGGGTTCCAGTCCGGCTCCTGGTTGTAGTTGCCCTGGAAGGTCAGGCGCCGCACGCCGCCGCCGCTCGAGCTCATCACGTAGATCTGCGCCGAGCCGCCGCGGTTGGAGACGAACGCGATGCGCGAGCCGTCGGGCGACCAGGTCGGCGAGGCGTCGATGCCGCCGTGCTTGGTCAGCTGGCGCAGGATCTTGCCCGATGGCGAGATCAGCCAGATGTCGCTGTTGCCGCTGCGGCTCATGGTGATCGCGATCTTGGAGCCGTCGGGCGAAAACGCGGCGCCCGAGTTGAGGCCCGGCTGGCGCGAGAGGCGGCGTGCGCGACGGCCGCCGCCGCTGATGTAGAGGTCGGGGTTCTGCCAGAGCAGCGACGTCCAGACCAGCCGACCGCCGGGCGCCCAGTTGGGCAGGATGTTCTGATTGCCGGTGTACGAGATGCGCCCGCCGCCGTGACCGTCGTAGTCCATCACGTAAACGTTGCTGACCTTCTTGCGGCGCGACGAGAGCGTGAAGGCGATCTTGGTCAGGAAGATGCCTTTGGACTTGGTGAAGTAGAAGTAGACGTCGTTGTCGAACTGGTGCGCGAGGCGCCGCGGCGAGCGGCCCGAGTAGGTCTTCTTGAGCACCGGCTCTGCGCCCTTGCCCGTGTCGTAGAGAAAAAAGTCGATCGAGTAGCCGCGTCCCGAGCGGCGCGCGCGCGCCTTGATCACGCCCAGCGCGCCGATGTCGGTCCACTTCTTGACGACGATGCCGGTGCCCTCCTTGCGCAGGTTGGCGAGGAAGCCCTTGCGGTTGAGCACTTTGAACACGCCGCAGAGCGTCAGGTCGCGCTCCATGACCTTGGTGGCGGTGCGCCCGCCGCGACCGCCGCCGATCACCGGCGCGATGGCGATGTTGTAGAGCGTCTGGCCGGAGCCGGTGATCGTCGTGTACTTGCCGCCCGGCGTCTGCGCCTGTGAGCTTTGCGCGAAGAGCAGCGCGAACGCGGAGAGCGCGAAGAGGGTGCGTTTTTTCATAGGGCCTAGATGTTAGCGGCGCGACCAAGCTGGCGTCGAGCCACCGGGATAGATCTTGTGCTGGTTGAAGCCTTCGGCGTCCATCAGCCAGATCCCCTGGCCGCTGCGCTCGAAGGCGATGAGCCGACCGTTGGGCGCCCACGTCGGGCTGCGGTTGCTGCCCTGCCCTTGCGTGAGGCGCTTGAGCTCGCCCTTCTTGGCGTCGACCGCGAAGATGTCGTAGTTGCCGCCCTTGTCGCGCGCGGTGAAGGCGATGACGTTGGAGCCGCGCTTGGGACACCACTCGGGCTCCTGGTTGTAGCTGCCCTGGTAGGTCAGCCGCCGCGCGCCGCCGCCGCCCGAGCTGGTGACCCAGATCTGCGGTGTGCCGGCGCGGTTGGAGACAAACGCGATCTGCGAGCCGTCGGGCGACCACGTGGGCGACGTGTCGATGCCGGGGCTGTTGGTGACGCGGCGGATGATCTTGCCCTTGGTGGAGATGATGTAGATCTCGGCGTTGCCGTCCTTGCTCAACGTCAGCGCGATCTTCGAGCCATCGGGCGAGTACGCGGCGCCCGTGTTGAGCCCTTGGCGCTTGGAGATGCGATAGCCGCGCCCGCCGCGCGTGATGTAGAGGTCGGCGTTCTTCCAGAGAAACGATGTGTAGGCGATCGTGCCGTCGGGCGACCACGCGGGCAGCACGCTCTGCGGGCCGGTGTGCGAGACGCGATGCACGCCATAGCCGTCGTAGTCGATGACGTAGATCTGCGAGCTGCGGCTGCCGCGGCGCCCCGTGGCGAAAGCGATCTTGGTGTGGAAGATCCCTTTCTCGCCGGTGAAGTACTTCACCACGGCGTTGCCGAAGGTGTGCGCCAAGCGCCGCACGGATTTGCCGCGGCTCTTGTAGCTCTTGGCGAGCACCGGGCGCGTGCCCTTGGTGGTGTCGTAGAGGAAGAAGTCGATGGCGAAGCGGCGCCCGCCGAAGGGCTGCACGCGCGCTTTGATCACACCCTGCGCGCCGACGTTCTGCCACGGCGTAGGATCGATGCCCACGCCCTCGCGCTTGAGGTTGGCGAGGAAGCCCTTGGGGTCGAGCACCTTGAACATGCCGCACAAGGTCAGGTCGCGCGTGAGGACCTTGGTCGCCTGGCGCGCCGCGCTGGCGGCGCCGCCCTTGTCGATGACCGGCGCGATGGCGATGCGATACAGCGTCTGGCCCGAGCCCGACAGCACCGTGTAGCGCGGGTCGGGCTTGGCCTGCGAAGACGCGCTGCCGGAGCTGAAGAGGACGAAGGCGACCGAAAAGACCAGCGCCGCACGAGCGGCAGCGTCTCTCATCGCATGCCTCTCCAGTTGAGGCGGAACCTCAGCCCGTGGGCGAGATACGAGGCGAGGCGATCGGGCGGCGGGATCGGCAGCTGCTTGATGCGCGCCCAGGCGAGCTTGATCGAGCTGTCGAAGTGCTGGTTGCCCGAGCTGCGGTCGATCTTGACGTTGGTGATCTTGCCGGTCTTGTCGATCGTCAGCGTGACGTAGCAGTTGAGCTTCTTGGCGACGTCGCGTGGGATGACCGCCGGCAGCGACCAGTTGCGATTCCACAGGTCGGCGATGCGCGTCATGTAGCGGTCGCCGTCGCGCGCATTGCTGGCGCCGCCGCGCACGCCCTTGGGATCGCCTTCCTGCTCGATGTCGCGTTGTGCCTTGGCGAGCGCCTGCAGCTTCTTGAGCGCTTCGCGCTGCTTGTCGTCGAGCTTGGCGCGCGGCTTGTCGGGGCGCTTCTTCTTGTTGGGCGCCGCGTCGGCATCGGCGTTGATGTCGATGGCCTTCTTCTTGATGGTCTCGGCGCGCGGGACGATCTTGTCGGGCAGCTTCTTCTTGGGCTTCTTGACGCCCTTGCGGATCAGCTTGGCGACAACGTAACTGGGCGGCGGCGGCGGCCTGACCGCCTGCGCGGTGCGGCTGCGGTAGATCAGGATGCCGACCACCGAGCCGACGTGAAGGATCGCCGTCACCAAGATGCCGACCAGAAACATCGGCTCGAACTTCTGCTTTTCGCGGAATCTCGACATCGGCTGTGCCTACTTGGTCGTCTGTGTACTTCTACGATCGAGTCGCGACCGAGCTCTACTTCTTCTTCTTGGCCTCGTCTTTGAGGCCACCCTCGCTCTCGGCGCCGTGCTCTGGGCCCTCGGCCGAGTCTGTGATCATGCCGACCTTGGCGATGCCTGCCAACTTGGCCATCGCCATGACTTTGACCACCAAGCCGTAGGGGAGGGTTCGATCGGCGCGTAGATAAAGCTCGCCGTCAGCCTTTAGCTTGGCGTTATGTTTGAGCTTATCCGAAAGCTCGGACCACTTGACGAAGGTCTTGCCGAGGTAGACGCGCCGCAGCTTGTCGATATGCAGCGTGAGAAACTTCTGCTCGGCGGCCATGTCCTGGGCCTGCGCCTTGGGCAGATCGACGTCGACGCCCTGCTCGAGCATCGGTGCCGTGACCATGAAGATGATCAGCAGCACCAGCATCACGTCCACCAGTGGCGTGACGTTGATCTCGGAGAGCATCGGGCCGCCGCCCCCTGATGACATCGCCATGGAAGTCGCCTACTTGAAGAAGTGCCGCTTGACGATGTTGAGGAAGTCGCTTTCGAAGCCTTCCATCTCGGCGTGCAGCACCTTCACCTTGCGCAGGAAGTAGTTGTACGCGATGACGGCCGGGATCGCCGCCATCAGGCCGATGGCCGTGGCGATGAGGGCTTCGGCGATGCCGGGGGCGACGGTGCTGAGGTTGGCCGCGCCCTTGGCGCCGATGGAGCGAAACGAGTTCATGATGCCCCACACCGTGCCGAAGAGGCCGACGAACGGGGCGGCCGAGCCGGTGGTGGCGAGGAACGGGATCATGCTCTCGAGGTGCGTCAGCTCGCTGGTCTGCGCGCGCTCGAGCGCGCGCTCGATGCTCTGCATGTCGCCGAGCCAGGTGCCGCGGTCCCCTTCGGACTTTTTGATCTTCGACAGCTCGACGTAGCCGGCCTTGAAGACCTGCGAGACGGGGCTGCGGCGCAGCTCCTCGGCGGTCTGGTAAATGGCGTCGAGGCGCTTGGAGTTCCAGAAGGTGTCGAGGAACTTGTGCGTCTCCGAGGTGGCGCGACGCAGGTAGAAGTACTTGTAGCCGATGATGTACCAGCTCACGAGGCTGAAGAACACGAGCAGCACCAGCACGCCCATCACGACGCCGGAGGCGCCGAGGAGCAGCTTGAAGATGTCGAGCTCTTGGCCGGTGCCACCGCCCGTCGCGAGCGTGGCAGTGATGGCGTTGGTCATGGTCTCTCTTTGCTCTGGTCGCAGAAACCCGTCGGAAAGGACCACCTAAGCTATCATGCAGCCGTGAAGTTGACACCCCTATCGCGGCCCACCGGCGTGGCGCTGCGGGCCGCTGTCGTGGCCCTCGCGCTGTCGGCCACCGCGGGGTGTCGCGATATCGAGGGCGGCTCCATCGAAGCGTCCTGGATTATCAACACAGCGGGCGGCGGAAAGCGAATCGACTGCGCGTGCGCGCGCTTTGGCGCGGTGCGTTACCGCATCATCGACGTCGCCACCGGCGCGCAGCCGTGTCTCGAGAGCGGCGGCGACGGCGGCGGACCCACCGACGCCACGGCGGCGGTGGACACCACGGCGGGCGACGGCGACGCGGGTGCGGCCGGCGCGCGCTGCGAGTTCGACTGCGTGGCGGGCGTTGGCACCACGGCCTTCTTCATCCCGCCGGGCGACTACGCGATCAGCATCCAGCCGCTGGATCTCGAGGGCAAGGCGCTCGGCCCGGCCGACGGCATCGCGGTGCCGGCGCCGACCAACCGCACCGTGCGCCGCGGCGAGGTGACCAACCTCGGCGTGCACCTGATCGCCGCCGAGGAGGCGCGTCTGGCTGGCCCGTCGAGCTGCGATCCGGACGTGCTGACGCCATGAAGCGGTGTGCGGCGAGAGCGCTGTTGCTCGCGGCGGCGGCGGCGGCGGCAGCGGCGGCGACGAGCGGCTGCGGCGGCGACTCGGGACAGCTCGAGGCGCGCTGGACCATCGGCGGTCTGCAGCCGGCCGACACGCGCGCTGACCCGTGGGTCGGCATCGAGGCGTCGCTCGACAGCTGCGCCGAGGTGGGCGCCGCCAGCATCGACATCCGCACGCTCTCCGGTCCGAGCAGCATCAGCGCGCGCGTGGCGTGCAGCACCAGCGTGGTCGGCTCCGACGGCGGGCGCGTCGCGCTGCAGCGTCACCTCTTCGGGGGGGTGGCGCTCGGTCAGTACGAGCTGGCCGCCTTTCTCGTCGACGAAAACGGCGAACGGCTGACGCGCGAGATCACCATCGAGACCGAGGTCACGGTGCGGCAGGGCTTGGCGCGTTTCGACTTCGCGCACGACGTCTTTCGAGATCCCTCCGACCGGCCGATCGTGATGAACGGCACCTATCGCTTCAGAGCCACCTACGTCGGCGGCCAGTCGTGCGACGACATGCAGACGCCCGTGCCGCAGCTGCAGTACGTGCGCCTGCTCGACGCGGCCAACCAGGTCGTCTCGGCGCAGGTCTGTGCCGGGCGGCAGTGCACCGACACCACGCGCAAGGTCGCGCTGGCCTGCGTGCCCGCCGACCAGACGCAGACCATCGCGGAGCTTCCGTGGGGCAAGTACCGGCTCGAGCTGTGGGCCGAGTCGGCACGCACGACCAACTGTTGGGCGGTGGACGTCGACATCGTGGTCGGCGCCGGGGAAAACCCCACGGCCGTGCACGACATCGCCGAGGTCGGCTGCCCGTAATACCAAGGGGGGCTGTCCCAGCCCCCCTCGGAGCCTCGGGGCGGCCCGTCGGCTCCTCACCCCCAATGTCGCGCGCTACGCGCGCGGTCGCGCCGCAAGGCTGCGGCGCTCCGGGGGCCGCCATCAATGGATATTGACGACGCACGCCCGGCCGACGTGCTCTGCTATGCTACGTGCGCGCTCGCTCGACGGCCGTCCAGCGGGCGCGGCGGAGGTTATTCGACATGCTGCGACTCAAGCGCGCGCACCTCGCGTCGATGGCGCTCGCCGCGACGCTTTTGATGTCGGCGTCGTGTGATCCGCACGACCGCTACGGCTACGGCGGCGAGATCGAAGTTCGCTGGAACGTCGATGGCTCGCGCAACAAGACGCTGTGCACGACCTACGGCATCGACACCTGGGTGGTGAGCATCAGCGGACCGTCGAGCGGCTCGGCTGAGGTCAACTGCAACGAGGGCTGGGGCGTGCTCGTCTACGACCTCAACCCGGGCACGCACACGGTGCGCGTGCGCGCGGTGGGCTTCGGCGGCAAGACGCTGGCAGAGCGCAGCAGCACGACGCGCGTCAGCGGCTACGACTACGACCTCGTCGACGTCAACTTCATCGCCAAGGACTTCGACGGCACCAGCACTGGCGACACGGCGGACCTCGAGGTGGGCTGGAGCGTCGACGGCAAGAAGGACGTCGCCACCTGCACCACGCTCGGCATCGCGCGCTGGGTGGTCAAGGTCGCCGGCCCCGACAACAAGTCCATCGACGTGACCTGCGGCAGCGAGTGGGGCACCAAAGAGCAGCTCTACGGGCTCAAGCCGGGCAACTACGAGGTCAGCGTCGAAGCCTATGACCAGCCGACGGGCGGCACGGTGCTCGCGCAGCGCAGCAAGACCGTCAAGCTCGCCTACGACCCGACGACGATTTGGACGGTGGACCACGACTTCGCCGCGTCGGACTTCACCAAGGTGGTCGCCAAGGGCTCGGTGGCGCTGCGCTGGACGATCAACGGCACCATCGACGGCACCACGCAGGGGCCGAGCTGGGACAAGTGCGACGAGGTCGGCGCGACCAAGGTCGAGATCACCGTCGACGGCCAGAAGACCAGCGTGGCCTGCTCGGTCAACGCACAGATGGGCGCCACCGTCAGCGACGTCGCCGTCGGCTCGCGCACGATCACCGTCACGCTCAAAGACGACGCCGACAAGGTGCTGACCAGCGCCGCGTCGGCGAAGGTCGACGTCAAGGCCGACGCCAGCGTCGACCTGGTGGTGGACTTCCCCTACGACAGCTTCGTGCCGTCGGTGCGCGACGCGATCAAGGGCGACTTCATCTTCCGCACGCTCTTCGAGGGCAAGACCTGCGCGGACGCAGGCGCCGGGCGCCAACTGGTGCTGCTCAAAGCCGACGGCACGCCGGTGGCCGGCGCGCAGTCATGCGACGCGACCAAGCAGAGCTGCGCGGCTGCAGACGGCGCGACGTTCCTCGACTGCCAGCCGTCGTTCGTCAACCAGCTGCTGCCCGACCTGCCCTGGGGCGTCTACAAGATCAAGGTCTCGGGCGCCAAGGCCAGCGCGCCGGATGTCTGCTGGGAGACCAAGGACAGCGGTGGCGCCGCCGAGATCACGATCCTGGTCGGCGCCGGCACGAGCAACCCGGTGGTGACGTTCGACCTGCAGCGCACCTCGACCACGGGCGCCTGCCAGTAGGCGCCAGCGCAGCGGAAGACCCGGGCGCCGCGCCCGTATATGCGCGGTATGAAGATCACACCCGTCATCTCCGTGGCGCTGCTGCTGCTGAGCGCCTGTCACAAAGAGCCGCCGCGGCGGGTGAGCGTACCCGCGCCTGTCGCGACGCCGAGCGCCTCGGTGCCGAGCGCGCCGAGCAAGCGCTACGCCATCAACAAGGCCGGCGCCGCGCAGGTGCGAGCCGTCGGCGGCAACACCGACATCGCGCGGCTAGCGCGCAAGCTGCTGGCCAGCAAGGCCGGACCGCTGCCCGCGAGCGTGCGGCAGGCGGCCAAGGACCCGACGCCGCTGCTCGGCCGCTGGCAGGTGGTGCACACGATCTATCGCACCAACGGCCGCTCGCGCGGTCCGAGCCGCCCGATCGTGCCGACGACTTGGACGTTCGGCCGCGACGGCAGCTTCGTGGTCTCGGGCGGCATGACCATTCGCGGACGCTACGTGTTCACCGGCAGCGCCCTGCACGTGGCGGCCCTCGGTCCGTCGACGCGCTATCGCATCGACGCGCGAAGCGCCACGCGCATGGCGCTGACGTCGACGATCGCCGCCGGCTCGCTGCACATCGCCAACACCACCGTGCTGCGCAAGCTCTAGAGCGAGCCGCGAGACGTTAGGGCGACGGCGCGCAGCAGTCGAGCGATAGCGCGCCGCCGCAGTTGAGCGTCGCGTCGCGCTTGTAGCCGAAGGGGCACGGCGAGAACTGCACCACGCAGATGCCGCCCGCTGACACGCAGGCGTTGGAACCTGGACAGTAGCCGGGGTTTCCGTTGCTGTCGGTGCAGCGCTGGTTGGCCGGACAGCCCGACTTGTCGCAGCAGTAGGCGGGCACGAAGCCGGCGATGCAGCTTCCGTTGCTGCACAAAAGGCCCTGGTTGCAGTCGCAGTCGACCTTGCACTTGCCCACGCTCGGCGTGCAGACGCCCGTCGCCGGGTTGCAGGTGCCTTTGATGATCTGCGCCACCGTCACGCACTGCAGGTTCGACGTGCAGCCCGGGGTGCGCTGGATGCAGTTGCTGCCGTTCTGGGTGCAGTTGCGGCTGACGCTGCGCGAGACGGTGTTGCAGGTGCCGGTGGACGGATCGCAGCTGGAGCTTTGCTCCTTGCAGACGCCGCTGGTGGCGTCGACCTGACAGGTTGGCGCCGGGCACTGCACCGCGGCGCAGTTGGGCAGGTCGCTGCCGAGCGGGCCATCGGTGGTGACCGGGCCGTCGGTGCGGACGGGGCCATCGGTGCTGAGCGGGCCGTCGGTCGTGACCGGGCCGTCGCTGCCGAGCGGGCCATCCGTGGTGGTCGGGCCATCGCTGGTGGCGGGGCCGTCGCCCGAGACGGGGCCATCACCGGGGCGTGGCGCGTCCTTGCCTTGCAGCGTGTCGAGGCGCGCGTCGCCCGACGCGGCGGGGTTGCGCGACGTGCAAGCCGGCGCGCCGGCCAGCGTGACGATTAGAGCGGCATAAGCTAAGCGGCGCATCGCCAGTCCTCCTACGGCTCGAGCCTAAGGCGAGTTGGGCGTACAGCAGTCCACCGGCAGCGCGTCGCCGCATTTCACCGACGACGACTTGCTGTAGCCGATCGGACAGGGGTCGCCCTGCAGCACACAGGTGCCTGCCGCGAAGACGCAGGGGTTCGAGCCAGGACATGCGCTGGCCTTGCCACTGCTGTCGGTGCAGCGCTTGTTCTTTTCACAGCCCGACTTGGTGCAGCAATAGACGGGCAGGAACCCGGTGAGGCAGCTGCCGAAGTGGCAAAGCTGGCCCTGGTCGCAGTCGCAGTCGACCGTGCAGGTTTTCGGCGTGATCGGCTTGCACAGACCCGTCGCCTGATCGCAGTAGGCGTCAGAGTACGTCTCCGACTTCGCCGTACAGCTTTTGTCGGGCGGACAGAGCCCCCGCGACTGCGAGCATCGCTTCGCGCTCGCGTCCTCCACGCAGCTCAGGGCGATGCTGTAGGGGATCGCCTCGCACTTGCCGCTCGCCTGCGAGCAGTCGTAGCGGGTCGACGAGCACGTCTGCGACGCGGGGTCGATCTGACAGGTCGCCGCCGGGCACTGGACGTTGGCGCATACGCCGCCCTCGCCCGACAGATCGCCGGCCCCCACACCATCGGCGCCCTTCGCGTCCGAGCCCGCTGGCGCGTCGCGCGCCGCGTCGGCATTGGCGTCCTTGCTTGGCGTGGGATTGTCGTCGTTCTTACACGCTGTCGGCGCGACGAGCAGGGTCGCCAGCAGCAGTGCAAATACAGGTCGCATCGAGTCTCTCCTACCCAAGTAAAGCACGGATCCGTCGCGCCACGCCGGCCCAACGGTATGGCGCAGCGCGCGCGCGCAACGCCGCGGCGTCGGGTGTGCTGGCCAGCTGCGCCGCGATGGCGCGCGCGAGCGCCGCGCTGTCGCCGGCCGGCACGACAGCTTCCGCGCCGAGCAACGCGCGGTTGTCGCCCACGTCGGAGGCGACGACGGGCACGCCGGCGTCGAGCGCTTCGAGCAGCGTCACGGGCGCGGCGTCGCGACGCGAGGGGGCCACGAGCAGATCGGCGGCGGCGAGCAGGTGCTCCTTGGCGCGCCCGCTGACGAGGCCGACGAAGCGCGCGCCGACGCCCAGCCGGCGCGCCGCAGCTTCGAGCGCCGCACGCTGTGGCCCCTCGCCGGCGATGACGAGCGCGTAACGCGCGCCGCGCGCGGCCTCGATGGCGACGTCAACGCCCTTGAGCTCGACGAGGCGCGCCAGGCA
>JAGQIK010000691.1 GCA_020431405.1 Myxococcales bacterium
CCCCCACCGCCCTGCCCACTCGCGCCGCACTCGGCTATGCTGAAGGTGTGCTTCGCTTAACGCTCGTCGCGCTGCTGCTGGCGCCGCTTACCGCCTGCACCGACACCGGCACCTTCACCGACGGCGGGCCCGACACCGGCCAGCTCGACACCGGCCCCATCGACCTCGGCCCGCCCGCCGACGCCTACGTCAATCCCTGCGGCAGCGGCGCCGCCCCCGTCATCACCGGCACCGTCTACGCGCCCAACGGCACCGACCCGGTCGCCGGCGCCACCGTCGGCGTCGCCATCTCCCTGCCAGCGCTCCCTGCCAGCGTGCAGTGCGAGCGCTGCACGGCATCCGGGCGCTTCGCCACCCAGACCTTCACTGACGCCGACGGCACCTTCCGCCTCGAGCGCATCCCCGGCGGCGACATCAGCCTCGTGCTGCAGAAGGGCTACTTTCGGCGCGTGCTCGACCTCAAGGTCGACTGCGCCGCGCCAAACATCGCCATCGACAAGGCCCAGGGCACGCTGCCCGGCAAGAGCGCGCAGTACGGCCCGCGCGACATCGTGCCGCGCATCGCCGTCGTCACCGGCGTCTGGGACAACCTCGAGAAGGTGCTCGACAAGCTCGGCGTCGCCGACAAGACCGTCTTCAACGGCAAAGACCTCGGCACCGGCCCAGGCAGCCTGCAAGCGCTGCTGCAGAACGCCGCGCTGCTGCGCACCTACCACCTGGTCTTCATCAACTGCGGCACGCAGTTCGAAAACCTCGTGACATCCGACAGCCCCGCGCGCAACGCCATCCGCGAGTACGTGCGCCAGGGCGGACGCCTGTTCGTCACCGACCTCTCCTATGACTTCATCGAGCAGGTCTTCCCCGAGTACATCGACTTCGAAGGCTCCGACGGCACGGGCGCGACGATCCCCGAGGATCACAACGCCGCCGAGGTCGGCACCAAAGACCTCACGATCAACGCCGAGGTCACCGACACGCAGCTGCGCGACTGGCTCGCCCTACCCGAGATCAACGCCCTCGGTGCCGACAAGCACGTCGAGCTAGTGGGCTTCAAGACCGGCTGGACCGTCGCCAAGAAGGGCGACGACACGCTCGGCGTCAAGGTCTGGGTGCAGGGGCCGGCGCGCTGGATCGGCGGCAGCGGCACGCGTCCGCTGACCATGAGCTACGACTTCCTCGACAAGGACCGCCAGGGCTGCGGGCGCGTGCTGTTTTCGAGCTACCACGCCTTCGGCAACGCCCCGGTGCTGCTCGCTCAGGAGCGGATTCTCGAGTACCTGATGCTCGAGATGGGCAACTGCATCTCGATCAAGTAGCCGAAAACTCGCAGAAAAAATGCGCCGGGCTTGACGAGCCTCCAGCGCGTCGCTATATCCCCTCGGTTCGCGCGCGTATGGAACCGCGCGCAATGAAGAGGATAAAACCATGAAACGCGGCATTCACCCCACCTACAAGCCCTCGCGCATCGAGTGTGCGTGCGGCAACGTAGTCGAGACCTACTCCACCCAAGGGGACTTCAAGGTCGACATCTGCTCGGCCTGTCACCCCTTCTACACGGGCAAGCAGAAGCTGATCGACAGCGCCGGCCGCATCGATCGCTTCAACCGCAAGTACGGCCGCGTCGCCAAGAAGGCGCAAGACAAGAAGGCCGCCGAAGCTTCCGCCACCAAGTAGCTACGCTCTCCCCGAGACTCATCCCCTAACCGAGTCCCGATTCGCTGACCGCGGAGACGTCTTCCGCGGCGAGTGCCGCCGCCCGATCTCCACGGGCGGCGGGGGAGCTGCGATCCCATGTTCGAAAAACTCAACGAGGTCGAAGAGCGCTACACGGAGCTCGACGCGCTGCTGTGCGAGCAGGACGTGCTCACCGATCGCGAGCGCTATCAGAAGCTCTCCAAGGAGCGCTCTGACATCGCCGAGCTGGTCGAGACCTATCGCCGCTATCGCGGTCTCAAGCAGCAGATCGAGGACAACCGCGAGCTGCTCGACGATCCCGAGATGGCCGAGATGGCGCGCGCCGAGATCGACGACGCCGAGTCGACGATCGAGGACCTGCAGCAGAAGCTGCGCGTGCTGCTGCTGCCCAAAGACCCAAACGACGACAAGAACGTGATGCTCGAGGTGCGCGGCGGCACCGGCGGCGAAGAGGCCGCACTGTTCGCAGCCGACCTCTACCGCATGTACTCGCGCTACGCCGAGCGTGCCGGCTGGAAGCTCGAAGAGCTGAGCGTCTCGTCGTCGGCCACCGGCGGCATCAAGAGCGTCATCGCGATCATCGCTGGCGACAAGGCCTACAGCCGCCTCAAATACGAGAGCGGCACACACCGCGTGCAGCGCGTGCCGGCAACCGAGTCACAGGGCCGTATCCACACCTCCACGGCAACGGTCGCCGTGCTGCCCGAGGCCGAAGAGGTCGATCTCAAGATCGACGCCAAGGACCTGCGCATCGACGTCTATCGCTCGAGCGGTCCCGGCGGCCAGAGCGTCAACACCACCGACAGCGCGGTGCGCATCACGCACATTCCCACCGGCGTCGTCGTGTCGTGTCAGGACGAAAAGTCGCAGCACAAGAACAAAGCCAAGGCGATGCGCATCCTGCGCTCGCGCATCCTCGAGGCCGAGCAGGCCAAGCAGGACGCCGAGCGCGCCGACGCGCGCCGCGCGCAGGTCGGCACCGGCGAGCGCTCCGAGAAGATCCGCACCTACAACTTCCCGCAGGACCGTCTGACCGATCACCGCATCGGCATGACGCGCCACAACCTGCAGGGCGTGCTCGACGGCGACTTCCAAGACGTCATCGACGCCATCCGCACGCACTTTCAGGCCGAGGCGCTCAAGGGTCAGAGCGAGGCGTAGTCGCGCGGGGCCTCTGGCCTCGGGCCTCGGGCCTCGGGCTTGGGCGTCGGCTAGCCGGGCTCGAGACCAACGTGGCGCTCGAGTCGCGTGACGCGATCGCGCAGCTCGACGTGTTCGGCTCGGTGCTCGCCGAGCAGCACGTTGTCGATGCGATCGTTGGTGCCCTTGAGCTCTAGGCGCATCGCCACGATCTCGCCCTTGAGCGCATCGATACGTCCACCGAGATTCTTGCCGAGCGCCTTCATCTCGTTCCAGATGCCGCGCAGCAGCTCGTGGGTCTCCGCGTCGTGCGTCACTGCCAACCTCCGTCGTTCCACGCCTTCCAAGGCCAGGCGGAGCCTTCCTCAATTGTAGCGCGCACGGATGGAGCAAGCAGCATGCCCGCGCTTCAGCAACCCGAGATCGGGCGGTTGCACAGCCCGAGAGGAGCAGGCGTCCGGATAACGGTCCGGCGCTGTGCGCCATCCGGACGCGCGCCTACTTCTTCGCTTCGGCGGCCAGCGCCTCGGCCTCGTCGATCCAGTCGCCGAGAAAACCGAGCGTCATCGGATCGGTGACCTCGCGCCCGTCGATGAACATCGTCGGCGTGCCGTTGACGCCGAGCGTCTCGCCCTGCGCCACGTCGTTGGCGACGCGCCGCTTGAGCGCGCCCGACTCGAGCGCCTTGGTCAGCTTGGCCTGATCGAGCCCGACGTCGCGCGCGTAGCTCATCAGCTGCGCCTTGGAGAGGCTTGACTGGTTGTCGAACAAACGGTCGTGCATCGCCCAGAACTTGCCCTCGGCGTGCGCGGCCATCGCGACCTGCGCGGCGAGCTCAGCGTTGGGGTGCTTCGTGGTCAGCGGGAAGTTCTTGAAGCAGACACGCAGCCGACCCTTGGCCTGCTTTTCGACCTCCTCGAGCAGCATGCGCGCCTGCGCGCAGTGCGGGCACTCGAAGTCGGAGAACACGACCAGCGTGACCTTGCCCTCGGGCCCACGGCACGGCGTGTTGTCGAGCTTGATCTCGCGCTGCTTGCGCGTCGCGCGCTGCGCCAGCCAGGACTGGATCTGCGCGTCGGGCACGCCGCGCCGTACGCCGCGCACCAGCGCGCGCACCGCGAAGAGCGCCGTCACGCAGCGCTTCTCGGCCGCGCAGCGCGCGAGCCGATCCGTGCTGCCTTTGCACGGACACGCGGCGGCGCGGGCCATGCGCAGCAGCCGGCGGCGCGCGCTTGTGTCGAGGTCAGACGGATCGGCTTTGGCGATCATCGCCAGCTTCTCGGCGGCCTTGTTGGCGTCGGATCCGAGCGGCCCCGAGCAGCCGGCGAGCATGACAATTCCCATTGCGAGCGAAGACGAGCGAGCGTGCGACATGGCGCATCTTTTCAGGAGCTTCACGGGCGCGTCAAGACGACCCTTGCGGCCGCTGACGCGGCGTGTTAATTCGCGCAACTGGCCGTAGTCAGCATGGAATTCTGACAGTCCCGTCTATCCAGAAGGAGGGATCGCGTGAAGATTCTCGTCACCGCCAAGCGCGTTCCAGACCCCGAGCAGAAGGTCAAAGTTCAGGGCGACGCCATCGACCTGTCGGGCATGAACTTTGTCGTCAACCCGTTCGACGAGTACGCCGTCGAGGCCGCGCTGCGCCTCAAAGAGAGCAGCGGCGCCGTCGACGAGATCGTCGTGCTGACCATCGGCAGCAAGGACGTCACGCAGCAGCTGCGCAGCTGCCTCGCCATGGGCGCCGACCGCGGCATCCTCGTCGAAGGCGATGACGACTCGCTCGACAGCGAGCAGACCGCTCGCATCATCAAGGCGGTCTACGAGCGCGAGAGCCCCGACCTGCTACTGATGGGCAAGCAGGCGGTAGATGGCGACAACAACCAGGTCGCTCAGCTGGTAGCGGGCAAGCTCGACCTACCGCAGGCCTGCTTCGCTGGCCAGCTCGAGCTCGAAGGTGACGCCTCGGCGATCACCGTCGGCCGAGAGATCGACGGCGGCATGGAGTTCAAGAAGGTGCCGCTGCCCTCGGTGGTCACGGTCGACCTTCGCATCGTGATGCCCACCGCCGTCAAGACGGCCGGCAGCAAGGACAACCAGGAGTACGCAGAAGGTCCGCGCTACGCCTCGCTCAAGGGCATCATGCAGGCCAAGAAGAAGAAGATCGACGAGATCAGCGTTGGTGATCTCGGCGTCGAGCTCGAGCAGTGGGTCAAGACCACCTCGGTCGAGACGCCGCCCTCGCGCAGCGCCGGCATCAAGGTCGAGAGCGTCGACGAGCTGGTCGACAAGCTGCAGAACGAAGCGAAAGTCCTCTAGAGAGGGGAGGCCCTAGATGAGCACCATCCTGATCGTCGCAGAGCAGAAGGAAGGCGCGCTGCGCGGCGCCACCCTCAACGCCATCGACTTCGCGCGCAAGCTCGCTGCCGAGCGCTCCGCCGACATCGCAGCCGTCGTGATCGGCGACAGCGTCGGCAGCGCCGCCGAAGAGCTCGCCAAATACGTGCCGCGCGTGCTCGCGGCCGAGGACAGCGACCTCGAGCACTACATGGCCGAGACGTACGCACCCGTGGTGGTCGCGGCCGTCGAGGCGACCGGCGCCGACGTCATCGTCGCCACCGCGACGGCCACCGGCAAAGATCTGCTGCCGCGCTGCGCGGCGCTGCTCGAGTGCGCGATGACGGCCGACGTCTCGGGCATCGTCGACGGCAACACGTTCAAGCGCCCGCTGGTCGCCGGCAACGCCATCGGCACCGTGCAGATCAGCACCGATCGCTTCATCGTCTCGATCCGCCAGGCCGAGTGGGACGCCGCGCAGCCGTCGGGCAGCGCGGGCAACGTCGAGTCGCTCGGCGTAGGCGCCGTCGAGACCAAGGGCGCCGAGGTGCTCCGCATCGACGCCGTCGAGAGCGAGCGCCCCGAGCTGACCGAGGCCAACGTCGTCATCTCCGGCGGCCGCGGTATGAAGACCGGCGAAAACTTCGCCTACCTCGAGAAGCTCGCCGACGTCTTCGGCGGCGCCATGGGCGCCACGCGCGCCGCCTGCGACGCTGGGCTGGTTCCCAACGACCTGCAGGTCGGCCAGACCGGCAAGGTCGTCGCCCCCGACCTCTACATCGCGGTCGGCATCAGCGGCGCCATCCAGCACCTCGCCGGCATGAAGGGCTCCAAGGTGATCGTCGCGATCAACAAGGATCCCGAGGCCCCCATTTTCCAGGTCGCCGACTACGGCCTAGTGGCCAAATGGGAGGACACCGTCGAGGACCTCACGGCCAAGATCGCCGCTATCAAGGCCGGCTAGCGCACCGCGTTTGCGCCGATCGCGTGCCCCCGATCACAGCGCGGAACAAACGCCGCATCCGCGGCGTTACCTCACTGAAAACAAACACTTGAGCCCGCACCGGAATTACAAGAATCGCTTGCGGGCGCTTCTCTGCTCGGGTTAGGCTGGCAACGTCCTGCCTGCGCTGTTTTTGGCGTGATTTGAATGGTCAAGGCTCGGACTGCAACTGACCTGCCCAAGGCGAAGTCTGCTCCTTTCCGCCTAATCGACGTGGTCGTGCAGCCGATTCGAGTTCCAGACGAGATGTAGCTTAGACGGAGGATGCTGATGGTTAGGCGGCTCACCCTGTTCGCGTGCATGTTTGCAGCCCTGCTGCTCGTCGCGCCAGGCTGCGACGACGACGGCGGCACAGACGCTTCGACCGAAAAAGTGCTGCCCAAGGACCAGGGCGTCGACACGGATGGGCTGGTTCCAGACCAGAGCCCCGACCTGCCTCCCAAGGACTGTCAGCTGCGCGTGATCGAGATCAACGGCATGGCCGTCGACACGATCGCGCAGATCGACTCCACCCTCGACCAGGACGCCAACACCGCCGGCGTGCAAGTCGACATCAAGGTCTCAGTGGTCGGCGCGCCCGACGGCACCGAGGTCACGCTCAACGTCACCGACCTCAGCCCAGCGCCAACGGCCACATCGGCCAACGGTGAGGCCACGTTCACCGGCGTCACGCTAGATCCCGCTAAGACGCCCGTCGCTACGTTCACCGCGGCCGCCAGCAACTGCACCGGCTTCGAGCTCAAGCGCAACACCCAGCCCGATCCGAGCTGCACGTTCGCTCAGCCCACGGCCGGCGTCACCCTGACCAAGGCCAACGACAAGATCCCGCAAACGCCAGAGTTCGAGTACGACGTACGTGTCAACACCGCAAACGCGCCTGGCGGCAACGTCGCGCTCGAGGTCAACGGCACGCCATCGACCAACTCGCCTGCGACACCCAACGCCGCAACTGGCGTGGCAACGTTCTTCAGCACGCAGCTCTCCGCGCCGGCCAGCAAAATGGTCACGCTCAAGGCAACAGTCACGCGTGGCCCGCTCTCGGCGACGTGTGAGATCACGTTCACTCTCAACATCACGGCCACGCCTTGCACCCTCAACGATCCTAGCCCCGCTTCGGTGGCGATACCGTCCGGCCGCGGCCTCGGGCCTGCGCAGGACAAAGATCCCAACACGCCCGGTCTGCAAACCACCATCACGGTCACGACGCCGGGTGACGAAGCCGAGTTATTTATCGGTGGCCAGTCGCAGGGCACCAAGACCACCAGTGGCGGTACGGCGAGTTGGGATGTCACTCTGAACAACGGCAACGCAGACATCGCAGCCAACTGCCGCGAGACCTCGTCGGGCAACTCGGGCTCTTCCACGCCGGCACGCTACACCGTCGACCTCAACCCGCCCGCGGCGGTGAGTGGCATGACGTGCACCATCATCAACCGCCGCGCCGGCACCATTCGTTGCAGCTATTCGACGCCGGCAGACAACACCGACGGCTCTGGGCTAGCGCAGTGCAAGTTCCACTACCGCGTCAACGACGACATCGACGCTTCCAACTTCGACGCTGCAGACTCCGTCAAGCGTACGATCACGCCGGCCGGCACGGGCGTGACGCAGAACGTCGACATCACCGGCCTCAAGATGCCCAACGAGTATGACTTCGCCGTCACTTGCGTCGACGAGCTCGGCAATGAGTCGACGCTCTCCAACGACACCTCGCGCCTTCAGATTTTCTTCGCCACGCACGTGATCAACGGCGCGGCGGCAGGCGAGTTCTTCGGCTCACCGATTGCGGCAGGTGACTTCAACTGCGATGGGCTTACGGACATCGCAGTCGGCAGCCCCGGCGCAAACGGATCACGAGGCGAGGTGCTGATCTACTTCTCAAGCGGAGCTGGTCTACCAAGTTCGTTCTCCACCAAGATCGTCGGCACCGTCGCAAATGGCAAACTCGGCGAGGCTCTTGTTTCGCTGCAGTACGACGGCGACGCCAACAAATGCGACGACCTCGCTGTGTGGGCAAGTGGAGACAGTGGTGGACGAGTCTATCTCTATCTGGGGCAACAGAACTTCATCCAGCGAAACGATGTTGGAGACGCGAACACTGCGGGAGCGGAGCTTGTCTATCGACTACCGGGGAGCGCCGGGGGGGCTGATGTTCTTGGAGTGCGGCTGGTCAGCCTAGATTTCGATGGCGATGGCCGAGACGACCTCGCGATGGTGAGCTGGACGCAGCAAGCTGGTGGCAGCTCTCAGGTCGTCATCGACTACGGTGAGACTGGCGTCGCACTCGCTCAGCCAAACGCCTCGCCACCACAGCGCGAGATGCCGACTATGGCTGACATTGTGATAACTGGGGGCACGTTCGATGGGCTCTTCGGCTTCGGCATGGCCGCTGGGGGACGGCTTGCAGCCAACGTGTCGCACGACCTCTTGGTTGGTGCGCCACGTCTAGGCACGGGCGCGGCCTTCGTCGTACGCGGTGCGGCCCGAGGCGCAACTCTGCCGGACCCGCCGATCGACATCTCAACTAGCGGCCGAGTCACACGCATCGATGGTCCTTCGGACGGCGTGCTTTTCTCGGGCCGGTTGCAGGGCATTGGCGATATCGACGGCGATGGAACTCCCGAATTCGCCATCGCCGATCAGCAGTATGGCACTCCCGTCGCGAACTCTGGTCGCGTCTGGATCTTTGACCTCGCAGGTACTCTGCCCGCGTCAACGAGCGACGCCAAGGCGGTGGTGACCAACGACTTCGTATCGCCGGCTGCTTCCAACTTCCTGGGAATACGAATGGGCGATGGCGCCGCCATCGACGCGATCAAGGGCGCGGATCTGGACAAGGATGGAAGAGGCGACCTCCTGGTTGGTATGCGGCGTGCCGGAACACAGCTGTCAGGTTCGATTCGACTGTATTTCGGTACCCAGACCCTGCCAGCAACGTTGTCGGCCGTCCAACCGGACGTAATACTGCAGCCCACCGGCTCGACAACGTCGATGCCATCGTCCCTGAACTTCGTCCGCGACATCAACGGGGATGGATATCCCGACGTCGCAGTAGGCGACGTCGGTTTCAACGGCAACACGGGCCGAATCGTTGTCTACTACTGAACCAACGGCCTCTCTCGACGAGAACAGCCTCGTCGTGCGATCCGGCCACCAGACACATCGCGAGCTCAGCGACGAGTTCGTTATCCTCGGGATAAAGACGGGTCGGTACTTCAGCGTCGAAGAGGTAGGCGCTGCCATCTGGCGCGCCTTGCAGAAGCCAACGACCGTTGCTGAGCTCTGCGAGCAGATCGTGGCCAAGTACAACACAAGCCACGTTCAGTGCCGTGCGGACGTAATCGCCTTTCTTGAAGAGCTGAGAGATGAGGAGCTCATCAGCCTGATCGAGAAGTAGTCGCGATGATTCATTTGCGTGCAATTGCCGCGTTGACGGCCGCCACGGTTGGCATTCGCCTCTTCTCGTTGCCGCGCGTGGTCGAACTCCTAGTACCTACGGATTGTGCGACAAAGCTGGGTGTCGACAGTAATGAGGTCCGCGACGTCATTGAGGCCTGGGGTCGGCGGCTACCATTCCAGACCTGCTTGACGCGAGGCGTTGCAGCTCGCGTCTTGTTGTCCCACTACGGTCTACGTTCCGTCCTTCGACTAGGAGTTCGTCGTACTTCCGATGGCCGGTTTCACGCTCACGCTTGGGTAACCGTCGCCGATGAAGTAGTGGTCGGCGCAATACCGAACCTCGCGCACTTCTCGGCGTTCCCAAGGACCTTCTAGTGCGTCTGGTCGTGATTGCACGCCTCGACTCACAAGTCTGGCACAGCAAGGCGGTTCGTTTCGATTGGCCAAGCTCACGTGAAGCTCAAACCGCGTCGTGTATCCCTCGCGGATTGCAGATCGTGTGCGAAGCGCGCCTCGACCGCCGCGCCGACTTAGCTCGCACACTCGGGAGCAGCACCAGTCTGACGGATGCAGAGCTTCTCCTCGAATCGTACGCTCGATGGGGGCCGGATTGCGTGGGCCACATTGATGGGGAGTTCGCTCTTGCTGTGTGCGACAACAGGCAGCGGCGCATCTTCGCAGCACGGGACCGATTTGGCGTGCGTCCTTGCTATTACGCCATCTGCGGCAACCGCGTCATTGTCTCATCGAATGCCGCACTCATTGCAGGGCTCTGTGGAACCGTCGTCAGTGATTCTGCGATTGCCAAGTATCTCGTCGCTCATACAGGCCAAGTGGAGGAGACGTTTTTCGTCGGTGTAAGACGACTCCCGCCCGCGAGCATACTTATCGTGGATCATCTTGGATGTGTTGTTCGACGATACTGGCAGTTGGACGCCAGAACCTCGCGCAGGAGCGCCTCAGGGCTCGGCGATGAGCTGCGAAGTCTGCTGATTGAATCCGTATGCGCGCGAATCCCTCCAAAAGGCCCCTACGGCTCAATGCTCAGTGGTGGCCTGGACTCCAGCGCGATAACAGGAATCGCCGCCAAACATGCGGCGAATCGTGCCGTCCACGCATTCACTTTCGTCCACTCTCGAGCACAACAGGCTGACGAGCGACGGTACGCCCGCGCATTCGTCGACTCCCATCGGCAGATCTGCTGGAGCATCGTGGATGGTTCAGACTTGCTCGCCGTTTGCAGCCCAGCCCCGGCTTCACAGCCAAGTCATGCACCCAATCTCGCGGTCACCCTCGCGATGTACGAGGCGGCCCGCGCTCGCGGTCTTGCCGTGTTGCTCGACGGTTTCGATGGCGATTCGGTCATATCTCACGGTACGCGACGCCTGCTTGAGCTTCTCGCGGGAGGTAAGCTCAGCGAATTCTGGCGTGAGATCACAGCGGTCGCGCGCGCACGCGAGCTCTCGCAGTGGGCCGCGCTGAAGCTGCTCGTGCTCAGACCACTTGCCCCCATCGCCTTTCGAAGACTTGTGGCGCGTGCTCGAAGCGCTCAGCACGACGAGAATGCCGCCTTGCTCGCTCCAAGACTCCGAGCGCTCGCGCCTGCACCTCCAGTGCAGCCAATTGCCCGCTCTGAGGCGGCGCGCCACATGCAGCTGCTTTCTGCTCCATCAATTGGTCGTACACTCGAGTTGCTCGATGAAGCTGCCGGCGCTCACGGCATCGAGCCACGCTATCCCTTCTTCGAGCGTCGCCTTGTGGAGCTGTGCGTCACGATCCCGGCTGCACTCAAGCTCCATGGGGGGCAGACTCGTTGGCTGATGCGGCGAGCGCTGTGGGAGGAACTCTCGAGTCCAATTGCCCAGCGCCGAGGCAAAGCAAACCTATCGCACGTCTTCTTGGCACTGTTCAGCGGACACCACGCCGAATTTGACCGATGGCTTGAACGAATTCCCGATTCGATGGCACCCTACGTTGACAGAATGGGGTTTCGGTCGACATATGAACGTGCTAAACGTGGCAACTTGCGTGGGACGCTCGCGCTTTTCCGCATGCTCGCACTATGTCGCTGGCTCGAGACTGTCGCGCGAGTCAAAGAACCGCCTTTTTCTTCACCTATCAACCTCAAGTCCCGCACAAACTAGAATCGGAGGGACCATGAAGCCACGAGAGAAAGTCCCGCAGCCGAACAAGGACCAGCGTCAACGCCTGCCCTATCGAGCCCCTCGGCTGACGCTACATGGTACCGTGCCCGCCACAACACTGGACGGAAGCTCAGGGCCGTCGGATGCTCCACTGGGCGGCCCGCAGGGCTAGCCACGCGAGCGACGGCGCGGAATTGGCCGGCTACCACTACCAAGCCTACGGTCTCCACGTCTACTCCGATTTCCCGCTTCCCGACCTGCCGGTCGCACCTTCGTCGCGGCCCGACATCACGATTTGCTCCCCCGGAGATTGCCCTCGACTACAGCCCGCGGAATCTGTGGGGGCGCCTCAGGATTTCGCATTTGGCACTCGCGAGGGCAGTTTTCGCATCGTCGGAGGCTGCGAGATCGCTGTCAGACCTTCGGTGCCAGACCGCGCGGCAGCAGTCGTGTCGAATATGGCGTTGGCCCTTTGCCTCCATCAGCGCGGCCTCTGCGTCCTCCATGGCGCCTCCTTCGAAATCGAAGGGGAGGCTGTGTGTGTCATCGGCCCGTCCGGTTCCGGCAAGTCAACGCTTGCTGGCGTGCTCTCCACTCGAGGACGCCCGCTGATCGCCGACGACACCTGCGCCATCGCGCTTGAGACTATGTGCGTGCATCCCTCCGGCGGATCACTGCGACTGTGGCCTGATTCGCTGTCAGCCCTAGGAATATCAGCGACCTCCTTGCCGCTGGTGTTCGCCAATGGCGAGAAACGCCGACTGTCGACGCGCTACCGGTCCCAAGAAGCACGCCGCATAAGTCGTGTGTACACGTTGCGTTGGAACGGGATCGCACGACCGAAGCTTGTGCGGCTCGCACCCTCGCGAGCGGTCGTTGCGATGATGCAAGCGTCCCATGGACTTCGCGTGTTCGCAGGCGAGCACCTAGCCCGCGTCGCCCACGTCGCGCAGACCGTCCCGGTTCTTGAGATCACGGCCGCGCGTGATTTCTCAGTGCTTCCTATGATTGCGACCCTGGTCGAGGAGCCCGACCGGTTCCACGCATTGTAGCCATCCTCACAACGTGATAGCGTGCCGTTTGCTTGCTTACACAGAGGAGAGGGCCGGTGCAAGAAGATCGGCGAGCGCTCTGGTACCTCAAGAAAATCCCGCTGCTAAAGCACCTCTCGCCCGAAGAGCTGGCAGAGCTTGCGGACAGTGTCTCTCTCGAAGAGGCGCGGCGGCGACGTGTGATCTACATGCCGGGTGATCCCGGCGATGCGGTCTACTTCGTCAACGGTGGCCGCGTGAAGATTTCGCGCGTGACCCCTGACGGCAAGGAGCTGACGTTGGCCTATCGCGGCCCTGGCGAGCTCTTCGGCGAGCTGTGCATGCTCGACGGCGCGCCGCGACAGGAGATGGCCGAGGCGATGGAGAACGCGCTGGTCACGCAGATGGAGCGCGACCAGTTCGAGACGTTGGTGCGCTCGCACGCGGGCCTCGGCTTTCATCTGGCCAAGACCCTCTGTCAAAGGCGCCGCGAGCTCGAAGGGCGCGTCGAGGACCTCGTCTTCAAGGACGTCAACGCCAAGCTCGCCGAGCTACTGCTCTCGCTGTGCGACGACTACGGCGTCGACGACAGCCGCGGCACGCTGGTGGCGGTCAAGATCACGCACCAGGAGATGGCGAACCTGATCGGCTCGACGCGCGAGACGGTCTCGCTGACGCTGTCGCAGTTCAAGCGCAAGGGCCTGATCTCTACCGAGGGTCGCAAGGTCATCATCACCGACCGCGAAGGGCTCAATGCCCTGATCTAGCCGAAGGGGTCGCTGGGGAAACGCGCATAGCCTATCCTTCACAGCTATGCGCGCTTTAGCGACCTTGCTACTCGCCGTCCCGCTAGCAACTGGGTGCACGACGGCTACACCCGACTACTGCGACCAGAACACGCCATGCCCCGCGGGCAAGCGTTGCGACCTCTCGTCGTTGACTTGCCAGCCCGTAGATCCGGGCCAAAGCGGCGCAGGCTGCTTGGCGGCAGCGGAGTGCGTTTCCGGTCATTGCGTCGATGGCGTTTGCTGCGACTCCGCGTGCGAGTCGCCCTGCACGTCGTGCGCGATGCCTGGCAAAGAAGGTCGCTGCGGGTTCGCACCAGAAGGCGCCGACCCTCGCCTCGATTGCCCCGGAAGCGACAAGACGTGCGCCGGCGCTTGTGATGGAAACGGTGCGTGCCGTTTTCCCAGCACCGACACGACGTGTGCTCCTCTGACGTGCCGCGAAGGCGCGGTTGACACGAGCGTCTGCGATGGCAAGGGCAACTGTCTCTCCAAGCAAGACACGTGCGGTGGCTACGCCTGCCTTGGCAGCTCCGCCTGCCGCACCGAATGCAAGGACCCACTCGACTGCACCGGCACGTTCAAGTGCGTGGGCAACAAGTGTGTCAACGACCTGCCGCTGGGCTCGGTGTGCGGTACCAATGACGCGGCATGCGCTTCAGGCGCTTGCGTCGATGGCGTCTGCTGCAGCTCCCCCGCCTGCGGCGACTGCATGCAATGCGACGCGCAGGGATCCGAGGGCAACTGTGTCGCCCGCGCAGCAGGCCCTGCGCCAGCGGGAGAGTGCGTGGGGGATCCTGCCTGTGGTTCAGGCGTTTGTGACACGAACGGACGGTGCGCATTCGCAGCAGGTGGGACTGTCTGCGATCGCAAATGCACAGGCGCCGGTCCGTATTCCGTGGAGGAGTACGTCTGCAACACCTCGGGGGCTTGCCAAACGTCTCCCGCCGCCACGACGAGTTGTGGATTCGCGCGATGCGCCGGAACAGGCGTCAGTTCAGCCTGTACCTCGAAATGCGTGACGCACGCAGACTGCCTGCCTGCGAGTCTATGCGATCGAGCTCAAGCACATGCGGCCGGGGCTGGAACGTGCGTTGACCCGGCCGACATATCAACCGTCGTGACGACCGTCGCCGCCGCAATCGCGGCGAACAAGCCCTACGTCAAGATCCCCGCGGGCACCTACAACGAGTCGCTCCTGCCCGTCAGATCGACTTCCCTCATCGGCGTCGGCAACGTAGTTCTGACCGGACAGGGGACCTCACCCGCCGTTTCTCCCGAAGGCGCGTTTCCGGCTGTCTCCGTCGTTCTGCAAGGCGTGTCGATCGAGGGCGGTGGTGGCGGCGGCGTCTCGTGTTCACCCGTCCTTGGCGCCGTGAAGCTGACGATCGTCGAGTCCACGATCAAGCTCAACGCGGGCGTGGGCGTGTTCGCTGGCGGCGGCTTCTGCGAGCTGACGCTGCGCCGTTCGCGTGTGCTTTCGAATCTCGGCGGCGGCGTTCAGGCGCTTGACACCTACACCATCACGAACAACCTGATCGCCGCGAATGGCTCTTCACAGTCAGCGGTCGGCGGCGCCAGCCTCATGGCGAGCTCGCTTTCGACGTTCACCAACAACACCGTCGTGAGCAACACCGCAAAAGCGGCCGCTGGCTCGGCTGGAGGTATCGCGTGCATGGGCACGCAACCGACTCTCTACAACAACATCGTGTGGGGCAACGGCGGCGGCGCTATCGCGACCTGCACGCTGATGAGCTCCAACATTCAAACATCGACACCTGGCGCGACCAATCACGGCGCCGACTGCTCTCTCGACGTGCTTACGTTCCTGCCACTCGCGAGCTCGCAGTGCGCAGACGCCGGCGACAGCAGCGCACCAGGCGTCGGGGCTATCGACCTTTCGGGCGCCGCTCGTGTGCAAGGCGCGAAGGTCGACATGGGCGCTTTCGAGGTCAAGTAGAACTGACGCCTCGCTCGTTGCGCCGCCCTCCCCACACGAGATACATCCCCGCGACGAAGACAACAGCCGCGCCGGCGACGTACGTCCAAGGCGGCGATGCCTCGGGGCCGAGCGCGCGCGCGACGATGAAGGTCGCGGCGTTGTTGAGCGCGTGAAAGAGCATGCTCG
>JAGQIK010000692.1 GCA_020431405.1 Myxococcales bacterium
GATCCACGGCGCGTCGAGGTGATAGAGCAGCGCGCGGGCGAGCTCGCGCCCCTCGAGCGGGCTGAGCGGCGGCGCCGCGAGGCGATGGTCTGCCGCGCTGTCGCCGAGCAGCGCGGTGGGCGCGATCACCAGCCGCCCCGCGTGCGGCGGACGGTGCGACGTCAGCGCGACCGCGTCGCGCGTTTGGTGTGCGGGGATGCGCGCTGCGCGTCGAAGCTGCGTGGCGAGGCTGCGCGCCGCCTCGCTGTCGGCGGCGCAGTCGAGCAGGTCGACGAGCGTCGGACGCGACTCGGCGAGCAGCTCGTCGGCCACGCGAGTGGCGATGCGCTGCGGGTCGTCGACGCCTGCGGTCAGCTCGAGCCGCGGTGCCACGCGCACCAGGCGCAGCCCGCGAAGCTGCGCGCGCGCGCGCAACAGCTCGGCGATCTCGGCCGGCGTCTCGTCGATGGCGACCACCAGGTCGCGACCGCTCGCCGCCTCGTCGGCCAGCGACTCGAGCGCCTCGGCCATCGTCTCGGCGCCGACCGGCGGCGGGCGCGGAAAGTAGTCGCTCGCCAGATCGTGGGCGGTGAGCTGCAGCGGCGTGCCCACCGCCGCCGAGAGCGCCTCGAAGATCGCGCCGTGGCGCGGGCGCTGCTCGGGCTCGCGCGCCAGCAGGTCGCGCAACAGCTCGACGAGCAGGCCCGGCAAGCCGGCGGCGCTCGCCGCGGCGAGGCCGAGACGGCGCACGTCGCGCTCGGGGTCGGGGCGCTCGCCGAGGAGCGCCTCGTGCAGCAGCACGCCCACGCTGTACAGATCGCTGGCCACGCTGGCGGCGGCGCCCACGCGCACCTCCGGCGCGGCGTAGGCCAGCGTGCCGGTGACCTCGGGCAGCGGCGCGCGCGTCGCGAGGCCGAGGTCGAACAGGCGCGCCGCGGGCAAGCGGCCGATCAGTCCATCGAGCTCCACGCGCGCGTTGTCGGGCTTGATGTCGCGATGCACGATGCCGCGCGAGTGCAGGTACTGCGCGCCGCGCAGCAGCGCCGCCACCACGCGGCAAGCACGCGCGATGCGATCGGCCGGCGCGCCGGCGGCGACCCACGCCAGCGGGTTGACGCCGGGCGCGTAGCTTTCGACCAGAAAAAGCGACCCGTCCTGCTCGAACAGCTCGAAGACCTCGACGACGTTGGGGTGACGCAGCCCGGCGAGCAGGCGCAGCTCGTCGCCCAGCGCGGCGCGCGCCTGCGCCTCGTCATCGTCGGCGATGCCGACGCGCTTGAGCACCACCGCGCGCGCCAGCAGCGTGTCGTGCGCGAGCAGCACCTCGCCCTGCGAGCCGCGACCGAGCGGCCTCGTGACGCGGTAGCGCCCGGCGCCGAGCTCGCTGATCGTCATCGCGCACGCCCTCGCGACGCGCCCTGGCCGCGCATCGGCCGCGCGCCGAGCACCAGCTGCTCGCTGGCCGCGTCGAGCGCGCCGCGAAAGTCGCCCCAGCGCGCGAACACCGACAGGCCTGCTCGACCCAGCAGCTGCTCGAGCAGCGGCCCGGGCAGCGCCCAGTGGCGCAGCGTCTCGCGCAGCTCGCGCTCGACGACGCCCGCGGGCGTGTCGTCCGAGGCGACCAGATAGCGGTAGCGCAGCTCGAACGCGCGCGGCGCCGCCGCGTTGCCAACCTCTTGCTCGAGCACGTCGACGCGCAGGCCGTCGAACATCACCGTGCACAGCGGCTCGACGCGCCCCTCGCCGGGCGCGACCACCTGCTGCTCGGGGTCAGGATCGACGAGGTACACGTCGAGATAGAGCTCGCCGCCGTCACGAAGCAGCGCCGCCGCGCGCGTCAGCACGGCCAACACGGCGTCGTCGCTGCCGAGCGCGCAGAGCGTGTTGTAGGCGATGATCACGCGATCGAAGCTCGGCGCGCTGGCCAACGGAAGCTGCGTAGCGTCGGCGCAGACCAGCGCGAGCTGCCCCGCGCCGCTGCGACCACAGCCGCGCGCGAGCAAGTGCTGGCGCGCCAGCGCGATGCGGAGTCCGTCGCAGTCGACGCCGAGCACGAAGCTGCCCTGGGCGCACAGCGCGCGCGCCAGCCGCCCGCTGCCACAGCCGAGCTCGAGCACGCGCTCGGCGCCGCGGCACGCGTCGAGATAGAACGCGAGGTCGCCAGCGTTGCCGCGGTGGATCAGCTCGTAGATCTTGGCCGGCAGCAGCGGGTCGTCGAGTGCGGTCACCTGGAAGGGTATGCTACAGCATCACCTACGATGCTGCTGCGCTCACCCTTGGTGCTGGCCGCGCTGCTCTGCGGCGCGCTGCCCTGTCTCGCCGCCCACCCGGCGCACGCGCGCGAGCCGCGCCGCTTCTTCCTCTCGGGCGACGGCACGCTCTCGATCCGCTCCACCAAGAACCGCTTTCGCTTCAACGGCCGCTTCCGCACGCGCGACGGGCGCTACCTGCCCGCGGCGCTGCGACGCATCAACCGCGTGATCGGCACGCGCTACAGCGATCGCGCGGCGCGCGTCTCGCTGCGCTTCATCGAGGTGCTGTCGTTTCTGCGGGCCACGTTGCACGGCGGTGTGATCACGGTGAGCTCGGGCTATCGCAGCCCGCGCTACAACCGCTCGCTGCGCGCCAAGGGCCGCACGGTGGCCAAAGCGAGCCTGCATCAGTACGGCATGGCCGCGGATCTGCACATCGCGCGCGTCGCGCCGAAGCTGCTCTGGCAGACGGCCAAGAAGCACCGCGTCGGCGGCGCGGGCTACTACAAGAGCCGCTGGGTGCACATCGACGTCGGGCCGCCGCGCTCTTGGACGCAGGGCACGGCCAACGTGCGCAAGGGCGTCTCCGACGACAACAAGCGCCTCATCGTAGTGCCCGAGCTCGATCGCTATCGCAGCGGCGAGACGATGTCGCTGCGGCTGGCGCGTATGACGGCTTACCCGCTGGGCGTTCGGCAGCGCTGGATCCTCGAGAAGATCGAAGGCGCAGACGCCGCGGTGAAGGTGCTCGCGTCGCGTGCGGTCACGCCGCGGCGACCGCGCGGCGCGCCGCGCAGCAGGGGTGGGTGCACGAGGTATCGCAGCATCGCCGCGCTGTCGGGGTTTTCGCTGCGCCTGTCGGGCCTGGCGCCCGGGCGCTATCGCGTGCGGGTGGGGTTCTGCGCGATCAAGTGGCCAGCGATGCCGAAGGAGATCGTCAGCCGGCCGTTCGAGGTGCTGGCGCCGCCAAAGCGCTAGTGCCTCTCGCGCTAGTGCTTCTCACACCACGGGCCAACGTCGGTGGCGTCGAGCACGACGTTGCCGCTCGGCGTGTTGAGGTCGAGCGTACCGCTGTAGATGCGCTGCACGCCGTTGCCGTCGTCAGTGACGTTGCGCTCGATGGCGATCTCGATGCGCTGACCAGAGATCTTGTCGAGATCGACGGCGAAGTCGAAGACACACATGCAGCCGCAGCGCGCGCCGTCTACCGAGTCGTCGGTCTCGGTGATGATGTAGCGCGAGCCTTCCTTGCGCACGTCGACGCTGTGCTTGCCGCAGCAGTTGAGCAGCACGCGGTTGTTGGAGAGCGAGAGCTTGCCGCTCTGGCTGTCGAGCGAGTAGGTCAGCACCTCGGCGTCGCAGTAGGTGCTGTTGAGATCGCGCGCGTCGCCGGCGCCGCTGTTGGACTGCTTGGCGCGCGCGTTGGCGTCGAAGCCGCCGCAGAGGCTCACGCGCGGGGCGGAGAACAGAGGCGACGTGGGCGGCGGCGAGCAGAAGGCCGAGCTGCTGGCGTCGACGACGGCTTCGCCATCACCGGCAGCGAGATCGATGGCCTTGTCGAAGATCGTCGTCGCGTCGCCGTCGTCGGTGACGTGACGCTCGATGCGCAGCGGCGTGCTGGCCGCGTCGACGTCGGGCACGACGACGCGCACGTCGTAGGTGCACGAGCAGCGACAGCGCCCGCCGCCGTTTTCCGGCGCGTCGATCTCGCGCACCACGATGCCGCTGGCGTCGCGCGTGACCTTCACCGAGCGGTCGCCGCAGCAGTTGAGCGTGATGCGGCGGTCTTCGATGGTCAGCGTGCGCTTGGCGGCGTCGTAGCGCCAGACGACCTTCTCGGCGCCGCAGTAGTCGGCGCCCGACGCGTTGGCCTCGAAGCCGCCGCACTGGCTGACCTCGCTCGTGATCTGTGACGGATTGGCAGGCGGCTGGTTGGCGTCACCGCCGCCGCAGGCGACGAGCGTAAATGTGATGGCGAGTGCCGCGAGGCTGCTGAAAAGGGTGCTGGGTTTCATGGTCGCGCTCCAATTCGCCGCGGAAGACCTCTCCGCGGCCACGAGTTGTTGGCGCACGTCACCCGTGCGGCGTGGCCAGCGTGGGCTGCGCCGTCGACGACGTGACAGTTCGTTGGCCGCGGAGCAGTCGTCCGCGGCGAGCTGGTTCGGGTCAGGCCCGTGCCGTCAGGGCACGGGCAGGCTCAAGTAGTTGCTCGTCTCGGTCGGGTTCTGTGGATCGGCGAGCACCAGCTGCAGGATGTCGCCGCTCTGTGCTTCGATGCTGAGGCTCAGTCGCCCGATGGCGTCGGTGGTGCCGCTGGTCAGCGCGCCGTTGGCCGGGTTGCTCAGGTGAGCGATGCTGTCGGGCGTCGCCGAGAAGAGCAGCGGGTTGCCCGCGCCGCCGTCGTTGCTGACCAGCACGGTGTTGCCGTTGGCGCGCGTCACGGTGCCGTTGCTGAGCGGATCGCCCAGCACGGGACCACCGAAACGACCGGCTTGGACGATCGGCGCCGGCTCGGAGCGGCCCTCGTCGTTGATGAAACGGATCTCGAGGTCGCTGACGTTGCTCGTGGCGGCGAGCAGGCCGAACGAGCCCTGCGCCGACGACGGCACCACGGTGCGCGCGCCACTGGGGATGTCGGTCGCCTCGACTTGTCCGACGCCCTCGACGGCGCCGGGCAGACCGATCACCAGCAGGCGCGACTGCGCGGCGCGCGGCGAGCTGAAGCGAAGCAGCGAGCTCTTGGGCACGGGCACCGGCTGCGGGACGCTGACGCCGTCGTCGCCGCAGGCGCTGGCCAACGGGGCTAGCAGGGCCAGCAGGGCCAGCGGCAGCGTGCGTCGTGTGGGCGTCGTCGTCGTCATTCTGCGAGCCTATAGAGCAACGCGCATGCCACGATCAGAGTCATGTTATATCAATTGTTTAAGCGCCTGCCGCGCAGCGCGGAACGTATATTCTAATTTACATATGCGCCATCGTTAACTCGCGTATACGAGACTCATCGTTCGACACGCCCGAGGCCGTGGCGCTTCATCAGCTTGTGCAGCCCCACGCGCGTCATGCCCAGCCGTTCCGCGGCCCGCGTGACGCTGCCCTGCTCGCGCCGCAGCGCCTCGCGCGCCATCTGCACCTCGAGCAGCTGCACCGCCTGCTTGAGTGTGCCGTCGAGCACTGCGGCACCGAGCCCGCTGCGCTGCGCGCGCGCGCGGCCCGCCGCGCTGTCGCGGATGCGCGGCGAGAGATCGGCGACGCCGATCTGCGGGCCGCCGAGCGCGAGCAGTCGCTGCACCTCGTTTTCTAGCTCGCGCACGTTGCCCGGCCAGTCGTAGGCCACGAGGCGATCGAGCGCAGCGCGCGACAGCTGCACCTCGTCACCGCCGTGGCGCTCGAAGAGGAACGCGACCAGCGCGGGCACATCGTCGCGGCGCGCGCGCAACGGCGGCAGCTCGAGCTTGATCACGTTGAGGCGGTAGTAGAGGTCTTCGCGAAAGGCGCCGCCGCGCACCTGCTCGGCGAGGTCTTTGTTGCTGGCGGTCACCAGCCGAAAGTCAGAGCCGCGCTCGTGCTCGTCGCCGAGGCGCGAGAAGCGCTTCTCCTGCAGCACGCGCAGCAGCTTGACCTGCAGCTCGGGCGGCATGTCGCCAACCTCGTCGAGAAAGAGCGTGCCGCCGTCGGCGCGCTCGAAGAGGCCGCGATGCTCGCGCGCGGCACCGGTGAAGGCGCCCCGCACGTAGCCGAACAGCTCGCTCTCGAGCAGCGTGGTCGGGATGGCGCCACAGTTGACGCTGACGAAGGCTCCCTCGCGGCGGTGGCCGTTGTAGTGCAGCGCCTTGGCGACGACCTCCTTGCCGGTGCCCGACTCGCCGTGGATCAGCACCGGCGTATCGATCTCTTTGACGCGCTCGATCAACGCGAAGAGGCGCCGCATGGCCGCGCTGCCGCCGACGATGTTGTCGAATGTGTAGCGCCCTTCGAGCTCGTCACGCTGACTGCGCGCCAGATCGCGCAGCTCGTCGAGGCGCGCGCTCTTCTGCGCGAGCACGTCCTCGAGCTCGGCGTTGACGCGCTCGAGCTCGGCTTCGCGCGCTTCGAGCGTGCGCTGGCGGGCGCGGTTCTGCTCGTCGAGCTCGCGGTTGCCGAGCGCGAGGCCGGCCTGGTCGGCGAACGTCGCGAGCAGCTCGCGCTCGGGCTCGCCGAAGCTCTGCGTCACGAAACGGTTGTCGAGATAGATCGCGCCGCGCAGCTCGCGACGCACCGTCAGCGGCACGCACAGGATCGAGCGCAGACCGAGCTGGTGCACGCTGGCGAAGGCGCGAAAGCGCTCGTCGTCGAGGGCGCTGCGCGCGATCACGGGACGGCCGCTGCTCGCGACTTCTTCGGCGACGGAGCGCGAGATGCGAAAGGCCTCGCGGCGGATGGTCTGCTGATCGATGTTGCGCGCCACGCGGATCGACAGCTCGCCGCCGCTGCCGCTGCTGCTGGGCGGACGCAGCAGCAGAAAGCCGCGCTCGGCGCCGGTGAGGTCGACGGCGTGGTCGATGATCAGCTCCAGCAGGCGCTCGAGGTCGTGCTCGGCGTTGAGCTGCTTGGTGATCTCGAGCAGCGCCACGAGCAGGTTGCTGTCGGCGGCGAGCGTCGCTGTCGAGATCGACGACGAGGGCGCCACCAGCGACGACGAGGACGAGGACGACGATGACGACGATGACGGCGAGCCGCCGGCGCGGCCCGGCCTGCTCGCTGCCGTGTCGTCGAGGATCTGAGCGCGCGCGCCCACGCCGCGAAAGGTGGCCGCCTGCGATGGCCCGAGCGTGCGCAGCTGTGCCTCGAGCAGGCGCCGGGCGGCGAGCGCGTGCGCGTCCGCCTCGGCGGCGTTGGC
>JAGQIK010000693.1 GCA_020431405.1 Myxococcales bacterium
CGGCGGAGGCAGGGGCTCGATGACAACGGCCGCCGCATGGCCGCCGCTCCCGCGCGCGCTGCCTCCGCGCGCCCGGCCTTCCACGCGGCCCTCGTCGCGCTCGCCGCGCTGCGCGCGCGCTCGGGCAACGACCGCCGCGCCGTCGAGCTCTACGGCCGAGCGCTGGCGCTCTGCCCCGGCGACACCCGCACGCTGCACGGTATGGCCCTCGCGCAGATCGGGCTCGGACGCGCCGACCGCGCGCTGGCGTTCCTAGACCGCGCTATCGCCATCGACGACGACGATCCCGACGCGCTCACCTCGCGCGCGCTGGTGCTCGCGATCTTCAAGCGCGCCACGCCGCGCGCGCTCGCCGACAGCACGGCCGCGCGCACGCGGCGAGGCAAGCGCGGCGACGCGGCACGCGTCGAGCTCGCCGCCGCCTACGCCCAGCTGCTCGCCCACCGCGCCAAGAACTGCCTCAGCGGCGTGAGGCGCGCGCGGCCGAAGCTCGACCCCGAGCGGCGACCGGCCTACGCGCAGATCGTCGACACGCTCGAAGCGGCCTGCCACCTGGCGGCGCGGCAGATGCCGGCGGCCAAGCGCATCAACGCGCGGCTCGCCAAGGCGCGCAAGGCCAACACCGCCATCGCGCGCCAGCTGACGCTGCTTTGGCGGCGCGTGCTCAGCGATCTGCAGGTACGCCTGCGCGCGTTGCGCTAGCTACGGCACCACGGCTGAGCCGAACAGCTGGCGCGCCAGCGCGAGGAAGGCGGCGGCGTTGCCCACGGCGCCGTACTCGACGCGCACGCCGCTGTCCGGGCCGATGCGCAGCTTTGGCTTTTCTCCAGCGCGCGTGATGGTCAGAATCCCTGATTCGACCGTGATCGGGGCCAGCTCGCCAGGCGTGTAGCGTATCTCGAGGCCGCTGCGGTAGGCATAGATGGCATCGTTGGTCAGCTCGAGGCGGTCGTCACCGCCGAGCGAAAAGCGCGCGCGCTGGCCAGCGTCTATCTGCGCGACGAGCCTCGGCACGATGTAGTCGGCCCAGGCTTGCTCGGCGGCGTCGCAGAACCAGCGCTCGCCACGCGCGCCGCCGTCGTGCTTGCGGTCGTCAAAGGCGGCGGTGATGGCAAACACCGGGCGCAACTTGTCACTCCACACCAGCGTGTGGGTGGTGCCGGTGTAGAGGCCGTTGGTGAAGCTTCGCACGGTGGTCACACGCAGCTCGTCCGCGTCGGTGAAGCGCAGCTCAGCTCGTGCGACGACGTTGCTGCGCTTGCCCTTGCAGTAGTACTCAGCAACTCCTGCCTCCGCGACGTAGTTGCACATCGCCTGGAATCGGAACGTGCGGTAGGCGACGACGAAGCTGACAGCGAACCAGAAGATCGGGATGCCGATCATCTGTGGCTTGATGAAGTACTTGGTGGCGCCGAGGACAACGGGCAGCAGCACGAAGAACAGCGCGACGCCGAGACCCACCAGCGCGCTCTTGACCAGCGCGGGGCGACGCGCGGCCGAGAGGTCGGTAGAGAGCGTGGTTGCGGCGCTGCGCAGGGCGCCGATCGAGGCCGGCGGCGGCACAAAAAAATCGGCGTCGGGCGGCTGCGGATTGCCAAGGTGGTCGGGTGCATCACGTGGCGTGGCGTAGGAGATCGCGGCGGCGAGCGGTGTCGCGGCGGGTGACGCCCGACGTGCGGTCGGCGCCGCCGCAGGGACCAGCGTGGCAGGAATCGGCGCGGCGGTCCCTTGCTGCGCCGCAGCCGAGCCGCTCAGCGCGGAAGCAAACGTTGCCGCCGTCGGCGGCCGGGCGACGGGGTTCTTGGCCAGCGTTTGCATGACGACCGTCTCGAGCTCCCCCGACAGCGACGGCGCCGCTTGGCGCAACGGCACAGGTGGCTCGTACATATGCTTGCCCATGATCTCGCCGGAGCCTTCGCCGTCGAAGGGCAGCGACCCGGCGAGGCAGCGGTAGGCGATCACGCCGAGCGCGTAGATGTCGCTCCGATGGTCGACCTGTTTGGCGCCGTGACACTGCTCGGGCGACATGTAGTGCGGCGTGCCCATCAGCGCGTGGGTCTGGGTGCCCGAGCCGCTGGCGAGCTTCGCGATGCCAAAGTCGAGCACCTTGACACGCTGCTCACCTGGGTGGTCTGCGTCGGGCAGCAGGAAGATATTCGCCGGCTTGAGATCGCGGTGCACGATCTGCTGGTCGTGGGCGGCGGTCAGCGCTGCGGCGATGCGGCTGACGATCGCCGCCGTGTGCGCGGGTGAAAGCGCGCCGAGGCGCTCGAGGTGGTCCTGCAGACTCTCGCCCTCGAGGTACTCCATCACCAGATATGCACCGGCGGGCGAGCGCTCGACAAAGTCGAAGATGCGGACGATGTTGGGGTGGCGCGCGACGTTGACCGCACGCGCCTCGTTGAAAAAGCGCGCGACGATGTCGGGGTCGCTGGCAAGCGCGGGGTGCAGCACCTTGATCGCTACCAGCGAGCCGATGCCTTCGTGCTCGGCGCGGTAGACCGCGCCCATGCCGCCTTCGCCGAGGCACGCGGTGACGCGGTAGCGGCCGAGCAGCTGTCCGACGAGGTCGGGTTGTGCGGTGTGGAGCATCGGCCTCGGGCTGCTGCGCGTCGCCACGCAGCTGATCGTTGCTAATGGGGCGACGGTAGCGCGGGTTATGCGGCCGCGCGAGTGGCCTCGACGATCGAGACCAGATCACCGTCGACCGGGACGACGCGCGAAAGCTCGAGGCCCGCCGCGCGCAGCAGCGCAGTCCACTGGCCCGCGCTGCGCTCCTTGCCGCCGGTGACGGCCAGCATGTTGAGGTCGCTCATCAGGCGCTGCTCGAGCTCGGCGTCTTCGCGATCGATGACGTCGGGCAAGACGAACTCGATGATCAACACGCGCCCTTCGGGCGGCAGCGCGTCGCGACAGTGCCGCAGCACGGCGGTGGCGCCGTCGTCGCTAAAGCCGTGCAGCACGTGCTTGAGCGCGTAGACGTCGGCGCCAGCGGGAACGCCCTCGCGCAGGTCGTGCGCTAGCAGCTCGCAGCGCTCTGCCAGCGCGCCTTCGGCAAAGCGAGGCCGCGCCTGCTCGATGCTCGACGGGCGGTCGACCAGCATGCCGCGCAGGTGTGGGTGCGCTTCGAGGATGGCGGCGATCAGTGCGCCGCCGCCGCCGCCCAGATCGGCGACCACGCGCGCGGACGAGAAGTCCCAAGCGCGCGCGATCGACATGTAGGCCGCCGCGGGCGCTGTCCCCATCACGGCGCGAAAGATCGCCGGCGCCTGCGGGTCCTCGGCCCAACGCGAGGAGGCGCCCGGCGGCCGCAGCGCCGCGGACGTCTGGCCGCTGCGCACGCACTCGGTGAGGTCCGACCAGTTGTCGGCGAGCAGGTCGGCCCAGAACACGACGGCGGCCCACACCGAGTCGGGTTGGTCTTTGCGCAGCGGCCGCCCGAGCGGCTGCAGCACGAAGCGACCCTCGGCCGACTCGGCGACCACGCCGAAGCTCGCCAGCGCGCGCAGCAGTCGATACAGCGCCGGCGCGTCGGCCTCGCAGGACGCGGCGAGCGCCTCGATGGACCGCTCGTCGTCGCCCAGGGCGTCGGCGACGCCCAGGCGCGCAGCCGCGCACAGCGCGCGACTGCGAAAGTAGCCCATCGCCATCTGCACCAGCGGCGCGTCGAGGCCGGCCACGGCGGTCTTGCTCATCGGTGCTCCGCTCGCGCGCGCGCTAGGGCGGGTTGATGCCGCGCGTGGTGTTGACCTGCTGCCGCGCGGTGACGCCGTTGTTGCCGGCCTGCGACGAGACGACATCGAAGCCCTGGTTGTAGTAGCCCTGCAGGCCGGCGACGGAGGCCGCGACGTTGCTGTCGTAGACGAACGCCTTGATGCCGGCCGTCGTGAGCTTCGGCCCGATGGTCGGCGACAGCGAGATGCCCGGGTCGAACTCGTACATGAAGGCGCGCGGGTTGTTGATCGTGTTGAGCAGCTCGTCGACCTCGGTGACGTTGCTCGCGACGTTGATCAGATACCAGACGTTCTGCGCGCCGCTGATGGTCGGGATCTTGGTGCGCAGGTCGTTGGTGGAGATCTCGAAGAAGGCGAAGTCCTCCGCGCCCGCCGCGATGACGGCGGCGATCACGCGCGCGTAGTCGGTCGACTCCTTGACCGTCAGCTGCGCGACCATCTTGCCGCGCAGGTAATTCAGCACGTCGTCGAAGCGCTGAAACGTCTCGGTGCCGGAAGGGAAGCGATGGCAGGCGGTCACCTGCGCGGCGGTCATCTGCTCGATGCGCTTGTTGACGCAGTCGAGCGACTCGTAGAACTTGATCGGGCTCGAGTGCGCCAGCACGGGCACGTTGTCCGAGGTGACGCGGACGTCGATCTTCACGCCGTCGAAGCCCGATGCGTAGGCCGCGGCGATGGCGCCGTTGGAAAGATACGGCACGTTGGTCACGTCCCAGTTGCCGCCGTGCGCGATGGCCAGCACACGCTTGCAGCCCGGCGTGGTCCAGCAGACCGACAGCGAGTTGCGATAGGTCTTGCCGCTGCCGC
>JAGQIK010000694.1 GCA_020431405.1 Myxococcales bacterium
GCGCCTTTGCGCGGCCGCAGCAGCATGCCGCTCTGGGCCACGTCGATGCCGCTCTTGTGCGCGGCGCCGGCGCCGAAGCACGACAGCACGTAGCCGCGCGCGGGGCGCGGCAGGCGACCCTTGCGCTCGGCCACGCTGGTGCCGCCGAGGCCGCTGTTGAGGCGGTAGCGCAGCTCGCTGGTGCGGCGCAGCAGCCGCTTCTGCGCGTAGCTGAGCGCCTTGGCGGCGCGCTGGCGGCGCCGGCGGTCGCGATAGAGCGAGCCGAGCGCCTTGGAGAGCGCGTCGCGCGCAGCGGTCAGACGCTGGCTCTGCACGCGCGCGCTGGCGAGCAGCTGTGCTTGGGCTGCGCGCCGCTTTCGCAGCGCGTCGCGCAGCGTGGCGAGCCGTTTGACCTCGCCGCGAAAGAGGCGCAGCTCGGCGGCGTCGCGCGCCAGGATGCGCGCCACGGCGCGCGTCTGCCGGCGCGCCTGATCGGCGCTCTCGCTCTCGAGCATCAGCCGCAGCAGGCCGCCGCGCGACAGCTTGTAGAGCGAGCGCAGGCGGCGGCGCAGGTGTTGGCGTCGCGCCCCGCGGCGCTTTTCGAAAGCGCGGATGCGCCGCTCGCCCTCGGCGATGCGATCGTCGAGCTGCGTCTGGCGGAAGGTCAGCGTCTGCAGTCGGCGCTCGGCGCCGAGCACGCGTCGCGACAGATCGTCGAGCTGCGCCAGAGCGGCGAGCTCGGCCTCGAGCGCGCTGGTCAGCCGCTTGGCGCGCGTCAGCGAGCCGCGCGCGGCGGCACGACGCGGCGCTGCGCTAGCGCAGAGCGCGGCGACGCAGCCGAGCGCGACGAGCAGACGGCCGCGAGCGCGCATCTCAGGCCGCCTCGACGTAGCGTCCGGTGGCCACCGTGCTGCCGACCAGCCCCAGCAGCACGCCCCCGACGAGGCCCAAGCAAAGCTGCAGCGGCGAGAGGAAAGCGACGTCGAGGCGCGCGAGCAGCGAGGCGAGCGCGCCTTCGATCTCGGGCGCCGCGATGCTGTGAAACACGTAGAGCGCGAGCAGCGCTAGGGCGCCGCCAACCAGACCCTGCAGCGCGCCCTCGAGCATGAACGGCGCGCGCACGAACGCGGGCGTGGCGCCGACGAGCTGCTGTATCTCGATCTCCTCGCGGCGCGCGTAGACGCCGAGGCGGATCGTGCTGCCGACGATGTAGAGGCAAGCCAGCGCGATGATCGCCGCCACCAAGATGGCGCCCGTGCGCATCAGGCCCACCAGCGTGCCGAGCCGCTGCGCCCAGCGACCGAGGTAGTCGACCTCTTCGACGCCGCGCGCCGCGCCGAGCAGCGCGACGATGGCGCGCGCCTGGGCGCCGTCAGCCTCGCGCGAGAGCTCGACCTCGAGCGACGCCGGCAGGAAGTCGGGCTCCACGTCGGCGAGCAGCGCGGCGCGCGAGCCGAGGCTCTCGCCGAGGCGTTTGCGCGCGTCGCGCGGCGAGATGTAGCGCACGCGGGCGACCTCGTGGCGGCTGCGCAGCAGCTTGGCGAGCGCGTCGGCGCGCGCGCGCGTGGCGTCTTGCTTGAGATAGACCGTCAGCTGCGTGCCGCGGCCCCAGTGGTTGGCGAGGCGCTCGACGTTGAGCGCGCAGACGACGGCGACGCCGACGAGCAGCAGCCCGACGGCGATGGCGCCGACGGCGGCGAGCTGGATCATCGGCTTGGCGCGCATGCCGCGCAGCGCTTGCCGCACGAAGTAGCCCGGGCGGATCAACTGAGCGCCTCGGCTGGCTGCAGCACGCCCGCGTCGAGCCCTTGAGGCGTTGGTGTCAGCAACCGCGGCGGCGCGATCGGTGCGCGCACGCCTTGCTCCATGGCGACGATGCGACCGCGCTCGAGGCGCACCAGCCGCGTGCAGCTGGCGTTGGCGACGACCATCGGGTCGTGCGTGGCGAGCATCACCGTGGTGCCGCGGCGCGAGATGCTGTCGAGCAGATCGAGGATGTCGTGCGAGAGCTCGGGGTCGAGGTTGCCCGTGGGCTCGTCGGCGAGCAGGATCGCCGGCACGCCGACCACGGCGCGCGCGATGGCGATGCGCTGCTGCTCGCCGCCCGAAAGACAGCTCACGCGCTTTTCGGCGGCCTCGGCGAGGCCGACGGCGCCGAGCGCCTCGAGCGCGCGCGCGTGACTCTCCTTGCGCCTGATGCCGCGGATGTCGAGGGTGATGGCCACGTTGTCGATGGCCGAGCGGTCCTTGAGCAGCTTGAAGTCCTGGAAGATGACGCCGATGTTTCGGCGCAGGAAGGGGATCGAGCTGCGGCGCAGGCGCGAGATGTTGCGCCCGGCGACGACGATCTCGCCGCCCTCGGGCCGCTCGGCGGCGAAGATGGTGCGAAGCAGCGTCGTCTTGCCTGCCCCCGAGGGACCGGTCAGCAGCACCAGCTCGCCCTTGCCGACGTGAAGATCGACATCTTGCAGCGCCAGGACCTCGCCACCGCTGCCGCGGCCGAAGGACTTGGTCACGCTCATCAGATGAATCACGCGTCGCTCCCTCTGCGTTGCTCTCGCTGAAATCCAGCGGTATCACGCAGCGATCGGGCGGGCAAAAAACTTGGCCTCGGACGCCGTGGGCCGAGAAGATCGCTGAGATGCTCCCTTCGCTGCGCGCCATAGCGCTCGCGGTGGTCGCCGTCGCGCTGCCGGCGTGCACTAGCCACCGCGACCCGCAGCCGCTGCCCCCGCCGGTGGCGAGCGCGGTGAGGTATGGCAAGCGCTCGGTAGCGGCGGCCCTCGACGATCTCGTCAAGCGCCTCGGCAAGCTCGAGCGCGAGGGCAGCTGGCCCGACGCCAAGCGCGTGGCGCAGGCGTTGGCCGAGACGCCAGGGCTCGATCTGCGCGGGCCAGCGGGGCC
>JAGQIK010000695.1 GCA_020431405.1 Myxococcales bacterium
CGCAGCTGCGCGCGTGGCTGCCCTACGTGTTGATCGGCGTGGTGCTCGTCGTGACGCGAGTGCCCGCGCTGGGGCTCAAGGCGCTGCTCGCCGGCGTGCGTATCCCCTTCGATGACATCCTCGGCTTCAGCAACGTCGACAACGCCATCGCGATCCTCTATCTGCCGGGCACGATCCCGTTTCTTCTGGTGGCGCTGATCACCGTGCCGCTGCACGGCTTGTCGCGCGCGCAGGTGGTGGGCGCCTACGGCCAGGCCGCGCGCAAGATCGCGAGGCCGGCGCTGGCGCTGCTCTTCTCGGTGGCCATCGTCTCTATCTTCCGACTCTCGGCGAAAAACCCGGCCGGTTTGCCGTCGATGCCGCTGGCGCTGGCCGAGACGGTATCGGCGGCGGTGGGCGGCGCGTGGCCGCTGGTGGCGGCGTTTGTCGGCGGCCTCGGCGCCTTCATCACCGGCTCGAACACCGTCTCCAACCTGCTGTTCGCCGAGTTTCAGCTCGGCGTGGCGCAGAAGCTCTCGCTCTCGCCGACGCTGACTGTCGCCGCGCAGGTGGCGGGCGGCGCCATGGGCAACATGGTCTGCATCCACAACATCGTCGCCGTCTGCGCGGTGACGGGGCTGTCGGGACGCGAAGGCACGCTGCTGCGGCGCACGGCGCGACCGTTCCTGGTCTACGGCGTGGTGGTGGGGCTGCTGACGTTCGTGCTGTCGCGCCTGACGTGATCGGCGGCGTCGCGGCCTATACTGGTGCGCGATGACCGTCGGTCTAGAGACCATCGCGACCTCGCACACGCTCTCGCTGCCCGGCGCGCTGACGACGCCGCAGGCCGCGCAGCTGGTCGTCATCGACGGTCCCGACGTGGGCGCCAGCGTCACGCTCGATCCCGGCGTGGAGGTCATCGTCGGCAGCGACGACGGCTGCGACCTGACCCTCGACGACGACCGCGTCTCGCGGCGGCACCTGTCGCTGACAGCCGAGGGCCCGCGGTTCGTGGCGCGCGATCTCGCCAGCAAGAACGGCACGCTCTACGAGGGGTCGAGGTTGGGCGAGGCGACGCTCTCGTTAGGGGCGACGTTGCGCTTGGGGCGCAGCTTCGTGCGCATCCAGCCGCAGCCGCAGATCATCGAGGTGCAGCCCTCGCAGTCGCGGCGCTTCGGCGAGCTCGTCGCCGAGAGCCTCAGTATGCGCGAGGTCTTCGCCGTGCTCGACCTCGCCGCGATGGCACCCGACGTGACCGTGCTGCTCGAGGGCGAGACCGGCACGGGCAAGGAGCTCGCGGCGCGCGCCGTGCACGAGCACAGCGTGCGTCGTCGCAAGCCGTTCGTGGCGGTGGACTGCGGCGCATTGCCCGAGTCGCTGCTCGACAGCGAGCTGTTCGGCCACGTGCGCGGCGCGTTCACCGGCGCCAACCGCGCGCGCAAGGGCGCCTTCGCGCGCGCTGACGGCGGCACCGTGTTTCTCGACGAGCTGACGCAGGTCAGCCCGGCGGTGCAGGCGCGGCTGCTGCGCGTGATCGAGGAGCGGCGGCTGCGGCCCGTCGGCGCCGACCACGAACAGGACATCGACGTGCGCGTGATCGCCGCGGCGCGCGGCGACCTCGCCGAGGACGTCAAGGCCGGCACGTTTCGACCCGACCTCTACTACCGCCTCTCGGTGGTGCGCGTGCAGCTGCCGCCGCTGCGCAAGCGCCGCGAGGACATCGCGCCGATCGCCGCCGAGCTGCTGCGGCGGCGTGGCATCGACGGGCCGGTCGAGGGCGACGCGCTGGCGCGCCTGACTGCGCACGACTGGCCGGGCAACGTGCGCGAGCTGCGCAACGTGCTCGACCGCGCCGTGACGCTCTCGCCGATGGCGCGCTGCTTCAGCGAGCTGCGCATCGCCACGCCAGGCCTGGCGGCCAGCGGCGGGGCGATCGGCGCAGACGCGCTCGTCGTGCGCAGCGACGTGGCCTACAGCGAGGCCAAGAGCACGCTGCTCGAGGCTTTCGAGCGGCGCTACCTCGAGGACGTGTTCACGCGCAACGATGGCAACATCTCGGCGACCTCGCGCGAGAGCGGCATCGACCGCAAGCACCTCAAGGTGCTGCTGCGCCGCCACGGCCTACTGGAGGGCTGACCAGCGTCGGAGCCAGGAGCTGCGCCTCGGCGTCGCAGGGCCTCGGACCTCGGGCCTCGGGCCTCGGGCCTCGGGCCTCGGGATCGATCGCGAGCGCTCAGCACGCTTCGAGGCAGCTCAGGCACCCGCGACGAAGCGAAGCGAGGCGTCGGCGGCCATGCTCGAACGTCTCGAGCGCATCTGCGAAGCGTGCAAGGCGCTCTCCGTGCGCCCCTGGGCCCGAGGCCGGGGGCCTGAGGCCCGAGGCCCGACTGCCCGGACTAGGCGCTCTACTCCTCGCGCTGCGGCACGAAGACCACCAGGGCCGTGATGTTGTCGCGCCCACCGGCTTCGTAGGCGGCGTCCACCAGCGCGTCGGCCGCGGCACCAGCCGTGGCGGCGTGCAGGTGTTTGGCGATCGCTTCGTCGTCGAGCCGCTCGAGCAGGCCGTCGGTGCACAGCAGATAGCGGTCGCCCGCCGCGATCTCGACGCTGCGCACCTCGGGATCTGCGGCGCCGTCCATGCCGATGGCGCGCGTGATGACGTTGCTCAGCGGGAACTCCTGCGGCGGGGGCAGGTCGGCGCCGCAGGCCTCCATCTCGGCGTAGAGCGAGTGGTCGCGCGTCAGCCGCTCGAGCGTGCCGTCGCGCAGGCGGTAGATGCGGCTGTCGCCGACGTGCGCCAACACGGCGGTACCCTCGCGCAGCACCAGCGCCGCCACGGTGGCGCCCATACGCGAAAGGCGGCCGACGCGCGCGCGGCTGACGCGTGCATGCGCCAGGCGCACGGCGACGGCGATGAGGTTCTCGTCGAACGTGCGGCCCTTGTCGAGCGCGAACGGCCACGTCATGTCCGAGTCGTCCTCGTTGCGGCGAAAGAACTCGGCCAGCGTGTCGACCACCAGCGCCGCCGCGATCTCGCCGCCCTCGTAGCCGCCCATGCCATCGGCGACGGCAAACAACCCGAGCTGCGGCTCGCAATGAAAGTCGTCCTCGTTGCGCTTGCGCCGCCCGATGTGCGTGCGCGCCGCGCTCTGCGGCACGCTCTTGGCGTCGATGATGATCGGGCTGCTGTCGGTGCTGGGAAGCTGAGTCTCGTTCGTCGTCATGGGGCTCTCCTCGCGGTGTCTGCCGCGAGATAGAGCGAGCCGCGTGCCGCCCGCAGAGCAGCGAGATCGCGAAGGCAGGTGGTGTAGCGCTACGCCAGGGCGCGCGTTCGCGCTGGTGTGGCGCTACGCCAGGGCGCACCGCTCCGTTGCCTGCAGTAGCCTAGAGCTCTGTTCAGGGGGCGCAGGGTGAGACGCCGCTGGCGTTGCTCTGCTGGCGCAGGGTGGCGAGTGGGAGGGTGTTGCCGTCGCGCAGCGTGACCGACGTCGCGCTGGCCGCTGGGCAGGCGGCGCCGAGTAGGCGGTGGCCCGTGGGAGAGCCACTGCCGCCGATGACGTAGATCGCGAGGCGGCTGCTGTCGCTGCGGCGCGCGACGTCTTCGAGCCGCATCTGCACGCAGCCGGTGTCGCCGTTGGGCAACGCGCGCTGGCCGAGGCGGCGGTGCAGCTCGTCGATGCCGTCGCTGGCGCTCACCGGGTCGAGGCCGTAGAGCACCTCGATGCCGTCAGGCACGCCGTCGCCATCGGTGTCGGCGCGCGCCGGCTCGGTGCCGAGCAGCCGCTCCTCGCAGTCGTTGAGCCCGTCGGCGTCGAGGTCGGCGAGGCGCTCGTCGGCGCTGCAGAGCGCGCCGCTGGCGCTGCCCAGGCGTCGCGCCACGCCGTCGCCGATGCCGTCGTTGTTGCTGTCGCGGCGCCGCGGGTCGGTGCCGCGCCGCAGCTCGTCGTCGTCGCCGACGCCGTCGGCGTCGCTGTCGACGACCAGCCGCCCTTGATCGTCGAGCGCGAGGGCGTGGTCGACGGCGAGCAGCGCCGTTTCGCGCACGTCGCCGGCGGCGTCGGGGGGTGTGAGCTCGAAGCGCGTGAGGTCGAGCTCGCTGGCGCTGCTGTAGCGCGTCACGGTGCCGGCCGAGCGCGTGGCTTGTGCGAGCTGCGCCAACCGCCCCTTGGCGGCGGGGTCACCATCGGGGCCCTGCATGTGGGCGATGCGCAGGTCGAAGCGGCTGCCGCGCGACTCGATCTGATAGGAGAGCGCCTGCATGGCGTAGTAGAGCGACGCCAGCGTGTTGCGCGCCTTGCACTGTTCGAGGCTGCTCAGCTGCGTCTCGAGCAGCGCGCAGTCGACGCCGCCAAGCCCGAGCCCAGCGCACCACATCGAGCGCGGCAGATTGCAGACGACGTCGTAGGGATGCGGCGCGGGTGTCGCCGGGAAGACAGGCTCGCAGCCGGTGACGCACTGCGGCGAGACCCCACCGTCGGTGATGATGTGCACGATGTAGCGCGTGCGCGCGCGCTGCGCTGCGGGCAGCGCTTCGATGTCGCGCACCAGCAGCGTGCGCGCGGCGCCGATGGCGCCTTCGAGATCGTCCCAGCCTTGATAGGGCCCTGGATCGAGCGTCGCCAGCAGGCGTGGGGCGACGAAGCCGATCCACGAGAGGCCGGGGTTGTCGCTCGCAGCTCCGCCGTAGACGATCACCGACATGGCCACGTCGCCCGACGTCTCGTGGGCGGCGGCGAGCGTCTTGATCGCGGTGGTCCAAAGGTCGCCCGGGTCATTGACCAGCGCCGACTGCGAGCGATCGAGCAGCAACAGCAGCCGCACGGGCGCTGCGCCCGAAGTGCTCGTGCCAGCTCCCGCTGGACAGTATTCGCCGAGCACCGAGACGCGTGTGACGTTGGCCGGCCTCGTCGCGTCGCCGGCGCCATCGCCTGCGGCGTCGAGTCGGCTCGCGCCGCTGTCGCTGCACGCCGCCAGCAGCGACAGCGCCAGCGCGGCGATGGGGACGACGGCGCGCATCGATATGATCGTGCCATACTTGCGGCGTGTCATTCGAGCTACCGCGAGAGCTGGTGCATCGACTGCGTGCCGCGCGCTCGGTGGGCGCCATCACCGGCGCGGGCATCTCCGCGGAGTCGGGGATTCGCCCCTATCGCGGCAAGGGCGGCATCTACGACGACCCGAGCGAAGGCGAGGCCACCGTCGAGGCCGTCAGCGCGCCGACGCTCTACAGCGATCCGGACCGCACCTGGCGTGCCATCGCCGCCATCGCGCGCGGCGCGGCGGGCGCACGCCCCAACGCCGCCCACGAGGCCCTCGTCGCCATCGAGAACGCCGTCGAGCGTTTCGCGCTGCTCACCCAGAACGTCGACGGGTTGCATCAAGCCGCTGGCAGCAAGGCGATCATCGACATTCATGGCAGCGTCGACGCCACGATCTGCATGCGCTGCGACACGCGCGCCCCGCTCGACGTCGCGAGCATCGCGACGCTCGAGCGCGCTCCTCGCTGCGCGCAGTGCAGTATCGGCGTGCTGCGACCCGACGTGGTGCTCTTCGGCGAGATGTTGCCGATGGACAAGGTCGCTCGCATGCAGCGCGAGTTTCACGAAAACGTCCCCGACGTCGTGATCATCGCCGGCACGAGCGCGCTCTTTCCCTACATCGCAGAGCCGCTGCTGGTGGCACGCAAGGCGGGCAAGCTGACCATCGAGGTCAACCTCGAGCCCACCGACGTGACCGTCATCGCCGAGTTTTCGTTCCGCGAGCGGGCAGGCGCGGTCCTTCCGGCCATCGCCGAAGCGATCAACCTTCGATAAGATCGCCGTCATGCAAAACGCGCTCTCGTGTCTCGCCGCGGCGACGCTGCTCGTCGCCGCTGCGCCCGCTCATGGCAAGACGGTTCAGGTCGGTCCGAGCAAGGCCATCACGCATCCCAACACGGCCGTGGCGCAGCTCGCCGACGGCGACGTGCTCGAGATCGACGCTGGCACCTATACCAACGTCAAATGCAACTTCGGCAGCCGCAACAACCTCACCATCCGTGGCGTGGGTGGGCGTGTGTGGTTGCGCGGCACGGCCAACGACCTCGCCGCGGGCAAGGGCATCTTCGTCTTCGCCGGCAGCAACATCACCGTCGAGGGCATCGAGTTTTCCGACGCCACGCTGGCGCAGGACAAGAATGGCGCCGGCATTCGCTGGCAAGGCCAAGGGCTCGTGGTGCGGCGCTGCAACTTCCACGACAACGACGACGGCATCCTCGCCGGCGACTCGCCCAACGCGGACGTGCTGATCGAGTACTCGATCTTCGACAACAACGGCTTCGGCGACGGCCAGTCGCACAACATCTACGTCAATCGCGCGCGCAAGCTCACCATCCAGCACAGCGTCTTCACGCGCGCCTACATCGGCCACGAGATCAAGAGCCGCGCCTTCGAGAACCTCATCCTCTACAACCGCATCAGCGACGGCAACGCGCGCACCAGCCGCAGCATCGACCTCTCCGAGGGGGGCACCAGCACCCTCATCGGCAACGTCATCGAGCAAGGCGCCACCGCTGACAACAACACCGTGATCGGCTACGCCCTGGAGAACCCCAACACGCACACCCTCGCGCTGACGCTCGTCAACAACACCATCGTCAACAAGCGCCAGACCGTGCGCTTCATCCAGATGCGCGACACCACCAAGCTCACGCTGATCAACAACATCTTCTACTCCACCACCGTCGCCGGAACGCTCGTGGCGGGAAACGGCACGGTGACGGGCCAGAACAACTACGTGCCCAGCGGCGCGGCCGGCGCTGGCGGGCTGAGCGGCAGCTTCAACGGCGCACTCAGCTTCGTCAGCCTCGCCAACGTCGACTTCCGCCTGCAGGCCGGCTCGGTGGCCATCGACAAAGGCATCGCACCGGTCGCGGCCACCCTCGAGCCCAAGTGGCAGTACGTGCACCCGGCGATGCGCGTCGCGCGCGCCGTGGTCAACGGCACGATCGACGTGGGCGCCTACGAATTTGGCACGCCCCAGTCGAGCGACGGCGGCTCGCCGCCGGCAGATGGCGGCTCGCCTCCCTCCGATGGCGCGGCCACCGAGAGTGGCCCGCCGCCCGGCGATGGCGCGCCACCGGCCGGCGACAGCGCGCGCGGCGTGGACGGCAGCTCGCCCGGCGCGGACGGTTCGAGCCCCGCGACAGACAGCGGCTCGAGCGGCGATGGCGGCGGTGGCGGCGGAGACGACGGCGGCTGCTGCTCGCTCGCAGGCGGCTCGGCGCCCACTGGCGGCGCGGTCTGCCTCGCGCTGCTGCTGCTTCTCGCCTGGAGCTGGCGCCGGCGGCGCCGACCGATCTAGACGTGGGCGTCCGTCGTACAGCGAGGTATGCGAGCGAAACAGGCGTGCCGCTGCTACCCTAGTGAGACGAGCCGCCGTGGACGGGGGGTGCCAAACGTGGCGAGTGGGCAGCGGGGCCTAGCTGACCAGGGACTGACCGATCTGGGCCTCACTCTGCACTGGCAAGTTACCCGACGCACTCGCGAAAACGCGAGCTGCGCCGACGAGCTCGACCTCGCCACGATGCTGCTGGTGCTGCGGCAGTTCGAGGCCTTTGTCTCGCGCTGGCGCCTGGCACGGCGCGCGCCCGATACGCGCGCGCGCGTGGTGATTCATGGCGGCGAGCCGCTGCTGCGGCCCGACCTGTTCCAGCTTCTCGATCGCCTCGCGACAAAGCGAGACACCTTCGAGTACGCGGTGATCAGCGACGGTCGCTGCATCGACGAGCGCATCGCCGCGCGGCTCGCTCGCGCGGGCGTCAGCTTCGTGCAGGTCGGGCTCGACGGAACGAGAGCCACACACGATCGCCTGCACGGCGAGGGCGCCTTCGATGGCTGCGTGGCCGCGCTGCGACACCTCCAGGCGAACGCCGTGCCCACCGTGGTTGCCTTTGGCGCCGACACGACGAACTACCACGAGCTCGGCGCCGTCGTGCGCATCGCGCGCGGCTTGCGCGCGACACGCGTGTGGGTCGACCTCGGCGCGCGCGTTTTTCGCGACGACGGCACGCACGTCGAGTCCGTGCTCTCGGCCGACCAAAATCGCGAGCTGAGCGCTGCCATCGCGGCCGAGCAGGACTCGAGCCGCAACGTGGAGCGCATCGAGGTCGTCGCCCATCGCTGTCTGCACTTTCTCGACGACCACTTCCTGATCGACTCCTGCGGCGCCGGCGACACGCGCATCGCGGTCGCCGCCAACGGCGACCTGCTGCCCTGCGATCGCTTGGTGACCCCCATCGGCAACGTGCTCGATCGCTCCATCGCCGAGCTCTACGACCACAGCCATATCCTGCAGACGTTGCGCGACGCGACGCGAGTCGCCGATGGCTGCGAGGGCTGCGCCGACGAGCCCGCATGTCGCGGAGGGCTCAAGTGCATCTCCTACGCTGTGACGGGCAATCCGTTCGCGGCTGATCCCTGCTGCTGGCTCGCCATCCCGCTGCCCGATCTCGCTGAAGAAGCGCTCTAGCCGCGCCGAACGCGGATTGTCGGCCGTCGGTCCTTGACGGACAGTGCATCGCCGCGCTAACGCTGTATCCCGACAGATGGCACGCACTTCTCGTCAGCGCCCGTCGGCCCACCTCGTCCTCGAGGATGGACGTGTTTTCGATGGGCGAGCGCTCGGTGCCGAGCAGCGCGAGATCTTCGGCGAAGCGATCTTCAACACCAGCATGACGGGCTATCAGGAGATCGTTAGCGATCCCTCCTACTGCGGCCAGCTGATCACCTTCACAGCGCCCCAGATCGGCAACTACGGCGTCTGCGCGACGGACGACCAGGCGCCCCGGCCCCATGCCGCCGGCGTGATCGTGCGCGAGCTGTCGCCGATGACGTCGAGCTGGCGCGCGGAGGGCGACTTCGAGGCCTGGCTCGAGCGCTGCGGCATCGGCGGTATCTGCGAGGTGGACACACGCGCGCTGACCCGACACATCCGGTCGGCGGGCGCCATGCGCGCCGGGATCTTCCGCGCGGATCTCCCCCCAGACGCCGTCGAGCGCGTGCGCGCGCAGCCCAAGATGGAGGGGCTCAACCTCGCCGAGGTCGTCTCGACGCGCGAGCCGTACAGCGCGGAGGCAGGTCGCGGCGCCGACGCCGGCCCCAGCGATCGCGTGATCAACGCGCCGCGCCCACGCCGCGTGGCGCTGCTCGACTTCGGCGTCAAGCGCGGCATCGTGCAGTGCCTAACCCGGCGCGGCGTCGACGTCACGGTGATGCCCGCGTCGAGCGACGCGGCGGCGGTGCGTGCGGCCAAACCCGACGGCGTGTTGCTCTCCAACGGTCCGGGCGATCCCGCGCCGGTGCAGCGCGGCATCGAGACCGCGCGCGCCTTGCTCGGCGAGCTGCCGCTGTTCGGCATCTGCTTGGGACATCAGATCCTGGCGCTGGCGCTCGGCGCCGAGACGTACAAGATGCGCTTCGGCCACCACGGTGGAAACCACCCGGTGCGCGACGAGCGCAGCGGCGAGGTCTGGATCACGGCGCAGAACCACGGTTTCGCGGTGCGCGCCGAGTCGCTGCCGGCGTCGGTGCAGCGCACGCACGTCAGCCTCTACGACGGGTCGCTGGAGGGCTTTGCCGACGAGGGCCGCCGCATCACCGCGGTGCAGTTTCACCCCGAAGCCTGTCCGGGGCCCTCCGACGCGCGCGGCGTCTTCGACCGCTTTGTCGGGCAGCTCGAGCCTGGGCTAGGGCCCGGCCCGAGCGGCAATGGCAACGGCAACGGCAACGGCAACGGGAAAAGCGCGCGCTGATCGATGCCGAAACGCAAAGACATCCGCAAGATCTTGGTGCTCGGCTCGGGCCCGATCGTGATCGGCCAGGCCTGCGAGTTCGACTACTCGGGCACGCAAGCGGCGCGCGCGCTGCGCGCCGAGGGCTACAAGGTGGTGCTGCAGAACAGCAACCCCGCCTCGATCATGACCGACCCCGGCGTGGCCGACGCCACCTACGTCGAGCCGCTCACCGTCAGCGCGGTCGCCAAGGTCATCGAGCGCGAGCGCCCCGACGCGCTGCTGCCCACCGTCGGCGGCCAGACCGCGCTCAACCTCGCCGTGCGCCTCGCCGAGGCCGACATCCTGCGCGAGAGCGGCACGCGCCTGATCGGCGCGCGGCTCGACGCGATCAAGGTCGCAGAGGATCGCCAGCTCTTTCGCGCGGCGATGATCGAGGAGGGGATCGACGTCCCGCGCTCGCAGCTCGTCTCCACTGTCGACGCGGCGCTGGCGTTCGCGGCCGAGCACGGATACCCCGTGGTGGTGCGGCCGAGCTTCACGCTCGGCGGCGCGGGCGGCGGACTGGCCTACAACACGAGCGAGCTGCGCCACGTGGCGCAGACGGGGATCGAAGCGTCGCCGGTGGGCGAGGTGCTCGTCGAAGAAGGCATCGTTGGCTGGAAGGAGTTCGAGCTCGAGGTGATGCGCGACAGCGCCGACCGCTTCGTCGTGATCTGCACCATCGAGAACATCGACCCCATGGGCGTACACACCGGTGACTCGATCACGGTCGCGCCGGCGATGACGCTCTCGGACGTCGAGCAGCAGCGCATGCGTGACCTGGCGCGGCGCGTGATCTCGCGCGTGGGCGTCGAGACCGGCGGCTCCAACGTGCAGTTCGCGCTCGACCCACGCGACGGTCGCATCGTCGTGATCGAGATGAACCCGCGCGTGTCGCGCTCGAGCGCCCTGGCGAGCAAGGCGACGGGCTTTCCTATCGCCAAGATCGCGGCGCGCCTGGCCGTCGGCCTGACCCTCGACGAGATCGCCAACGACATCACCCGCGCCACGCCGGCGAGCTTCGAGCCTTCGCTCGACTACGTCGTGGTCAAAGTCCCGCGCTTCGCCTTCAAGAAGTTTCCCGGGCAGCCCGAGACGCTCGATACGCAGATGCGCTCGGTGGGCGAGGTGATGTCCATCGGCCGCACGTTCAAGCAAGCGCTGCAGAAGGCGATGCGCTCGCTGGAGGTTGGACGCGCCGGCCTCGGCGCCGACGGCAAGGACTGGATCGACAAGGACCGCCTGCGCATCAAGCTCTCGTCGACACATCCGGCGCGCCTGTTCTGGGTGCGCGGCGCGCTCGCGCACGGCATGTCGGTCAAAGAAGTGGTGCGCTTCACGCACATCGATCCGTGGTTCGTCACGCAGGTCGAGGAGATCGTCGCGCTCGAGCGCGAGATCGAGGCCGCCGGTTGGCCGCTCGACGCCGAGACGATGCGTCTCGCCAAGCGCGCGGGCTTCTCCGACGTACAGATCGGCCACCTCTGCGGCGATCGTTCGCGCGAGGAGGTCGCCGCACGCCGCGCCGAGCTCGGCGTGCGTCCGAGCTACAAGGCGATCGACACCTGCGCCGCCGAGTTTGCCGCCGAGACGCCCTACTTCTATTCGTCTTACGACGACGAGGACGAGCTGCCACCAGACGACAGCAGCGGCGACGCGCGCGAGCGCGTGATGATCCTCGGCGGCGGACCCAACCGTATCGGTCAAGGCATCGAGTTCGACTGCTGTTGCGTGCACGCGACGTGGGGGCTGTCAGAGCTTGGCTACGAGACCGTGATGGTCAACTGCAACCCCGAGACGGTGTCGACGGACTACGATATCTCCGACCGTCTGTTCTTCGAGCCGCTCACCGCCGAGGACGTGATCAGCATCGCCGAGCGGCAAAAACCCAAAGGCGTGATCGTGCAGTTCGGCGGCGCTACGCCGCTCGGCTTGGCGCACGACCTCGAGGCAGCCGGCATCCCGATCCTCGGCACGCAGCCCGACGCCATCGATCTCGCCGAGGACCGCGGGCGCTTCGGCGCGCTGCTCGACAAGCTCTCGATCCCACGCCCCGACTACGGCACGGCGCGCGATCTCGCGCAAGCCCAGCAGGTCGCGGCGCGTCTCGGCTATCCGGTGCTGGTTCGCCCGTCGTACGTGCTCGGCGGCCAGGCGATGGCGATCTGCTACGACGACGGCTCGCTGGGCGAGTTCCTCGAGCGCGCGGCGCGCATCTCGGAAGGGCGGCCCGTGCTGATCGATCGCTTCCTCGAGGACGCGGTCGAGGTAGACGTCGACGCCATCGCCGACGGCGAGCGCACGACCATCTGCGGCATCATGCAGCACCTCGAGCTGGCCGGCATCCACTCGGGCGACTCCACCGCCGTGCTGCCGCCGCTCAAGGTGACCGACGAGCAGCTCACGACGATCCGTCGCTACACGGCCGAGCTCGCGGGGGCGCTCGGTGTGCGCGGCCTGATGAACGTGCAGTACGCGATCTTTCAGGGCGTGGTGCACGTCATCGAGGTCAACCCGCGCGCGAGCCGTACGGTGCCGTTTCTCTCCAAGGCGCTCGGCATCCAGTTCGCGCGCATCGCAGCGCAGGTGATGACGGGCAAGTCGCTCGACGATCTCGGTTTCACCAAAGAGCCCGAGCCGCTCGGCTACGCCGTCAAGGTGCCTGTCTTTCCGTTCGACCGCTTCCCTGGGTTCGACGCGGTGCTCGGTCCAGAGATGCGCTCCACCGGCGAGGCCTACGGCTTCGACGAGCGCTTTGGCCTCGCCTTCGCCAAGGGCATGATGTCGGCCGGTCAGGCGCTGCCGGTCCACGGCCAGCTGTTCTGCTCGGTCAACGACCGTGACAAGGACGAGCTCTGCGAGCTGGCGCGCGGCTTCTCGCAGCTCGGATTCAAGCTCGTCGCCACGCGCGGCACCGCCCGCGTGCTGCGCGCAGCCGGGCTCGAGTGTGACCAGGTCTTCAAGGTCAACGAGGGGCGCCCCAACATCGCCGATCTGATGTACAGCGGCTCGGTGCAGCTCTGTATCAACACGCCGTTGGGCGGTCCTTCGTTTTACGACGAGCGCACCATGCGCCGCGCGGCGCTGGCGCTGCGCATCCCGATGCTGACCACGCTGACGGCCTCGCGCGCGGCGTTGGAGGGGATCCGCGAGCTGCGCGAGAACGTGCTCACGGTGCGCAAGCTGCAATCGGTCGCCCCGCCGCCGACGCGGGCGTGACCGGCGCGACCGAGCCGGTGCGACGTGTCGCCGCGCTGGATGTTGGCAGCAACTCGGTGCTGCTGCTGGTCGCCGAGCGGCGTGACGGCGAGCTTCTAGAGGTCGCCGAGCACGCGCGCACGACGAGGCTCGCCGATCACAGCGCTGTCGCGCGCGAGCGCACGTTCTCGGCGATCATCGATCTCGTCGGCGAGGCGCGCCGGCTAGGCGTCGAGACCATCGGAGCCGTCGGCACGGCCGCGTTGCGCGTCGACGAGAACGCACAGGCCTTCCTCGCGGCGGTGCATGCCAGCGCCGGCGTCGAGCTCGAGGTGGTCGACGCGGAGCGCGAAGCGCAGCTCGCGCTCGCGGGTGCGCTCACCGACGTCGGGCCACTGGAGGGCCCGTGGTTGATGTGCGACGTGGGTGGCGCGTCCACCGAGCTGGCGCGCGTCGAGGCCGGCCGCGCGGTGGCGACGACGAGCCTCTACCTCGGGGCTGTGACGGTGCCCGAGCGCACCGAGCGGGCCGGCCTCGTGCTGCAGCTACGCTCGGCGTTGGCCGACATCGGCGCAGAAGGCGTGGCGGGCGTGCTGGCGCTGGGCGGAAGCGCCACGACACTGGCGGCGATGACGCTCGAGCTGCAGCCCTACGACCCGGCTCGAATCTCGCGCTACACGCTGGCGCGCGAGGCCATCGAGGGCTGGATCACGCAGCTGCTTCCACTTCCGCCGGCGCAGCGTCGTGTCGCGGGGCTAGCGCTCGATCGCGCGCCGATCATCGTCGGCGGCGCGATGATCCTCGCGGCGGCGCTCGATGCCGCCCGCGTGCCGTCGGCGCTGGTCACCGACCGCTGTCTGCGCTGGGGGCTGGCGCTCGAGCTTCTCTCATAACGGGCTAAATCTCGCAGTCGTCCTGCCGATCGAGGAGCAAGGAGGTCATCTTTGCTCGCGTTTGTTCCCGTCGCCGAAGGTCCGCAACTACTCGACCGCGCAGTAGATTCACTGCGCGCCCGCGGCGAGCTGCCGCTGCTGGCCAACGAGGGCGTCACGGCGCGGCTGCTGGCGCTGCTGGCGCGAGACGACTGGTCGGTGGCAGATCTCGGGGCGCTGGTTCGAAGCGACCAAGCGCTGGTCGTGGCGGTGCTGCACGCCGCCAGCTCGGCAGCCAGCGGTGGCGCGGTCGAGTCGCTGCGCGTCGCGATCACGCGGCTGGGAACGCGGCGTCTGGCGCGAGTGGCGCTGGGCGTCTCCGTGGGGCGCCGAGCTTGCGCACCAGGCCCGCTGCAGGCGCTGCGGCTGACCGCTTGGCGCGAGGCGCTCGCCACGGCGCTCGTCTCGCAGACGCTGGCGAAGCGCCGCGGCGAGGACGCGGGCGACGCCTACCTCATCGGTCTGCTCGCCAACATCGGTGTCACCATCGCGTTATGTGCCTTCGAAGAGCTTCGCGCCGAAGGGCTCGACGAGCTGATGGCGTCGCGCAGCGCCGCAGCGTGGCTCGCGCTCGTCGAGCGATATCAGATCCTGCTCGCCGACGAGGCCTTTCGCTGCTGGAAGCTCCCACCGCAGGTGGTGCGCGGCATCGGCTCGCGCTCGGCGACACTCGAGGACGCGCGTCGCGTGGCGGGCCTGCTGCGACAGCACACGAGCCTCGGCGAGGCCGAGCTGAGCGCCACCGGCATCACCGACTCCGCCGAACAGCGCGAGTTGCTCGCGCTCGTGCGCAACCTGCCTCGCATGATCGCTGCGATGAGCGGCGACCCCCACGAGACCTACGAGCACTCGGGACTGCTCGTGCTGGCGCCCGCCGCGCCCCGAGCGACGGGCGCGCGCGAGGGCGATGCGCAGCACGCTCGCCTGACCGCTTCGGTGCCACGCGGCAACGGCGACCTCGAGCGCTACGACGTGATGCAGCTGACTAGCGAGTGCCTACTGCTGCTCGGCGCGCCGCTCGCGCAAGGCGCCCTCGCGCGGGTCGTCATCGAGCCCGCGGACGACGAGCCCCTTTCCATGTGGGTCAACGTCGTCTCGGTCGCACCGCGCGACGACAGCTGGCTCGCCGAGGTTGTGCCCTTCGCGCTCGACCCCGAGACAGCGGCGCGCTGGCGCCGACTGATCGACCCCACGAAGAAGCCGCCATCGACGCAGGACACGCTATTCATCGACGGCGACGACAGCGGCGCCAGCCCCCTCGAGATCCTCGGCGCCGCCCAACACGCCTCCGCCACACAAGCGCCCTCGCGCGTCGCCAGCAACGCGCGCAAGGAAGCACCGCCGCGCCGTAGCTGGCTGCGCCGCCTGTTCTGAGACGAGAACGCGGATGCGGCGAGCGGTGTTCTATTAGACAAGCAGCGCTGCGCGCCTCAACGGAGAGCAGGCTGCGGGGGCGAGAGGGCGGCGAGCCAGGGGCCGTCCAGCGCGTAGATGGCGGCGGCGAGGGCTTCGAGGTGGCGGTCGACGATGCCGACGCTGCGCAGCGAGGCACGTGTGCCTTCGAGGTAGTGCAGGCCGCGGCTGTCGCGGGCGTCGCGGCGTTCGCGTGGCGTGGCGTTGATCAGGATCATGGCCTGCTGGCGCAGGGTGAGTGGGCCCGCGCGGTAGATGTGGGGGTCGGGGTTGGTCAGGTAGACGCTGGCGTCGGCGTGTTGCTCGCCGGCGCCGTCGAGGCGCTCGACCGAGCGCACGACGCGCACGTAGCCGTTGAGCCGCGACGCGCGCCCCTCGACGTAACCTTCGCGGCGGTCGGTGGCTTGGAGCGCCGCCTCGGCCGCGGCCGCTGAATAGCCGATGACCAGCCCATCGATGTGTGCGCTGTCGTCGGGCTCGGTGCCCAGCACGAGCGAATCGTAGATACCGTCCTTGCAGAAGCCCGTTGGCGCCTGATCGAAGAAGGCGTCGAAGCTCTCCTCGCGCGCGCAGAAGCGCGAGGCGCTGCGCTTGTTGAACGCGCGGCGCACGCCGCGCAGCCGCGCGCTGAAGCGCTCGACGACCTGATCGGGCAGCTCCGGATCGAAGCACAGCGAGCCGAAACCGAAGAGACGCACAGTCGCTAGCCTTTGGGCGGTGGGAAGCGTTTGGCCAGCCAGTCGGCGATCAGCTGCAGCGCGCCCTTGTCGAAGGTGATCGGAATGAGGGCGTACTCGTTCAGCAGACCGGTCTTGCAGGGCTGAAAGAGGTGGTTGAGGCCGGGCAGGCTCTTGATCGTCACGTCTGGGTTCTTCGCCTTCTTTAGCGCGGCCTCGATGCGCGGCAGGTTCTTGTCGGCGAGCACCTGCGTGTCCTTGGCGCCGTTGAGCGCGAGCACGCGTGCCTTCTTGACCTTGGCCCAGTGCACTGCGGGGTCGGTCTTGAGAAACGACTGGTACCACGGAGACAGCAGCTGCTTGACCTGCGCGTCGATCATCGCAGCGTTGATCTGTCCGGCGCCTTTGAGGCCGATCTGCTTGCCCACGGCGGTGGCCTTCTTGACCACTTGCCGCAGCTTGTCGCGCGAGCCGCTCTTGGCGGCGGCAAGCACCTCGTTCTGCGCGGCGAGCAGCTTGTCGAGCTTGGCTTTGTCCATGCCCGGCTGCGCGCGCGCGATGGCCAGCACCTGCTCGGCCACGATCTTGTCGCCGGGCAGCGCCGAGCCGGCGAGCGAGATGACAAACGCCACGTCGGCGCGGCGCGCTGCGACGATCGGCGCGATGGCGCCGCCTTCGCTGTGGCCGATCAGCCCAATGGCCTTGCTGTTGACGACCTTTTGCTTCTTCAGAAAGTCGATCGCCGCGCCAGCGTCGGTGGCGTGGATCTGGATCGTCGCCGTGTTGGGGTCGCCGCCGCTGCCACCGACACCGCGATCGTCGATGCGCAGCACGGCAAAGCCGGCGCGCGTCAGATGGTCGGCGATCACGAGGAACGGCTTGTGCTGCAAGATCGTCTCGTCTCGGTCCTGCGATCCCGAGCCGGTGACGAGCACCGCCGCGGGGAATGGGCCATTGCCCTTGGGGTGCGTCAGCGTACCGGCGTGCTTGGTCTTGTCGGTCTTGTTGACGAACACCACCTCGCGCGCGGCGTAGGGGTAGGGCGGTTTGGGATGCTGCGGGCGCGGCAGCATGGCGGGCTTGAAGAACAGCCCCTGCACGCGTCCGGCCGCGTCGATGCTGACCACCACGTTGAAGGGCTGGTTTTCGAACAGCGCCGTCAGCTGGAACGTAAACGACGTGCCGATGGCCTTGCCTTCGACCTTGACCACGCGCTTGAACGCGCCGAGCTGCGAGCTGACGCCGCGCCACGTGGCACCCAGCCGCTCGGCGGGCATCGCCTGGAGCATGCGTGGGGTCATCATCTTGGCGGCCTCGCCGAAGCGGCCGCCGGTCATGTGCGCGACGAAGCGCTTCGCCTGCGTCTCGGCCTTGGCCTGGTCGAGCGTGTTGGCCTTCGCGGCCGTCCCGCCACCGCCACTGCCGCCGCTGCTGCCGCCGCCGCCGCCGGCGCTGCCCGCCGTGCTGCCCGCCTTGCTTCGGCCGTTCTGCTTGCCCTTCTTGCAGCCGCCCGCCGCCAGCGCGATCGCTGCGATCAGCAGCAGACACCGCAGACTAGGCCGTAGATTACGCTTCATGGTGACGCCCTCCGCTCGGGAGGGCGCATCATAGCGCGGCGGCTACTCGCGGCTGGGATCGATCGCGGGGACGAGCGCCGTGCGAAAGCGCAGCCGCCCGCGCTCGTCCTCGGAGACCTCGCGAGACAGCAGGTACAGCAGCTGCTGCAGCGCCTGCGCGTGCACGCCGTCGAGCGCGTCGAACGCTGCGCCGACCTGGAAGCGGTCCGGCGACAGCTCGGTGCACCACACGACGCGCGCCTCGATCTCGAGCGGCTCGCTGAAGCGATCCTGCCCGAGGTCGAGCATCAGGCGCAGCCGCCGACGCTCGCCGAGCGGGAGCCTCGCGCAATGGGTGAAGCAGACGCCGCCTTTGCTGATGTCGCGCGACTCGACGCCACGCTCTCCGTCGTCGAGAAGCAGGCCGATCTTGAGCTCGACGGCGCGGAATCTCGAATCGTTACGACGGTCGTCCATAGGGGATCTAACAACAAGCGTAGGATCGAACCGCAGCCGGGGCAAAAAAGCGGTGTTATTCGGTTGTGAGTGGCCCGTGCGAAATCCGGTCAGACAATTGGCCGCACTCCCTTGTAAGTGCATGTAATTGCAGTGCCCAGCTGTGGCCTGGGTCTTGGATAAGACCACCGATTACGCGACCAAGCGGGAGGACGCATGAAAGCAATCGCCCTGATGGGCCTGACCCTGACGGTCTCCCTGACCGACTCCTCGGCCTGGGCCGAGCCTGCGCAGAAGGCGACAGTCTGGAACTACTTCAAGGCGCGGCGCGAGTACAACCGCACGCGCGATCGCGACGAGCGGCTCACGCACCGCGAGTTCTTCAACTATCACTTTCGCCAGATCGTCCCGATCCGCCTGCGTCCCAAACAGACGCTGCACAAGAAGATCACGCGCCTCAACGAGGCGCTGCATCAGCTCGAGCAGAAGGCCGAGCGCAGCCGCAATCGCCCCGGCAACACGCACGCCTTCATGGAGACAGTGCACGCGTTCAACGAGCTGGCCAGTCAGCTCGACGTCGCCAAGACCTTCGCCGACGATCGCAAGGTCAAGCCGCAGCCGGCCGAGCTCGATCAGATCCGGCTGCGCGCCGTCAAGGCGGTGGGCTTTCAGCTGAAGCCCGCCACCAACGCCACGCTGCGCTTTGGCCGCGCCGAAGAGGACAAGGCCTTCCGCGGCGCGCTCGCCAACTTCTGGGTGCTCTCCAACAACAAGTAGCGATCAGGGGCAGGGAAACAGGCCGTCGAGCGCGGCCTGGATCTGCACCGTGCTGCTCGGCGGCGTCGGCGATGCGATGGCGTTCTTCAGCAAGTCGGCGAGCGTCGTGTTGCGCGCGCGCGCGGCGCGGTCGAGCACGCGGCCGAGGATCTGGACGGTGATCCAGGCGGCCGGCCTGTGGGCCTCGCAGATCAGCGGCAGCACCGACACGCGCGCCTTGACCAGCAGCGCGATGCCGCGCAGTAGCGCCTTGTCCATCTGCGCCAACGCTTGATCGCGGCGCGCCGTGTCCTTGGCCGGTACGTCGGGGTCGAGGTCGCGCCAGCAGCGTACGGCGAGGATGCCGTCGAAGACGCGGTCGTGCGCTTGCGTCGAGACCTCGCGCACGTAGCGCGCCAGCCCCTTGCCGCCAGCGCGCGCCTCGCCGCCGGTGTAGTAGGCGTAAGACGAGTCGCAGTCTTTGGTCACGTTGGTGCAAGTGAACGCTTCTTTGTAGGTCGAGACGTAGAGGAACCACAGAAGCCCCGCCTCGATGCGCGCCGCGTTGTCGAGCGGCTCGAGCCCGTTGGCGCCGTCAGCAAAGGCCTTGTTGAGCAGCGGCTGGATCTGCGCCTGGCCGACGCAGCGCTCGGCGTTGGCGTCGATCTCGCTCTGCGTCATGTCGGCGCAGACCTTGGCGGCGGCTGGCACGTGCTCGTCCTCTCGGCGCGAGACGCGCGAGTCGAGCCCCTCGGGCTCGCTGTAGATCACGCGCGCGTCGACGAAGTCCTGCGCCGTCGGGTTTTTCGCGCCGACCAGCAGCTTGGCGACGATGCCTTCGAAGCCCGCCACGCGCGCGATGCTCGAGATGTCGGGCAGCACGCGGTGGTAGGTGTTGTCATCGGAGATGCAGGCCGGCCAGGTGTCGTTGGCCGTGTTGGCGGGCTGGTATTCGTCAGCTTCGGCGACGCAGCTCGGCTTGTTGTTGTTCGCCGGCGCGACGAGCTTGTGCCAGCTGAGACAGCCCCCCTGACCGTCGACAAAGATGTCGGCGACACCGCCGTCGCTGGCGTCGGTGCCGGCTTCGCTGCGGCCATCGAGGCCCGATGGTTTGGGGTCGTCTTCGGCGCAGCCGCTCGCGGCGAGCACCAGCGACACGAGCACGGCGATCAGCGTCTTCTTGTGCGGCATGCGCTGAAGCGTAGTGGCGCCGAGATGCGATCGCAACCGCGCTTGAACCGGCCGCCCGGCCGATGCTACAACGCGCCTTCGTGCCGCCGGGAGGTCACCGCCGTGTTCCGTTCGCCTCGTCTCGCGCTGCTGCCGAACCTGTTGCTGCTGGTCGCGTCGCTCGCTAGTGCCGCGTGCGTAGGTGACGAGCCGCCGCCGCGCGACGTCGACCTCGCGATCTACGCCGGCGAAGCGATGGGCCTCGCCGCGGTCAGCGCCGAGCTCGACCTGCTCGCCGAGATGCGCACCGTCGCGCAGGTGGCGCTGCCATCGCGCGAGGTGCAGAGCGCGGCGCTCGGCGAGCTTTTGCGCGCGGCCGCCGATCGCGGCGTCGAGGTGCGCCTGTGGCCGCTGCTGCCCGAAGCCGACGGCTACTGGCCCAACGAGAACAACATCGACAAGTACGCGCAGCTCGTGCGCGACATCCTCGCGCGGCTTCGGCGCGACGACCTTGTCGCCAGCGCCATCGTTTACGACATGGAGCCTGCCTTCGAGTACAGCGAGAAGCTCTTCGCGGCCACCGACGGCGGCGATCTCGGCACGGCGCTGCGGCTGCTGCAGCAACACGTCGACCGCAAGGCCTTCGCCGCGGCGCGCGAAAAGCTCGTCGCCAGCGTGCGCGAGGTGCAGGCGCAGGGCTTGCGCGCCGCATGCGTGACGTTCCCGCAGGTGCTCGACGATGTCGCCGACGGCGACAACGACGTCGAGGACGCCTTCGACATCCCGGTGCGCGACGTGCCGTGGGACAACGTCTCGCTGATGGTCTATCAGAGCGTCTACGCCAGCCTCGCTGGTGGCTGGATCGGCCCCGCGCTGGTGCAAAGCTACGCCGCCGACGCGCGCGCGACCTTCGGCGACGCCGCCACCATCGCGCTCGGCCTCGTCGGCCAAGCCGGCGTGCTGACGCCCGAGGGACGCCCGCGCTACCCCGACGCGCAGACGCTCGCCGATGACGTCGGCGCCGCGCTCGCCGCAGGCGTCAAGCGCGTGGAGCTGTTCTCCTTCGACGGCATGCTCGAGTCCGGGCGAGCCAAGGCGCGCGAGTGGCTCGCCGCGGCTGCCGCCGCCAAAGCCAAGCCCGTCGATGGCGTGTCGAGCCGCGTCAAGCGCGTGCGCGGCATCATCAGCGCGCTCGACGATCTGCTCGACAAATAGCCCCTAGGGCTTCAGCTCCACGCTGACGATCGCCTGCGCCCCGGCGCCGTTGACACTCGAGCCGTGGTAGCGATAGACGGCGTCGCCGACGTTTTCGACGACGAGCGAGGCCAGCAGATGCCGCGTCCAGCGGTAGCCGGCGCGCAGATCGAACACCACGAAGGCCGGTGTGCCGCCCGTGGGGATGCGCACGTCGGCCTCGTCGCCGATGGAGAGCCGGTCCTGGCGCAGCGCCCAGCGCATCGCGGCGCCGAGATACACGCCGCTGCCGTGGCGCCAGCGCAGCTCGACTACGCCGTTGAGCGGCGGGATGCGCGAAAGCGGCAGCCGCTCGGGCTGCGCGCCGATCACTGGATTGGGTCCCGAGCCGATAGCGTAGGCGAGCGTGGCGCGCAGCCCGACGTGCCACGGGAGCGCCAGGCGCAGCACCGCCTCGACGCCGTGGATCGTCGCGAGGTCGTGCAGGTTGACCAGCTGGTAGCGTGTGGTCGAGGTCGCGCACTGCGGCGTGTTGGGGGGACAGTCGGCGACGAGGCGCGGCGCGCGCTCGATGGCGTCGGAGAGCATGGCGCGAAAGCCCCACAGCTCGGCGCGCAGCCGGCCGGCCTCGAGGCGCACGCCGCCTTCCAACGTGGTGGCCGTCTCGGGTAACAGCTCGGGGTTTTCGAACTGAAAGCCCGGGCCGGTCTGCTGTCGCGAGGTCATGTCGTCGAGGTTGGGTGCGCGAAAGGAGCGGTCGACGCTCGCCAGAACGCTCAGCCACGGCAGGGCGCGCCACTCGAGCCCGACGTTTCCCACCACGGTGGCCCAGTCGCGATCGACCGCGAGCGTGCCCGACTCGACGTCGGCCGGTGCCCGCGCGAAGGTTGTCGTGACGCGCAGCCCAGCGCGCAGCGTGAGCCGCGAGAGCAGCGTCGCCTCGGCGCGCGTGTAGATCGCGCCCCAGGTGTACGTCGAGCCGTCGAGGTACTGGCCGCGCGTGGCCGGCACGACAACATCGATGTCGGAGAAGCTGGTCCACGCCACCGACTCGATGCGGTCGTGATAGACGTCGAGGCCGTAATGCAGCGCCAGCGATAGCCACGGGCGCGGCTGCAGCGCGGCGCTCGAGGCGCGCGCGAGGATCATCAGCGTGTGGACGTCGTCGCGGCCGCCGTTTTCGACAAACGAGGCCGGCCGTTGGTTACGGCGCCGCTCGTGCTGGTTTTGGTAGCCGACGGTCAGCGAGACGCGCCGAGCCGCAGCGAAGCCGAGGCGTCCGACCAGCCGCGCGTAGGCCAGCGTGCGAAACTGCTCGTCGTAGCGCAGACACGCCGTGATCGGCGCCAGGAAGGGCGGGCACTGATCGGTGCGTGGTGCGCCGAGCTGGCGATAGTCGTAGAGCGCGGCGGTGAGCTCGAAGCGTGGGCCGAGCGCCGCGACGAGGCGCACGTCGGAGGCGAGCTCGCGAAACCCGGTGCCGAGCTGCGTGCGTCCATCGTCGGCGAGACGCGCCACGGCCGCCGGCTCACCGGTGACCGGGCTGCGCAGCACGCCACCGCCTTCGAGCAAGCCCAGCCGGCGAAAGCCGACACCGCCTAGCACGGCGACGTGACGTCCTACCTGAGCCGCCAGCTGAGCGCGCCCGCCGATCTCGCCGTCGGCCGTCGCCGCGCGCATGGTCAGCTTGGGCGAGACGCGCAGCAGCGCGCGCTGTCGGCCGTCGATGATCGGCGCCAGCGGATGCGCCGCGATGGCGCCGCCGATGGCGTCGGAGCCGTAGCGCGTCGAGGCGCCGCCGCGCACCACGGTGATGCTCTGGATGGTGCGCGCGTCGACGGTGAAGAAGTACTGGTTGGGCCCTTGGCGAAAGGTGCTGTTGTTGAGGCGGATGCCGTCGAAGAGCAGCACCGTCTGCTGTCCCGTGCGGCCGCGAATGTAGGCTGACGCCTGGCCGTGCGCGGTCTGCTGGATATAGACGCCCGGCTCGTATCGCAGCACGTCGGGCGCCGAGCGCGGCAGTCGCTCCTGCATCTCGCGCCGCGTGACCTTGCTGCTGGCGCGCCCTTCGCCGTGCGCTTCGCCGCTGCGGCCGTGCACCTCGGTGCGGTAGGGCTGCGATGTTGGCTGCGATGTGGGCTGCGACGTCGGCGCGTCGGCGCGCGCGTCGACAGAGAAGAGCAGGGCGGCCGCTACCAGCGCGGCGTTTGTACAGCGCAGCACGCGGCGACAATAGCGCGACGGAGGTGGCAGTAGCTAAGGGATGACCGCTCTGATGGCGTTGAATCCGACGCCGAGCGTTAGCTCGAGCTGCCCGTCGCCGTCGACATCGACGTCGCCGCTGAGAAACGTCTTGATCAGCGCGTTGTCGCGCACCTCGGCAGCGGTGATGCGCTGGTCCTTATTCCTATCGAACAGGTTGAGCACCTGGTCGCGCGTGGCTTGTGGCGTGTTGGGATCGTTCACAAGCCGATCGACGAGGACCGCGATGGCGGGAATGACCGAGTTGCTGATCTCGGACTGTGGGATGCCGCCGGTAATGCGACCGTTGGTGAGCTCGAGGTTGCCCACGCGTGCGGTGACGCGTGGTCTGCGCAGCCTGATCTGCATCGCCGAGCCGCCCAAGCTCATCTGCATCAAGAGGCTGCTGCCCGACACCGCCAGGCTCGACGACGCGATCGCGCCTCGCAGCAGCGAGCCGCCGGAAGCGATCTTGAACGGGAAGTTGCCCGAAAAGCAGGTCGACTTGCCCTGCGAGCGGCAGGCGGCGTAGCTGGTGCGATCGCCACAGCAGGGAAAGGGCGCGCCTTGCCACAGCGTGAGCGCGACGTTGCTGTCGTTGACGAAGTTGTTGGCGGCGACTCGCACCAGCAGGATGTTGTCGCCGGCTGCCACCGACAGTCGCGTCGACTCGTAGACATCGACGCCCTGCAGCACGCCGCTGAGACCGGCGAGGATGCCTCCGAACGCGTTGTCGGGGAGCCCGTCGCCGTCGTAGTCGAAGCCGAGCATGGCGGCTTGGTTCTGGTCGCGCGGCAGCTGCAGATCGTCGATGACATAGTCGCGCCCCGAGCTCGGCGGCGTGCTGTCTGGCGGGGGAGTCGGCCGCATGTCGGGCACCGGCGTAGGGCCGAAGTCCCCAGGCGGTGGTGGCGGCGGCGGTGGGTTGGTTCCCGCCTCGTCGCTCTGGCGCGGTCCGGTGCGCGCGCCGCAGGCGACGAGGCTCGTCACCAGCAGCGCCGTCGCGAGCAGCCGCCGCATGGCTAGACGTTCGCCGTCTGCGCGTTGGCCATCAGCTTGCCAAAGCTCGGCGAAGCGGCGAAGGCCACCAGGTCCTGCAGGATCGGGCTCGAGTCGACGTACTCGTCGAGCTCCTCGATGCGCGCCACCACGCGCGGCCGCGTGACGTCGGTTTCGAGGCGCGAGACGACGCGGAAAGCTTGCCGCAGGTCAGCACCCGCCAGAAGCCCCGCGCGGCGCGCCGACTTGCGCACGCCGAGCCAGTAACGCCGCCCCAGCTCGAGCGGGCTGACGTCGGCCCACTGCTCGAGCTGCTCGGCCCACGCCGCGCGCGTGCCCTCGTCGACCGCCTCGCGGATGCGATCCGAAAGCCGTGTCACCTGCTTGCCGGCGTCGCTCGAGAAGCCGAGCGCGCGCCACAGCGCGGGCACTAGCTGCTCGCGCGCGTCGAGCGGCAGCGCGGCCAGCGCGCGGTGCCCGGGCCGGATCAAGGCCAGCGCGTAGGCGAACAGAAAGCCCACCTCGGCGTGCACCAGCTGCTGCATCACCTCGGTACGCACGACCACGGCGGCCGGGTCGCTGTTGACCACTACCACGCTCTCCGGCAGGTCCTGCGTGCGGTGCAGCGTGACGTCGTCGAAGCCGAGCTGGCTCGCCACCGCGCTGAAGGCCTTGCCGAGCGAGGTCTGCGGGCTGATCGCGATCGCGGCGCCGTCGCCGGCGTCCTCCACCGACGTGGTACCCAGCGGGCGCACCATCGTCTCGAGCTGCGCCAGCACGCCGGCCAGCGCGTCGATGGCGTCGCGGTGCATCAGCATCTGGAAGTCCTCCGGACGCGGGCAGTACATCGGCGGACGCTCGTACTCCTTGCGCATCGCCTGCACCACGGCCTTGATGTCGGGCTCCACCTGGCTCACGCCGAGCAGCGGCGACATCATCGTCCAGGCCCAGCGCTTGTTGTCGGCGAGCAGCAGCTTGGCCAGCTCGAGCGTGCGCGTGAACCACGGCGGCCCAAACGCCACCAGCAGCCCCAGCACGTCGACGCGCTCCTCGCGGCGCGACGGATCGTTGCCGTACATCTCGTCGAGCTGCGAGAGCGCCTCGCGCGTGGGCAGCGCGTCGACGCTCTGGCGCAGGTACTGCTCGCAGCGCTCGCGGTCGCCGAGCTTGGCGCTGCAGATCAAGGCCATACGACGCAGCGACTCGGAGCGCTGCTCGGGCGTGCCGCTGTCGCAGCTCGCCTCGAGCACTTGCAGCACCTGCTGCCAGTCCTCGCGCCGCTCGAGCACCTCGACCAGGCCGTCGCGCGCCGGCTGGCGGCTCGGGTCGTAGGACAGCGCCATGTCGAAGGCCTCGATGGCCTCGTCCTCGCCGCCGTCGCGCGCCGCGAAGATCTCGCCGCGCACCTGCCACAACGTGGCCAGCTCGTCGGCGTCCTCGGCCGTCGGCAGAAGCCCGTCCACCACGGCGTCGCTCTCGTCGAGGCGTCCCGTGCGCTGATAGTGCCGCAGGGCGCGATGCAAGAGGTCGCGGTGCCTCGGGTCGTCCTCGGGCAGGCCGTCGCTGAGCGCTTGCTCGTAGCAGGCACCGGCCTCCTCGGCGCGCCCGATGCCATCCTCCCAGAGCACGCCGATGCGGTAGTAGAGGTTGGCGCGGTCGGCTTCGTTTTCGACGACCGTCAGCGCGCGGATCAGGTACTCGAGCGCCGCCGCCACGCGACCCGCCTCGGCTTGCGCATCGCCGATGGCCTCGAGGCAGTCGGCGCCGAGCGGCTCGATGTGCAGCGCCTCGCGGAAGTCGTCGATGGCCTCGTCGCGCCGCTCGAGGCGGCGCAACGTCACGCCGCGCGCGTAGTGCGCCGTGAAGCGCTGCTCGTCGGCGAGGTCGTCCTTGTAGTGCGACAGGATCTCGTCGAGCAGCTCGTGCGCCTGCTCGATGTTGTTGCTCTCGATGAGCTTCTCGGCGCGCGCCAGCGCCGCCGGCGCGTGGTTGGGCGTCAGCTCGTAGGCGCGCTGCACCGCGCGCGCGTAGACGTCGGGGTGGTTGGCCGACTGCGCGCCGAGCGCGAGCAGGTAGAGTCGATCGGCTTCGTCCTTGAGCGCCTCGTGGTCGATCTTGCTGGTGCGCTCGACAGCCATCACCCACGAACGGCCGGCGCGATAGAGGCCCTCCGGATCGGCCGCGCGCTCGCACGCCGCCGCGAGCGCCTCCCAGGCCTCGGCGCCGTCGGGGTCGATGGCGACGGCGCGCTGATACCACGAGATCGCCTGCGGCACGTCGCTCTCGGCAGAGCCGTCGCCGAGCGCCTTGAGCCGCTTAGCCCGTTCGGCAGGCTCGAGCTCGCGCTCGCCTTCCATCGGCAGCAGCGCCGCCGCCGGTCGCAGGCTCTTGCGCCGGCGGCCGATGCCTTTGAGCGCCTCCATCGCGGGCTGGTTGTCGGGATCGACGCCGCGCGCCTCGCGATAGAACGGCACCATCTTGTCGTTGAGCTCGGGCGTCTCGTCACAGACCTCGGCGAGGTGACACAGCACCAGCGCCGACTCGGTGGGCGACAGCCCCTTGGCCTGCTGGTGGCGCAGGTCGACGTACTTGACCATATCGCCGGCGTGACGAGCCAAGCGCGCCATCGCCAGCAGCGCGCCCTCTTTGTGCTGCGGGTGTCCGTCGATGATGCGCTTCCAGTAGCCCTGCGCGCGCTCGCTGTCGTCGAGGTTGAGCTGGCAGATGCGCGCCATCTCGTAGAGCGAGTCGATCTTGTCGTGCTCGTCGAGGTTGTCCATCTGCTCGTCGAGCAGCTTGCACAGGTCGTCGAAGCGGCCGGCGCTGCGCAGCAGGCGCGACAGGCGCACGCGCACGGCGCGGTCTTGCGGACGCAGCTCGAGCACGAAGCGATAGAGCTCCTCGCGCAGCTCGGGCTCGCGCTCGGCGAAGTGCTCGTGACAGACGAGCAGCGCCTCGTCGAGGCTCTCGAGCTTCTCGTCACGCGGCTCGGCGGCGCGCGCGCGATCGCGCAGCACCAGCACGAGGTCCTTGTGGCGCTTCTCGGCGCGCAGCAGGCGCGCCAGCGGCTCGAAGCCGGGGCCGTCGGCGCCCGTCTCCTGCACCAGCTCGCGCAGCGTGGCGATGGCGCCGGCGCTGTCTTCCACATCGCGGCGCTGGATCTCGGCGATCTCCAGGCGCAGCGCGGTGCGCTTGGCCTGGTCGGCGGCCTTGAGCTCCATGCGCAGCCAGCGCAGGCGCAGGCTCGGCTCGGTGATGCTCAGCACCAGACCCTCGAGACCGGTGCGCGCGTCGGTCTGCTCGGCGTCGAGCTCGAGCACGGTGCCGTAGGCTTCGAGCGCGCCCTCGGGGTCGCCGAGGTGCTGCTCGCTGATGCTCGCGATCTCGAGCAGCCGCGGGATGCGGTTGCCTTCCTCGGGTGCCAGATGCACCCATTGGTGCAGGCGGTCGCGCAGGTCGCGCCACTCGTTGCGCTCGCGGTGCCAGGCGATCATCACCTCCAGCGATCGCACCTCGTCCTGCTTGAGCGCCAGCAGCCGGCGATGGATGTCGATCGCGCGCTGCGGCTGATTCAGCTTCTGCTCGTAGATCTCGGCGATGCGCCGCAGCAGCGAGAGCGTCTGCTCGTGGTCATCGCTGCCGGCGGCGGCCATTCGCAGCGTGCTGGCCAGCGCCTCGTAGCGGTCGATCTTGCCGGCCAGCGAGTCGAGCTTGTCGGCGAGGTCGACGGCGCTGGGGTTCATCACGAACGCCTCGGAGTACAGCACGAAGGCGCGATCGAGATCGCCGAGCTTGTCCTCGTAGAGCGCGGCGGTGACGGCCAGCTCGTCAGCCGAGCGTCGCTCCTGCGGCGCGAGCTGCGCCGCTTCGAGCACTGGCAGCAGCCAGTCCCATCCCTTGAGGCCCTCGGCGTCGCCGGTGAGCGCCTTGAGCAGGTCGAGATCCTCGGGCGCCAGGCGGAAGCGGCGCACCAGCATGTCGAAGGCGAGCTGCTGCTGCTTGAGCTTCTTGCGCGCTACGTGCTCGCGTCGATCGAGCAGCGCGATGCGGTCCTTGTTGGACGTGGTGCGGTCCCACAGCTGCGCAAGCACCGCGTCGAGCTCGTTCCACAGGTAGTGCGCGCCGGCGAGACGCTCGAGCTCGGCGAGCGCGTCGCTGTCGACCGGGTCGAGCTCGACGATGCGGCGCACCTCGTGAAACGCGCGCAGCGGCGCCTCGAGCTTCTTTTCGCAGATCGCGGCGCGGCGGCGCAGCACCTTCTTGCGCTCGCCGATCTTGAACTCCGCCGTGGTGAGGCGATCGAGCACGGCGAGCAGGTCTTCGAAGCGTTTGGTCGGCTCGGCGAGCCGCTCGAGCTGCGAGAGCACCTTGCTTGCCTGATCGGGCGCGAGCAGCGCGCTCTGCAGCGCGAGATAGCCGCGCGGCGCGTCTTCGAGGTGCTCCTCGCAGACCTTGGCCAGCTGCTCGAGCACTTCGAGGCGCTCGTCGTCGTCTTTGGCCTGGCAGCAGAGCTGGATCAACACCGCCGCGTGCTCGGGCCACAGCTTGGCGTCCTGCTGCGCCTCGGCTTGCAGCTCGGCGAGCACCGCCCAGTCGCCGTCGCCGAGAAACAACACGCGCCGCAGCAGGAAGAAGCGCTTGATGTGCTCCTTGTCAGGCACCAGCGCGAGGCAGCGGCGCAAGAGGTCGATGCGGCGCTTGCTGTCGACGACCAGCACGCTGGCGTGGTCGAGCGCGCCGGCGGCCTTGCCGGCCTGATCGGCGCCGGCGTAGATGTCGACCAGCTGGCCGAGTGCCTGCTGGTTGGTGGGCTCCCAGCGCAGGATGCGCTCGTAGGTGGCGGCTGCTGCCTTGGGCACCTCGAGCGCGCGCCAGATGTCGGCGATCTGCAGCGCCAGCGCCACGCGCTCGCCGACGTCGTCGACGGCGCGGATCTGCTGCTCTAGCGTGGCGATCAGCTCGCGGCGATTCTCGAGCGACGAGTAGTGTCCGGCCAGCGCCGAGAGCGCCTGCTTGTCGAGCGGCGCGAAGTCGAGCACGCGACGCCAGGCTTCTACCGAGCGCTCGGGCTCTTTGAAGTTCTCGTCGAGGTTCTCGGCGGCGAGGCGACACAGCTTCTGCGCGCGCTCGACGTCGTCGGTAAGCCAGATCTGGCGCATCAGCGCCGAGTTGAGCGACTCGAAGTCGCCGCGGCGCCGGTGAAGCTGCGTCAGCTCCTCGCGCACGAGCAGGTCGCTCGGGTCGAGCGCGAGGATCTCTTTCCAGCACGCCTCGGCGCGTTCGTCGTCGCCCATGCGGCGCGCGTAGTGGTCGCCCAGCGCGCGCAACAGATCGATGCGCCGGCGCGGCTCTTTGATCAGGTTGAGCTGCCCCTCGAGCGCGCGCGCCACGCCGCGCAGGTCGCCGAGCTTCTCGTAGAGTCGAGCCAGCGCCTCGAAGGAGCCGAGGTGCTCGGCGTCGATGCTGATGCGGCGCTCCCACAGCTTGACCGCGTGCTCGGCGTTCTTCTCGTGCTCCTCGGCGATTTCAGCGGCTTCGGCGAGCAGCGCACCGCGCTGGTCGTCATCGGCGACGGAGTCGGCCTTGGCCACCAGCAGCGACAGCAGCTCGTCCCACTTGCCGGTGCGCGTGAGGTACTCGCGCTTGCGCGTGGTGCCGTCGTGGTTGCTGGGGTCGACATCGAGGATGCGGTTGTACGCGGCGACGGCCTGCTCGAGCCGGTCGGCGCGCCACAGCTTGTCGGCGACGAGCTGCTGCAGGTCGAGCGCCGCCTCGGCCGGCACGGCGCCGTCGTTGGCGGCCTGCTTGCCGAGCCGCTCGAGCGCGTCCCAGTCGGAACGCTGCGCGTACACGCGCGCCAGCTGCAGCGTGGCGATGGGATCCTGCGGGCTGCGCTCGACGATCTGCTCGAGCACCCGCGAGGCCTCGTCGGCAGCCTGCTCGCCCGAGAGCTTGACCTCGGCCAGCTCGCGCAGCGCCACCAGCTGCGCCGGGCCCTCGAGGCGGTCGGCGCGCTCGCGCAGAAACGCCGCCATCTCCGACCAGCGACCGGTGAGACGATAGAGCCGCGTCAGCTCGCGCGACGCGTCGTCCATCGCGTCGCCGAGGTGCCACAGGCGCTCCCAGGCTTTGATCGCGAGGTCGACCTGCTTGAGCTGCTGCTGCGCGATGTCGGCCGCGCGCCGCGTCCAGCTCAAGCGGTCGTTGGGATCCCACGTCTCGTCGACGGCGCCCGCGTAGAGGTGATACATCTCCGACCAGGCGCGCTTGCTCTCGAAGCGCTCGGCGAGATAGCGCAGCGTCTGCTTGTCGGCGGGGTCGATCTTCGCTAGCTCGACGAATGCCTGCTCGGCGCGGCGCGTGTCCTTGAGGCGGTCACGGTAGATCTTGGCCAGGTCGAGCAGCAGCGACTTGCGCGTCTCGGCGACGGCAAACGGCGAGTGCATCAGCGCGTTGCCGGTGATCGCGGCGAGCTTCTTCCAGCCACCCACGCGCGCGAGCTTCTGCGCCACCGACTGGAAGATCTTGTAGCTGGTCAGCCAAGTGTTTTCGCCCTCGGGCAGCGGGCCGTCGTGCGGCAGCACGTCGAGCTCCACCGCCATGGTGGGCGGACGGCGGCTCGTCTGCGAGGCGGTGGTCTCGCGGCTGGCGGTCTCGCGGCTGGGGCGGCGCTCCTCGCGCGCTGGCTCGGCGCGCGGTGGTGGCTCGGAAGGCGCCGACGCCGCGGCGACCGCCTGCGAGGCGCGCCGCTCGCGCACTTCGGGGGCGCCCTCGGTGACGCGGCCGGAGCGCGAGCGCTCCTCGGGCGCCGGCTCGGCCTGCGGCGCCGGTGCCGGCTCGATCGGCTCGGGCGCCAGCTCGGCGGGGGGCATCGTCGTGATCGCCGTGCGCTGCGCCTCGGGCGGCGCCGCGTCGAACGAGGAGACGGCAGGCGGCGGCTCGGGGGCGGGCGCCTCGAGCGCCGCGACGGCGGCCACCGACTCGTCCATGTCGATGTCGATGCTCAGCTCCGACGAGTCGATGTTCCACATCTCGTCGGTGGTGCTCGGCTGCAGCCCGCCCGCGAGCAGGCTCTGCGCGCGGATCTCGCCGGGGTGATCCTCTACGCCCGTGTCGCTCTCTTCCTCGTCGAAGTCCTGACCCCAAGCATCGAGGTCGTCAGCGTCTGGGCTGGATTGATCGCGGCGAAGGTCGTCGGCCATCGGTCTCTCACTTGATCGCGCAAGCGCGCGTCGCCCCGCGAGATGGGAGCGCGGCGAAGAGGACGCATCGTGCAGATTAACGTCGTTATCTTAACGAGTTTGCGCGACGCTGGGAACCGTAGATGCGTCGGCGCGCGAGCGCGGAGACGCCAGCGCGAGCACCTCGTCGAGGCGTGACTCGTCGAGCGGCTTGGCCAGATACTCGTCCATGCCTCGCGCGATGCAGCGCTCGCGCTCGCCGCTCATGGCGTTGGCCGTCAGCGCGACCACCAGCAGCTCGCGCTCGCCCAGCGCGCGGATCTCGCGCGTGGCGGCAAAGCCGTCGAGCCGCGGCATCTGCACGTCCATCAGCACCATATCGAACGGCTCGCGCGCGCGCCGGCTCTTGACCGCGTCGACCGCCTCGCGGCCGTCGGCCACCACCACCACCTCGCAGCCGCGGCGCTCGAGCATCTTGCGCGCCACGAGCTGATTGACGGGGTTGTCTTCGGCGATGAGGACGCGCAGC
>JAGQIK010000696.1 GCA_020431405.1 Myxococcales bacterium
CGGCGGCGGTGGCGTCGTGCCGACCGTGCAGATCAGCGCCTGCGCGTGACAGACCCAGCCCGCTGGGCAGGGCAGGTTGGGCCCGCAGCGATGATTGCAGTAGCCATTGATGCACAGGCCCGTCACGCACTCGCTGCTGATGGTGCACTTCTCGCCGAACTGCTTGAGCGGCGGTGGCGGCGGCGGCGGCGGCGGCGGCGGCACGTCGGGGAAGCTGATATCTGGCGGCGGCGGCACGCCGAAGTCGCGCGTGAGATCGACGGTGGCGTCCGCGACGCCGATGTCGCCCGTGGGGTTGCAGGGCGGGCTGAGACCGCTGTCGCACGGGATCGTGCCCTGCTGGTGGAGCCACGGCAGGTAGCTGTCCACGCGCGTCTCGATGCTGCCGATGGTGCAGTTGGTGCCCGCGCGCGAGGCCACGCCCACGACGCGCAGGTCGAGGCCGGGGCCGCTGTCGAGATCGCCGAAGGTCGGCCCGCCCGAGTCGCCGTTGCACTTCTGCGGGCGGTTCGCCTGCGCGCCGATGATGAACACCTCGCTGGCGCCGATGTCCACCATCGTGGTGTAGCCCTCGTACTTCTTGCCGGTGACGGTGCCGCCGGCCTGCGTCAGGCCGAAGCCCGCGATCAGCACGGTGGCGCTCTGCTTGACCAGCGCCTTGACCTCGGCGGGGCGTACGAGCTTGCTCGGCGCGATGGCGGTGAACGGCTGCGCCAGCGTGAGCACGCCGATGTCGAAGTAGTTGCCGAGGCCGGTGGGCGTGACCGCGGCGTTGTAGCTCGGGTGCGCGATGCGCGCGGAGACGGCGAGGACCTGTCCGCCGACGCGCACGTCGTTGCCGCCGATGTAGAAGCCGACCGTCACGCCGGCGGGGATGTTGGCTATGCAGTGCGCCGCCGTGAGCACCATGCGGCTCGAGATCAGCGTGCCGCTGCAGAAGGCGCTCCAGCCCTGTGGCCCGAGCGCCACGAGCGCGCCCACCGACGGCAGGCTCGAAGCCGAGCTCGCCGTGCCGTTGATGATCGGCGCGCGGCTTTCGCCGAGACGATCCGATTCGGCGCTGCAGGCGCTGCAGGCGAGCGCTGCGACGACTGCGAGTGCTAGTGTGAGGCGACCAAAAGCGCTAAGGGACGGCATAGGGGACTAGATTAGCACGAGGCAGCGCCGCTGCCGCCGCTCACCAGGAGCCGCCCGCGCCCCCGCCGCTGAAGCCGCTGTCGCTCGACGACGACGAGGACGACGACGACGACGAGCCGCCCGAATAGCCGCTCGAGCCGCCGTGGTAGCCGCCTCCGCGCCGGCCGCCGCCGCCGCCGGCGCCGCCCTTGACGTAGGCGAGCACCGGCCACGCGACGACGAAGACGAGCATCGAGATCAGCAGCAGATCGCCACGGTCGCGCAGAGGGCGTGGCCCTGCGCTGAGCAGCACCGCCAGCCATCCTCCGCTGAGCAATACGCTGGCGATGATCGGGCGCAACCGCTCGCGCGAGCGCAGCAACGCCATGCCCAGCGCGAACCCGTGAACCACGCCCGCGGCGAGCCAGAACCACAGCGCCGGCCAGTGCAGCAGGCGTTGGGCGAGCAGCGCGGCGCCGAGAAGCAGCGGCAGGCCGAAGCCGTAGATCCAAGGCGAGCGGCGCGGGCTGCGCGCGTGCAGCGCCTCGGCCTTCTCGCCTTCCTCGACGCTGCCGTACCACGACTTGAGCAGCGCCCGGCGCGTGGTGGCGTTGGTCGCCATCGCGCGCAGCGCCGCCGGCGGGCCCCACGCGCGCGGTGGCCCATCGATGCGCAGCGCCAGCAGCGGCAACGCGAAGCCTAGCGCCATGCCCACGAGAAGCTGCAGCAGCGTGGCGAGCCGGCGGTCGTCAGGCGTCGTGTGGCCGCGCAGCAGCTGCACCATCAACGTTACTGCCTTGCCGTACTGGCGCTGGCGCAGCAGCGGCCCCACGCGCGCGATGACCGCCGCCACCTCGCGATCGGGGAGCTGACTGCGCAGCGCGTTGCTAACCTCGATCCGCACTCGGCGATCGTCGATGGCCAACACGCACAGCACGCGCCGCCGCGATCGCGACGCACCCCAGGCGCGCGCCGCGGCCAACGCGTAGGCTCGCATCGGCGTCTGGCCCGTGGTGCGCACCAGCAGCACCTTGATGCCGACGCCGCGCTCGCGTTGGTGCGCGGCGATGTCGCGCGCGATATGCGCCTTGATGTCGGAGCCGATAACGCCCGCGCGATCGATGACGGCGCCGTCGAGCGCGGGCAGGTCGATCCGGCGCTCCAGGTCGCGCGCATGCGCCGCGGTCGCCGCCGCGCACGTGACGAGCGCGACGAGAGGTATCGAAGCCATTCGCATCAGCGCGGCATCAACGTATCACGCGGCAGGCGCCGCGAGGGCGCGCTGATATGATGCACAGGTGTTCGCCATGCTCACGCTGGGCTCGCTCGACATCGCGGCGGTGCTGCTCTACGCCGTGGTCGTGCTTTACATCGGGCGCGTGGCGAGCGCGCGCGGCGCAGACCGCGGCGCCGAAGAGTTCTTGCTCGCCGGTCGCGGGCTGGGCTTGCCGCTGTTTGTCGCCAGCCTCGTCTCGACCTGGTACGGCGGCATCCTCGGCATCGGCGAGATCGCCTACCGCGACGGCGTGGTGACCCTGCTGACACAGGGGGGCTTCTGGTACATCGCCTATCTGCTGTTCGCGCTGCTGCTCGCGGGCCGCATCCGTCGCAGCGAGCAGACGACGCTGCCCGACGAGATCGGGCGCATGCACGGCGAGACCGCGCGCGTTATCGCGTCAGCGCTCAACTTCCTCAACGTGGTGCCCATCGCCTACTTGCTGTCGCTCGGCTTGCTGGCGCAGATCGTCACGGGGTGGCCGTTGTGGCTGTGTGTCGGCCTCGGCGGCGCCGTGGCCACCGCCTACAGCTTGCTCGGCGGGTTTCGCGCCGTGCTCTACACCGACATGCTGCAGTTCGCTTTGATGTGCCTCGCCGTGGCCCTGCTGATGGGGCGCAGCGTGACCGCGCTCGGCGGCGCCGAATACCTCGCGACGCGCCTACCTGCCGGTCACCTCGCACCCAGCGGCCGTATCGGCGCGCAGGAGATGTTCGTCTGGCTGGTGGTGGCGCTCTCGACGCTGGTCGATCCCAACTTCTATCACCGCTGTCACGCGGCGCGCGACGAGCGCACGGCGCGCCGCGGCGTGCTGCTGGCGATCGGCTTCTGGATGCTCTTCGACGTGTGCACTACGTTCACCAGCGTCTACGCGCGCGCGGCGCTGCCCGGCATCGACGCGCGCGTGGCGCTGCCGGCGCTCGCGCAACACCTGCTCCCGGGCGGCCTCAAGGGCCTGTTCTTCGTCGGGCTGCTCGCCACGGTGATGTCCACCGTGGACTCGTACTGCTTTGTGGCGGGCATGAGCGTGGGACACGATCTCTATCGCCGCCGCCTCAAGCCCGACGCCACCGACGCGCAGGTGGTGCGCGCCACGCGCTTTGGTGTCGCCGCCAGCGCCGCGCTCGCCGTGGCGCTCTCGCTCTACTTTCGCGGCTCGTTCAAGGCGATCTGGAAGACGCTGGGGTCGCTGTCGAGCGCCGCGGTGCTGGTGCCGATGTTGCTCGGCTTCGCCGGCTTCAGGCCGCGCGGCGGTGGCGCCGCGGCGATGTTGGGCGGCACCGTGGGCACGCTCGGCTGGAGCGCGCTGCGTCGCTTCGGGCCGCCGTGGGCGATGAAGCTCGAACCGCTGCTGCCGGGGCTCGCGCTGTCGCTGCTCGGTTTCACGGCCGCCGCGCTGCTGGCGCGCGGGAAGCGAGCATGAGCTGGGATTGGACGACGTTGCTGATCATCGACGCGGCGGCGCTCGTCGTCGCGACGGTTGTCGTCGTGGTGGCCTTCGTGCGCAGCGCGCGCTAGCAGCGCGCTAGCGCGCGGTCTTGCGTGGCGTGCGGAATCCGATCGGGACACGCGCGGTGCGCGGCGGCAGCTTGATCTTGCCGTCGGGCGTGACGTGCGCCTTGCCGCGCGAGGCGAGGATGTCCAGCGGACGCTCGTGATCAGCGTAGGTCTTGCTGTTGAAGCCGATCTGGTTGCGTCTCATGCTGACGTTGATCCTGTTGCTGGCGAGCAGCTTGCCGATGGCTGCGAGATCACGAACCGATGCCTGGCCCTGGTGGCCAAGCGCCTCGGCCATGCTGATCTTCACGCCGGCGACACCCTGCGTCAGGTCGTGCCTGATCTTGATCGCGCCAGGGGCGTGCGTTTTGATCTGGCCGCCGGCGCCGACGCTGATCTCGCCCTTGGGCGAGAGGATGAACAACACCGAGCGGTCCTTGGCCATCACGACCTTGCGCTGGGGATCGCTGAGCGTGCGCGCCAGGGCGGAGAAGACGTTGTTGGCCGGCGCCTCGGCGCGAGCCCCTTGCCAGCTTACGAACAGCAGAGCCAGCGCCGCCAAGAAGGCCGCGCGACGTACAGCGAATTTCATATGTCATCGCAGAGCACTAGCCGTGCCAAAGCCAAGAGCGCGTAAACACGTCGCGCCGACCCTGGCGCGCGTTCGAGCTTCGGTGGGGTCGTGGAAGCTGCGGAGGCCAGGCGGCGTTACTATCGAGCGATGAGACGGTGGGGCGTGGTGATGGCGCTGGCGACGCTCGTGACTGGCTGCGACTTGCTGGCGGCCTATCACTCGGGAGAAGCCATCGGCCTGCCGGCGGACGCCGGCGACGCCGGTGACGTGAGCGACGGCAGCGAGGGGGATGTGACGGTTGCGGACCTTCCGCCCGACACACCGGCGCCGGACATGCTGCCGGCGTGTCCCGCGCCAGGCATGCGCGTGCTCGTACCTGCCGGCGAGCTCTCCGATGTCGTGGTCCACAGCGGCAGCCGCTACGCATACGCCGTCGGGCACGTGCAGCAGGCGGGTGTCGACCGCCTGCTGATCGTCGCCCTCGACGACTGCGGCCGACCGCTCGCCAGTGGCGTGTTTGTCCCGACCTCGGGCAGCGCAGCAACGCTGCTGGCGCAGTCGGTGGCGGTCTTCGACCGGCCCAACTACGGTCAGGTCTGCGTCGGCGGCTCGCGCGTGTCGGGCAGCGCGCCAGAGGGATGGGTCGGCTGCTTCGAGCTCGCCCCCAGCGGCGCCGTGCTGCAGGAGCGCTGGAGCGTGGCGCTCGGTTGGGGGCCGAACGTGCGCGTCGGCGCTGCCAACGACCACCTGATCGTCGCCGGCGCCGACAGCTCCACGCTCAAGGGGCGCGTCTATTCGCTCGACGGGACGACGTCGAAAGAGCTGTTCCTCCCCATCGGCACCGAGGTTGGCGACGTCGTCGTCGATGGCGCGGACTTGTACTTTGGCTACGTCGACGTCGACGCCGGCACGCGGCAAGCAGCGTACTCGACCGTGCCGCTCAGCTGTACGACGTTGGCGTGTCCGCAGAGTGGGCAGCGCATCACGGCCGTCGCGCCACCCTCGACGCTTACCGCGTTCGGGCGCGGCGCTGGCTTCACCTACTGGTTTGGCCGCGACAACACGGCAAAGGCGGCGGACCTGGTGGTCTTTCACGTCACTGACGCCAAGGACGGCGTCCGACTGGTGATGCCGAGCTCGCTGATGCAGGTCAACGACGTGCTCGTCGTCAACGGCAGGACCTACATCGCCGGGCGCGGGGGCAGCGGGCGGCCGGTCGTCGGCCGCAGCTTGCCCAAGGTCAGCGGCATCAGCGGCCCCAGCGAACGCAGCAGCGAGGCGGGCGAGGTGCGCGCCGGCGCGCTGATCAGCGGCGAGCAGCTGCTGTTTGTCGGCAAGCTCGAGACGGGCGCCGGGGTCGAGGTCTGTACCGGCCTCGCCTGCATACAGCCGCCGCCGCCGTGAGCTTTCGCGCGCGCATGCCGCCGCACGTCGCAGTTTTCTGTGGATCGCGCACGAAATGACTGCAGAAGAGGCGGGGCACGAGCTTTGCTGCCGTCCGCCGCATGACTACGAAGGCTTCAGTAGCGCTCGGCCTTGCTCTGCTCCTCGGCGCCGGCGCTTGTGACGGGCGCCCGGTCAACCCCTCCGCTGACAGCGGACCCAGCGCCGACAGTGGGATCTCCAATCCGCCCACGCCCACGCCGACGCCGACACCGACGCCCGTCCCGCCGCCCGAGCCCGACACCTGCGTCGTCGCCGTACGCTTCGGCTCCTGCTGTCCGCAGATCGTCGCCGTGCAGAGCAGCGAGCTCGCTGCCGACAAGTGCCTTCGGCGCTGGCCCGCTCAGCGCCCTGCCGAGTGCCCGCAGACCTGCAAAGCGCTCTGCGAGCCGGCCGCGCCGCTGTCACGCGTGGCCGGCATTGGCGCCAACGGCACCTGCGACTTTGTCGACGAGTGCTCCACGGCCAGCGATTGTCGCGTCGGCTACAACGCGTTTTCCTGCTGCGACTGTGGCGACGCCTACCCCAACGCGTTCCTCGCGCAGCATCCCTGCTACAACGGAGACCGCGCCAACTGCGACGACGTCTGCCCTGCTGGCGGCCCCGTGTGCGACTGCGCCGCGCCCAACTTCCCCGTGGCGTGTGTGTTGGGCGGCGACGGCGGCCTCAACCGCTGCGCCTACAGTCCCGGGGCGCCTTGAGTAGGGTGCCCGAGCGCGCCTAACGCTGCAGCTTGGCTGCGCTGAAGGTGCTGGTCTCGGGGTTGTTGCCGTCGCAGTCGGTGAGCGAGAGCGTCAGGTCGATCTTGCTGTCGTTGGCGCTGCCCGAGAACGCGAGCTTCCCTTCGCAGCTTCCGCCCTGCGTGCGACGGCAGGTGGTGTCGAAGTCGCCGCTGCTGACATCGCGCACGGTCAGGTCGCAGGCGGTCTCGGACGCGGAGCGCGCCGTCTCGATGCACGTCGACAAGGCGCCCACACGGTTGGTGCACTCCCAGCTGTAGGTGTCGATCGACCAGCTGCCGTTGAAGGCGCCCGAGCCGCTGCTGGTGCGTTTGGCTTCGGCGCTGGCCTCGGTCAGGCGCAGCTCCTCGGTGGTGTCGATGCCCAGCGCGGCGCATCCCGACCCGGCGAACTTGGTGACGACGTCGACGCGCGCCTCGAAGCTGGTGTCGAGCAGCTTGCCGTAGATCTCGGACTTGCGCTCGACCCGATCGCAGTCGGGCCCGACGTTAAGCGTCGTCTTGCTGACGTCGCAGGTCGCGAGCCCTTCGATGCCGCCCTCGATCGCCGAGACGGCCATGTCGCAGGCGCCCGCGGTGTCGCCATCGACCACCAGCTGCCAGGTGCCGACCAGCGCCTCGCGCTCGACCTGCGCGCTCGTGGAGCAGGCCCCGAGCAGCAGCAGCGTCCCTATGACGACAAACCTGTCAACGTTCATCGTGTCCTCCTCGTTCGCTGGCGCCAGACTACTTCACGCCCGAGGCGATGGCGACCACGGGCTTGCCGAGCTGCAGCGGTGCGCGCGACGGCAGCAGCTGCATGGTCATCGGATGCAGCGCGGCCATCTCGTCACCCACGAGCGCCATCGGCGTGCCCCAGTAGCTCGTCAGCGAGTGCGGCCACTCGTCGAGCGGCGCGATGCAGCTCGAGCTGCCGCGGTCGAGGTCGACGGCAGCGACACACGGACCAGAGCCCGGCGACGGCGAGCTGATCAGCGTCAGAAGCCGGCCGCTGGTCCAGGCGATCTCCCCGCACCCGCCGCCGATCTCGGCGATCTGCTTGCGCGCCGCCGTGGCGGGGTCGATCTCGAAGACCTTTGCCTTGTCGTTGACGCCGATCAGCAGGTCACGTCCCTGGTGGATGATCACCGAGATGTTGCTGATGCGCTCGACGTCGTCGATGGCGTCGCTGGTGGGGCCGATGTGCGTCAGCCGCGCCGTCTTGGGGTCGACAGCGTAGAGGTGGTGGTGGGTCAGGCCGAAGATGCGGCCGCGGGAGTCGACGGCGATGTCGCGAATGCCCTGCGTGACGAACTCCCAGCGTGGCTGCGGCTGCGGCAAGACGAAGTCGCCGATCTTGGTCGGCGGGAGTCGGTCGAGCCGATAGAGGGTGGAGCTGGTAGCGATGTACAAGAGCGACGGAGGCGGCGCCGTCTGCGGCGATCCCGTCGGCGGTGTGAACGGCGGCGGCGTCGGCGGCGTGGGCGGCGTCGGCTGCGTCGGCTGCACCGGCTGCTCGCTGCCCGGAATGATCGGCACGGGCGGCTGCGGCTCGTCTCCGCTGCCGCTGCCGCTGCTGACGGCAGGGCGTCCGCCACAGCTGGCCAAAACAAACGCCAACGCCGCCATCGCGGCCATCCGAATCGCTCGCATCGATACCTCCTACCGGCAGCCGAGGCAGCTCCAGTGCAAGTTCGGTGCGAGCGCCCACGCTCGCGGCGACGCGGTGCCTTTCGAGCGCTATCGATCAGGCGTGCTGGGGCTTTTGCCGGCCAGCGGGCGCAATTTTTCCCGCTGCGAGCTAATCTCAGGCGCTTCAGTGAACAGCGCCAAGCACATCACCATTCGCGGCGCACGCGAGCACAACCTCAAAGGCATCGACCTCGACCTGCCGCGTGACGCGCTCGTCGTGATCACCGGCATCTCCGGCTCCGGCAAGTCGTCGCTGGCGTTCGACACGATCTACGCCGAGGGCCAGCGGCGCTATGTCGAATCGCTTTCGGCTTACGCGCGGCAGTTTCTCGAGCGTATGGAGCGTCCCGACGTCGACAGCATCGAGGGGCTCAGCCCGGCGATCAGCATCGAGCAACGCGGGCTGTCGCGCAATCCGCGCTCGACCCTGGCCACCGTCACCGAGCTCTACGACCATCTGCGGCTGCTCTACGCGCGCGTCGGCGCGGTCTATTGTCCGCGCTGCGGTACGCGCGTCGAGGCGCAGAGCACGCAGCAGATGGTCGAGCGCGTGCTCGCGCTGCCCGAGCGTACGCGCTTCGGCGTGCTCGCGCCGGTGGCCCAGTCCGCGCGCGCCGATGACGTCGTCGCCAAGCTCGACGAGCTGCGCGCCGAGGGCTATACGCGCGTCAATATCGACGGCGAGGTGTGCGACCTGGGCGAGCCACTGCAGCTCGCCGGAGGCAGCGAGGCGCGTCACGATGTCGACGTCTATGTCGATCGCCTGGTGCTCAAGGACGGCGTGCGCTCGCGGCTGTGGGACAGTCTCGAGCTGGCGCTCGGACTGGGCGACGGCGTGGCCAAGATCGCGCTGGTGGACGCCGTGGAGGGCGACGACGACGAGCTCGTGCTCTCGGAGCTGCCGATATGCGGCGGCTGCGGTTCGAGCTTGCCCGAGCTGACGCCGCAGCTCTTCTCGTGGAGCTCGCCGCACGGCGCCTGCGCGCGCTGCGCCGGCATCGGCGCGCTGCTCGAGCTCGACGAGGCGTTGGTCGTGCCCGACCCGACGCTCTCGCTGCGCGAGGGGGCCATCGAGCCGTGGGCGCAGCGCGGCCGCGCGCGCACGCTGCACGCGCTGGAGAACCTCGCCCGGCACTACGACTTCAGCCTCGACGTGCCCTACGCCGAGCTGTCCGCGGAGCAGCAGCGCGTGCTGATGCACGGCTCGGGCGACGAGGTCATCGCCTGGCGCTACGGCGACGAGGGCAAGACCTTCGAGCGCCCGTGGGGCGGTGTGCTCGCCGACCTCGCGCGCCGCAGCGAGGAGCGCGAGTCGCGCCGCGGCAGACCGTCAGGCGCTCAGGCGAAGCGCGGAGGGCGCGAGCGCGGCGAAGACGCCGTCGAGGCGCCCGCCGGTTGGGACGACGTCGAGGGCGAGCTCGGGCCGTACACGAGCAAGCGGCGCTGTCCCGAGTGCGATGGCGAGCGGCTGCGGCCCGAGGCGCGCGCCGTGCGCGTGGGAGATGTCGGCATCGGCGCGCTGCTGCGCATGTCCGTGGGGCAGGCACTCGAGCATTTGCGCGGCCTCGAGCTCGGCGCGCGCGAGGCCAAGCTCGCCGAGCGATTGCTGGCAGAGATCGACGGGCGGCTGTCGTTTCTTGTCGACGTGGGCGTCGGCTATCTCACGCTCGACCGACCCTCGGCGACGCTTTCGGGCGGCGAAGGCCAGCGCGTGCGCTTGGCGACACAGATCGGCTCGTCGCTGGTCGGCGTGCTCTACATTCTCGACGAGCCGTCGGTGGGGCTGCACCAGCGCGACAACGACCGCCTGCTCGCCACGCTGCGACGGCTGCGCGACGCGGGCAACAGCGTGCTGGTGGTCGAGCACGACGCCGACACGATCCGCGCTGCCGACTACATCGTCGACCTAGGGCCGGGCGCCGGCGAGCACGGCGGGCACGTCGTCGCCGCGGGAACGCTCGACGAGATCCTGCGCGCGCCGGGAAGCCTCACCGGGCAGTACCTCTCGGGGCAGCGCCAGGTGACGCGCCGCCGAACGCCGCGCAAGGTGCGCGGCAAGCTGCGCGTGCGCGGCGCGCGGCGCAACAACCTGCGCGATATCGACGTCGACATCCCGCTCGGGCAGCTGGTGTGTGTCAGCGGCGTCTCCGGCTCGGGCAAGTCGTCGCTGGTGCTCGACACGCTGCTGCCCGCGCTGCGCAGCGCGCTTCATCGCGCGCGCCCGCCGGCCGACGGGCTCGGCTGTGACAGCATCACCGGCGTGGAGCTCATCGATAAGGTCGTCGCCATCGACCAAGGGCCCATCGGTCGCACGCCGCGCAGCAACCCGGCCACCTATTGCGGGCTCTTCGCGCCGATCCGCGATCTCTTCGCCGGCGTGCCCGACGCGCGCGTGCGCGGCTACAAGCCGGGGCGCTTCTCGTTCAACGTCAAGGGCGGCCGTTGCGAGGCCTGCCGCGGCGACGGCGTGCAGCGCATCGAGATGCACTTTCTGCCCGACGTCTACGTTCCGTGCGAGGTCTGCGCTGGGCTGCGCTACAACGAAGAGACGCTGCGCGTACGCTACAAGGGGCTCTCCATCGCGCAGGTGCTCGAGCTGTCGGTGCAGGAGGCGCACGAGGTCTTCGTCAACGTGCCGCGCGTGCGGGAAAAGCTCGAGGTGCTGGCCAGCGTGGGCCTCGGCTATTTGCGGCTCGGACAGTCGGCGACGACGCTTTCGGGTGGCGAGGCGCAGCGCGTCAAGCTGGCGCGCGAGCTCTCGCGGCGCGCCACGGGAAACACGCTCTACATCCTCGACGAGCCGACCACGGGCCTGCATTTCGCTGACGTCGACGTGCTCGTCGGTGTGCTCTCGCGGCTGGTGGACGCTGGCAACTCGGTGCTCGTGATCGAGCACGACCTCGAGGTCATCGCCAGCGCCGATCATGTCATCGACCTCGGACCCGAGGGCGGCGCCGACGGCGGTACGGTGGTGGCTGCTGGCACGCCGCGCGTGATCGCGCGCGCCGAGGGGTCGTTTACGGGCAGCTACCTGGCGCCGCTCTTGGGCTCGCGGAGGTAAGGCGTGAGCATCGAGGCACGGGCGCTTTGCAAGGCCTGGGACGGCAAGCTCGCCGTCGACCACGTGAGCTTCGTCGTCGCGGCGGGCGAGGTCTACGGGCTGATCGGCCCCAATGGCGCGGGCAAGACCACCACGCAGCGCATGCTGGCCGGCCTGCTCGCGCCAGGGGCAGGGCAGGCGCTGGTCGCCGGCATCGACATCAGCGCCGATCCCGTGCGCGGCAAGCGCGAGCTCGGCTTTCACACCGGCACCGCAGGCCTCTACGAGCGGCTCACCGTGCGCGAGCTGCTGCGCTACTACGGCGAGCTGGCCGGCATGACCGCGCGCGAGGTCGCCGCGCGCACCGAGGAGCTCGCCAGCACGTTGCACTTCGAGAAGCTGCTCGAGCGCCGCTGCGGCAAGCTCTCCACCGGCGAGCGTCAGCGCGTCTCGCTGGCGCGCGCCTCGCTGCACGATCCGCTCGCGCTGATCCTCGACGAGCCCACAGCCGGGCTCGACGTGCTGGCGAGCCGCTTCGTGGCCGACTACATTCGCGCGGCGCGCGACCGCGGCACGGCGGTGCTGTTTTCGACGCACTACATGACCGAGGCCGAGCTGCTGTGTGATCGCATCGGCCTGATCCACGACGGACGTTTGCTCGACGAGGGGCCGCCAGCCGAGCTGCGCGGCGAGGAGGATTCGCTCGAGGCGGCGTTCCTCGCGCGTGTGGGCGCCGTGGAGGCCGAGGGTGAAGAGCAGCCCGGCGCGGCGGATCGCTTCGGCGCGGACAGCGACAGCGAGACAAAGGAAGAACCGTCGTGAGAGGTCATCGGCTGGCAGCCGCCGATGGTCTGCTCGGGCTTCGGGCTTCAGGCTTCAGGCTTCAGGCTTCGGGCTTCAGGCTTCAGATCGCTCCAGACGGCCGAACCCAGGACCTCAAGCGCCTCGGCGAAGCGTGCATCGCGTGCGCGATCGATCCTGAGGCCTGTGGCCCGAGGCCTGAGGCCCTGCGGCTTGCAGCCACCCGCGCGAGATCCAACCTGGCGGTGCACCGATGAGCGAGCGTCTGCCACGGCGTGCGGTGTCGCGGCGGCGGGCGGTGTGGCTCGTTTTCCGCAAGGAGCTGCGCGAGACGCTGCGCGACTGGCGCACGCTGACCGTGATGGTGCTGCTGCCGTTGGCGCTCTATCCCGCGCTCGGGGTCGGGGTGAGCCAGTTCGTCGGCGTCGAGCTGCAGCGCCGCGCCGCGCACGTCTCGCGGGTGGCGATCGTCGGCGAGCCGTGGCCCGAGCTCGCGGCGCGCCTGCAGAAGAGTGCCAAGCTGAGCGTCACCGACGCGCCCACTGGGCAGAGCCTGCCGCGCGCGATCAAGCGCGGCGCCATCGACGCGGCCGTGGTGCTGCGCGGTCGGGTCGCCGAGGACGGCCGCTCCACGCCGCCCAAGATCAGGGTCGAGCTCTACTACGACCAAACGCGGCCGGTCTCGCGTCAGGCGCGGCGCCGCGTGCGCGAGGCGCTCGACAAGCTGGCGCGCGAGCTGGTCGATCGCCGTCTCGGCCGCCGTGGTCTGTCGCGACTGCTCATCGAGCCGCTGGACATCGAAAGCAGCGGGGTCGCCACGCAGCGGCAAGTCTCGAGTCACACGCTGCGCTCGGTGCTGCCGATGCTGGTGATCCTGATGGTGCTGCTCGGCGCGTTCTACCCGGCGATCGATCTGACCGCCGGCGAGAAAGAGCGCGGCACGCTCGAGACCCTGCTAACCAGCCCCGCGCCACGCCGGCAGATCATCACCGGCAAGTTCCTCGTGGTCGCCACCATCGCGACGGTTACCGGCCTGCTCAACCTGGCCTCGATCGGCGTGACCTTCGCGCTCGGCTTCGACGTCGCGCTCGCCAAGACGGGCATCGCGAGCCATCTGCCGTGGTCGTCGCTGGCGATGACCGTGATCGCGATGGTGCCCGCGGCGCTGTTTTTTGCCGCCGTGATGGTCGGCGTGGCCACCACCGCGCGCAGCTTCAAGCAGGCACAGACGCTGCTAACGCCGGTCTACCTGGTTTGCATCGTGCCGGCGGTGCTAGCCACGATCCCCACCGTCAAGCTCGACATGCTGACCGCCGTGCTGCCGGCGATAAACGTCGCGTTGATGGTGCGCGAGCTGATCGGCGGCAACCTGCAGCTCGTGCCAACGATCATCGCCGTGTTGACGACGACGACCTACGCCGTCATCGCGCTGCGTATCGCGACGCACATCTACAGCAGCGAGCGGCTGCTCTACTCGGACGACGAGCGCCGCAGCCGAAAGAAGCGCGCGCGCCAGCCGCTCGGCGACCGGCCGCTGCCCGCCGACGCCGGCATGCTCTTCCTGTTCGTGATGGCAGCGTTCATGTTGATCGGGCAGCGCCTGCAGGCAAACGACCTGGTGCTGGGCCTGCTCGCCACCGAGTGGCTGATCATCGCGCTGCCGGTGATGCTGTTCCTGCGCCTGCGCAACCTCGACCCGCGCGCCGTGCTCTCGCTGCAGCCGCCCAGCGCGCGCTCGCTGATCGGGGCGGCGCTCGCCGGTGTCAGCGCATGGCTCGTCGTCGCCGTGCTGGTCGAAGGCGTGCAGCAGCGCTTCATGCCGATGCCGCGCGAGATGATCCAGCAGAGCTACAAGGCGATCTTCTCGAGCGGCCGCCCGCTAGCGCTCGATCTGTTCGTCTTCGCCGTCTCGCCGGCGATCTGCGAGGAGCTGTTGTTCCGCGGCGTGCTGCTGCGCGCCAGCTACCCGGCGCTCGGCACGCGCAACGCCGCGCTGCTCTCGGGGCTTCTGTTCGGCCTCTTTCATCTGTCGATCTACCGCTTCGTCCCCACCGGCATCCTCGGCGTGGTGCTGGCGCTGATCGCCATCCGCAGCGGCTCGATCCTGCCGAGCATGCTCTTTCACGCGCTCAACAACGCCGCGACCTTCATCGTCGCGCGCGCGCTCGGCCCCGAGGCATCGCCGCCTTGGACGTACGTCGCCGGCGCGGCTGTTGTCTTCGTCGCGGGGATGTA
>JAGQIK010000697.1 GCA_020431405.1 Myxococcales bacterium
CGACGACGACGACGAGCAGCGCGGTGAACGAGAAGGCGCGGCGGATCACGGCGTGGTCGGCGCGCGCTGCAATACCACCGCCGAGCTGGAGACGGCGAAGCATCCCTGCGGCGCGCCGCAGGCGATCGCGGTCAAGGTCCACGGCACCGCGGTGTTGACCTTGGTCCAGGTCGCGCCATCGAAGTGGACCGCAAAGCCCGCGCTGCCCACGGCGTTGATGTCGGTGGCCGAGTTGCCGGACACGCCGGTGAGCACGGCGTCTTCGTCGATGGTGGTGTCGCTCCACTGCGCGCCATCATAGTGGCGAACGAGCGCCTTCTTGGCGTTGTCGTCGCGCCCCACCACGTAGACGTCGCTCGCCGAGCTGCCCCACACCGCGTAGTAGCTGTGGTCGATGGGACCGACCTCGAGCGTGTTCCATTGCGTGCCGTCGTAGCGCAGCACGGCGTTGCCGCCGGCGGCGAAGATGGCGCTCTTGGATGCGCCCCACACGCCGCGCAGGTTGAGGGACGTGCCGCTGGCCATCGGCGTCAGCGCGTTGCCGTCGTAGTGCAGGATGATGCCGTTGCCGCCAACGCCGTAGACGTCGTCAGGCGCCGAGCCCCACAGCCCGAGCACGTTGATCGTGTTGTCGCCGGCGGGCACCGCCTGCCAGCTGGCGCCGTCGAAGCGAAACATGGCGCCGCTGCCGGCAGCGAAGAGCACGCTGCCCTGGCCCCACAGCGCCTGCACGGTAAACGGCAGGTCGAGCACGATCTCGACCCACTTGTCGTCGGCGGTCTTTTGCATCAAACGGCCGAGCTGGCCGCCGACGACCACCTTGCTGCCGTCGGTCCAGGCTGCCTGAAGGCTCACGTCGGTGGCGCGGCTCGAGACGCGGCGCCAGGTGATGCCGTCGCTGCTCGAGACGAGCGCGCCGAGGCGGCCGCCCGCGAAGAGCTCGCCGTCGCGTTCGGCGATGGCGCGCAGATCGACGCTGGTGCTGGTCGCCGTGGCGGGGGCACCGTCGTGGACGGCGCTCCAGGCTTTGCCGTCGAAGCGCAGGATGGTGTAGCGCTGGCGCGATCCGAGGCTGCTGTAGAGCTCGCCGACGGCGTAGACCTCGCTCGCCGAGCGGCCGTACACCGCGCGCAGCGTGGCCGAGGTTGCTGTCGCCATCGGCTCCCATGGCCCGCCCGGCGTGCTCTGGCGCAGCACCGTGCCGTTGCTGCCGACGACGAAGGTCGCGCCGCCGTCGGACCACACGCCATAGAGCGAGTTGACGGTGTTGGTCGTCTGCTCGCTCCAGGCGCTGCCGTCGTAGACCGAGATCGCGCCCGCCGTGCCGACGGCCACCACGCGGCCGCCAGCGTCGACCCACAGGTTCTGGTAGCGCACGCTGGTGTTCGGCGCCGTGTGTGTAAGCGCCCAGCCGCTGCCGTTGTCACGCGCGATGCGCGAGGCGAGGTCTTGATAGATGGTGGCGTACACCGCGCTGTCGTTGCCGGCGATGGCCGAGACGCTGCCGCCGGACTTGGTGCGGAAGACCTCGGCCCAGGCGCTGCCGTCGTAGCGGCGCACGCGGCCGTAGCCGCTGTAGTTGGTGGCGCCGTAGAGCTCGCTCGCGCCGCGCCCCCACACGCCGACAAACGACGCGGTGATGCCGCTGCTGAAGCGCTTGTAGCTCGTGCCGTCGTAGGTCAGCAGCGCCC
>JAGQIK010000090.1 GCA_020431405.1 Myxococcales bacterium
CCGAGCACCTCGATGACGAGCTTCTGCGGCTGGGCGACGTCGATGCCGGCTGGGATCTGCAGGTCGAGCGTCGAGTCGGTGGCACCGCGAACGGGCACGTCGATGCGTCCGCCGTCGAGCGCCGGCCCGATGCTGACCTTGAAGAACGACGCCGCGGGGAAGTTGGAGCCCAGCACGCGAAAGCGCTCGCCGACGATATAGAGCCCCTGCGCCGAGCCGATGGCGTCCTGCTCGTGCACCACCGGATCGGTCGGCGCCAGCGCCGGCGCGTCCTTCTTGGTCGGATCCATCCCCAGACACAGCTCGTCGACGGTCTTGATGCCGTCGCCGTCCTCGTCGGGGTAGGTCAGGTCGCTCGCCTGAAACGCGATGTTGACCTCGCCTTGCTCGGGGATCGTCGCCTTGGTCGAAGCGCGCGCGACGATCACGGTCTGGCCCGCCGGGCTGGCCGTGTACTCGAGCTCGACGCCGATGTCTTTGCCGACCTCTTTGGTCGCGCAGCTGCCCTTGAAGTCGCCGCTCTGCGCGTCGCGCTCGAGCGGACACACCGTGGTGTCGCCCACCGTCAAGCGCGCGCCCAGCGAGGGCACCGGGCAGGTGGCCGAGAGCGGGGCGATGCGCACCGCGAAGTCGCGCCCCACGTCGCTCGCGCAGCCGGCGACGAGCGCCGTGATCAGCAGCATCAGCAATGACGACGTGCGCATCATCATAGCCCCGGCAGCGTAGGCGCCGGCGGCGGCGCAGAGATGACCAGCGTCGCGCCGCTGGGCGGGTTGTTGCCGCTGTCGCCGCTGCTGGCGGCGATCGCGATGGCGGTCACCGAGCCGGCGACCACCGCGCCGCCGATTGCCCAGATCCACCAGCGCTTGTACCAGGGCGTGCTCGTCGCGACGGGCGCCTTGCCCTTCTTGATCGCGATGCGGTGCGGCCGCATGCGCGTGCCGTGGTAGGTCGGCCCGTTGCCCTTCTTGTCAAACGCCTCGATGTAGTACTCGACGCCGTTCTTGGTCGCGCTGAAGGCTGGGATCACGGCGCGGAAGGTCTCGCCCTCGGCGACCATCGTCGCGCGGCTCCAGCTGGTGGTGCCCACCACGCGAAAGTAGAGCAGCGGAAAGGCCACGCCGCTCGGATCGCTGATCGTCGCCGCGATCGTCACCGCGCGCGCGGGCGCCGAGCTCTGCACCGGCTCGTGCTTGATCACGGGCGCGCTGGTGTCCTCGGGGGCGCCGTGGGCCGCGGGCGTCCACAGCAGCAGCAGCGCGAGCACGCCGAGGGCTGATCGCATCCTCAAAACGCTATCACGCGCGCGTGTAGGCACCCAAGTTGCGGTGTTCAATATGTGAACAAGCCCAATTTCTCTCTTGAATTCAGTCATTTGGCCTCGCGCGAGCCGAGCAGTGTTCAGTTCGCAAACGATCGCGCCCTGCCACCACCACGTGCATCTAACCGGATCTCTTGGCCGCTCGCGCTGGCCCAGTCGTTGCTCTTCATCACGTCAGACGGAGCCGAGGAGGTCACATGAAGAAGACGACGAACAAACTGCTCACCCTCACCGCCATCATCACCTTCACCGCCGTGCTCGCCGCGTGCGGTCCGCTCTCGCCGGGCGAACCGTCCACCGGCCCCGACGACGTCAACAGCAGCCAGCACGGCATCAAGCTGCCGCCCAAGTCGAGCTTCCTGATCAACTTCGAGCTGCTCGCCCAGGCGCGACGCGATGCCCTCAGCAACGGCGGCGATACCTCGCAGGCGACGCAGCAGCAGAGCACCAGCGGCCGCAAGACCTTCAAGCACGTCATCAACGCCGCGCTGCGCAGCGGCGCCGCTGGCCTCGTTCTCGGCGCTGGCGTCACGCCCTACGCCAACATCTACGGCACGCTGATCGCGTCGGGCTTTACCTGGGACGGCAAGGCGCTCGTCGCCAGCGCCACCTGTCGCGACCTCAAAGGTGGCACGCACCCCTGCAGCGGCCGCGTGACGCCGCACTTCCTGCAAGGCACCGTCGACATCGCCATCCGCCGCGACGGCGCGCTCGTGACCAGCGGCACCGCGCAGCTCGACGGCAGCAGCGGCAGCTGGACGCTCAACGACCTCAGCAGCGGCGCGGCGAGCTTGAAGATCGACTGGAGCGCCAGCAGCAGCGCCGGCGTCGACGTCGCCGGCGAGATCATCGACCCCGCGCACCAGCACTTCGGCAGCACCGCCAGCATCGCCTTCGACGCCGACGGCGTCGCCACGCTGAGCTACGACGTCAAACCCGTCGGCAGCGGCCAGGCCACCATCGTCTTCAACACCAAGACGCTCGAGGGCAGCATCCTCGCGCCGAGCTACAACGGCGGCCAGATGGGCTGCTGGAGCGCGAAGCTCTACGACACCACCTGCCCGCAGCAGTAGCCGCGCTGCGCGACACGAGCCGAGACGCTGGCCCCCTGCTTGCAGTCCTTGATACGGACGCTCTAGCAAGGAGGGGGACATGTCTCGGCTCGTTTGCGTTCCCGTTTCTGTTTGCGCGGTGCTGCTGTCTGTCAGCTGTAGCGCTGGCGACGGCCCCTACCTGATCCGCGGCACGGCACGACTGCCGAGCTGCACCACCGCCCCGGCCATCGACATGAGCGGCACGCGCTGGTTCGATTCGGGCACGGTGACCATCACCAGCGCGGGATGCGAAGGCACGCATCTCGGCGAGAGCATCCCATCGTGCGCGCTCGACTGGGTCGTCGTGGCGCACGAGGGCAACGACGTGACCTTCATCGTCGACAACGAGTACCGCGTGCTGGGCCGGCTGTGCGGCGACGCGCTGCACCTCGAGGGGGGCTGGTGGCTGCCGGTCGAGGACGGCGCCGCGGGGTGCACCTATGCCGACGACAGCGCTGCCGAGGTCGGAATTCAGGACGAAGCGAGCACGCTCGCGGTCATCTCGGCAGACGAGATCCGCGGACGGCTGGCGCTGCAGCAGCAGTGCTCAGCCGACTACGACGTGACGTTGCGGCGCAAGCCCTTCTAGCGCCACATCCTATTGCGCCATCCTATTGCGCGACGCGGTTGAAGAACCCCAACGTCAGGTGGCCAACGGCACCGCCGACGATGGCGCCGATGATCGCGCCTGGCGTTCCGCCCAGCGCACCACCCGTCATCGCACCACAGATCAACCCGATCACGCCTCCAAGGAATCCGACGCCGAACATGGTGTCACCTCCTGTGCTCCTCTCTTTCTCCGTCGCTGCTCAGTGCAGCGATCCAGCCCAGCCGAGCCGAAACAGCGCCACGTCGTCCTCGATGTCGTAGTCGATGACGTCGACGTCGGAGCGCGAGCGCAGCACCTGCTGTGCGAGCGGCTGGTGATAGATGACATAAGCGTTGGTCCGCGCGCGGTGAACGGCGCGGGCGAGGTTGCCGACGACGGGCATCAATACGCGCTCGTCGAACGGGTCGTAGAGATAGACCACCTGCGGCGTGGGGCCGAAGCGGTAGTCGCGCGCGTCCGCGTGCAGAAGCTCGACGCGATGGCCGCGTCCCGTCTGCAGCCGGTACACGGCGAGGTTGCGCTGAGCGGTCTCGTGCAAGCTCAGGTCGCGCTCGATGCCAACGATGTGACGAAATGGATAGTCGCTCGCGAGCATCACCGCGCGGCCCTTGCCGGAGCCGAGGTCGACGAAGTCGCAGAGCGCCGGCTCGAGCGAGCAGCGGTCGATCAACCGGTGCATGGCGCGATGAAAGACGGCCGGTCGGGTGGCGACATAGGAGCGCGAGCAGCGGTCGCCGAGCAGCTTCTTGTCGATCACCTCGGTGGTGTCCACCGCCAGCGAGCTGTCAAAACGATAGCCGTCGACGAGGTAGCGCGCGTTTTCCCACTGTTCGTGCACCACGTCGTAGATGCGCGGCAGCACCTCGCTCTGGTAGTAAAGCCGCCGGAGCAGTCCCATGACACACCTCCACTGCTCGTTGCGATCCCAGCATTGGATCAAGCAAGAGACAGACCGTCCGCGATGTCGTGAGGTTTCGGCGGCATGCAAAAAACGCGGAATGTTCGCGGGTGCGAGACGACCCAGTCCCGCACGTGACCAACCGTGCCACCGCGGCAGCGTGGCTCGATCGCAGCGGGCCCCACGGCCCCAAAAGGCGCACGCGCTGCTAGAATCGCCTCCATGTCCGCAACGCCCGACGACATCGTCGCGAGCTATCGCGCCAGTGGCTACAACGTGCATGGGCCGCTGCGCAGCATCCGGCGCGGCGTGGCTGGTCACTACTACGTGCTCACGCGTCAGCCCACCGACCGGCAGCTGGCGCAGATCACCCACGCTTCGGGCGACCGCGAGGTCAGCCTCGCACAGGTCAACGACTTCTACCTGCTGCACGTCGGCGGTGGTCTGTCGATGAACATGGCGTTTCCCGATCAACGCGACTCCGGCATCGATCGCGTGGTTTGGATCGCCCATACACACCCGCTCGAGCGCGAGAGCCGCTATGACCACGTGGCGCGCGGCGCGACCAACGCCGACCACGCCGCCCTCGAGCACCTGGCGCGCAACGCCGGCAACGTCAGCATGGAGTCGCGGGTGCTGGTGGTGCGCGGCGGGCAGGTCGTCGACACCAACCGCTTCTACTACGATCCACCGCTAACCCTCGACTCGCTGCGCATCGACCCCAAGTAGAGCCAACAGCCATGGCGGCCACCCCGAGGAGCATCGCCGAGCAGATCTACGAGCTCGCCGCGCGCGACGAGGCGCAGCTCTACGCCGTGCTCGACGCCTGCCGCTGCGACGTGGCCGAGCGCGTCTCGCGCCACGGCGTCGACTATGCGGTGCTGTGGCAAGAGCCGGGCGCGATTCCGGCCGAGCTGCGCGGGGCGCTGCCCTACGTGGTGCTCTGCCGGCCGCGCCGCGCCTTCGCGCGCTGGCTCTTCTCCGAGGGCTGGGGCCACAGCTGGGGCGTGCTCGCCATCGCGCGCGCCGGCCTCGGCGAGGTGGCGCGCCACCTGCGCTCGAACTTGATGGCGCAGCTGCCGGACGGCAAGCGCGTGTTCTTTCGCTTCTACGACCCGCGCGTGTTGCGGCCGCTGATCCCGACCTGCACGCCGGAGCAGGTCAGCGAGCTCTATGGTCCGGTGCTGAGCTTCGTGATGGAGGACGAGCAGGGCCAGATCCGCGCCTTTCGCCGCGGCGCAGCGGCGGCGGCCTCGTCGTGACGGTCCGCGGGCACGCACCGGCGGCGCGCGAGCTGCGCTTCGATCCCGAGCCGGCGATCCTCGCGCGCGCGGGCGAGCCCTTGCCGCCGCGCGACGACGGGCAGCCGCTGTCGTCGGGCTATCCGGCGGCGCTGCTCGAGAAGCTGCCCGAGTCGCTGCGCGCGCTCGACCGCGGCTGCGGCGACGCCGGCGCGTCGCTGCGCGAGGGCGACGTGGTGATCGACCTTGGCTGCGGCGCCGGGCTGTGCAGCGCCGTCTGTGCGGCACGCGTCGGTGCCAAGGGGCACGTCATCGGCATCGACTTCAACGGGCGGCTGGTGGAGGCGGCGCGCGACGCGTCGGCCGACGTCGGCCAGGCGCTCGGCTACCGCAACCTGCAGTTTCATCGCGCGCGCGTGCAGGACCTCACGCTCGACCTCGAGTCGCTCGACGCCTGGCTTGGCGAGCGGCCGCTCGGCAGCGTCGACGACCTGGTGCAGCTCGACGTCGAGTGCGACCGGCTGCGCCTCGAAGAGCCGCTGCTCTCGGCGCGCGGCGCCGACGTGGCGCTCGCCAACCTCACGTTGAGCCAAGTGCGGCTCGAGGATCGTGCCGTGATGGCGCGCGAGGTCGCGCGCGTGCTGCGCCCGGGTGGCCGGCTGTTGATCGCCGACCTCTTTGCCAGCGCGCCGTTGCCGCAGCCGGTGCGCGGCGACGCGGCGCGCTGGGCGGAGGGTGTCGGCGGGGCGTTCGTCGAGGCCGAGCTGCGCGCGGCGCTCGAGGCGGCAGGCTTCACGGCTATCGAGGTCACCTGGCGCGCCGATACGCCCTACCGCAGCTGGCAAGAAGTGTCGCTGCGCGCGCAGGTGCTGCAAGCTGTGCGCGACGAGAGCCCCGCCGAGACGCAGCCGCTCAGCCGCGGCTGGCGCGGCCGCCTCGAGGTGCGCGTGCCGCTCCTCGCCGGCGTTGACTGAAACGAGAGAGCCATGAAAGTAAGCTTCACCTTCGGCGACAGCGAGGCGCCCAGCATCGGCCGCATGCCGCTGCGCGTGGTGGTCATCGCCGATCTGCTCGGCGGCGCGGGCGCTCTGAGCGACGGGCCGCTGCCGCCGTCGCTCGCCATCGCCGAGGCCGCCGACCTCGACGCCGCGCTCGAGCGCGTGGCCCCGCGGCTCTTCTTCGAGGTGCCCGACACGCTCTCGGGCAAAGGCACCATCGAGATCAACCACGAGGTCAAGGCGCTGCGCGATCTGACGCCGCGTGCGCTGCTGCGCGCCGCGCCGCAGCTCGAGCGCGCACGCGCGCTGTGCAAGTCGCTCGAGGCGATCCGCACCGGCGGCACGCGCCGCTACGGCGAGCTCGCCGCGCTCGCCGACGCGCACCGCGATCTGGCGCCGCTGTCTGCGCTGCTCGAGCCGTGCCGTGCGCTGGCCAGCGGTGGTGGCGCGCCGGCGCCCGCCGAGCCCGCCAAGCCAGCCGCGCCTGCACCCGCGGCTGCGACGCCCGCCGCGGGCGAGGACAGCGCGCTGGGGCGCATCATGAACATGGTCGAGATGCCGTCGAGCCAGGAGCGCGCAGCAGCCGCCATCGACTCGATGGTCAGCAGCATCGTGCCCGGCGGCTCGCGCGGCGCCGGCGCCGCAAACGGCGCGGGCCCCTCGCCGCTCGACGCCGCCATCGACGCCATCGGCGCGCGCTTTTGCGCGCAGCTCGACCAGGTGATGCAGCATCCGCAGCTGCTCGCGGTCGAGGGCCTGTGGCGCGGGCTGCGCCGGCTGACGCGCGCCACGGCCTTCCGCGGCGAAAACGCGCGCATCGAGCTGGTGCATATGCTGCGCAGCGACCTCGTCGACAAGCTCGCTGCGCGCCTCGACGAGCTCTCGCACGGCGAGGCGCTGCCGCCGACGCTGGTGCTGGCGCCCTATGCCTTCGCGCGTCCTGACGACGCCGCGACCATCGAGCGCTTGGCGCAGATCGGCGAGGCCTTCCAGACGCCGGTGGTCGCGTCGCTGTCGCCGAAATTTTTCGGCGCCGACGCCGACTCGGCGCCCGCCATGCCGTACCCCGAGGCGACGCTGGAAAAAGCTGCCTACGACAAGCTGCGCGCGCTGCGCGAAAAGCCGGTGGCGCGCTGGATCGCGCTCGCGTTCAACGCGCTGGTGGCGCGCGCGCGCTACGAAGCCGAGGCCTCGCGCGTGGGCTACGACGAGACGCGGCGCGACGGCAGCGCCGTGCCGCTGATCGACGCGAGCCTCGCCGTGGGCGAGCGCGTCGTCGCCAGCGTCGGCCGCTACGGCTGGCCAACGCAGCTGAGCGGGCGCGAGGACGGCCTGCTCGAAGACCTTTCGCTGCGCGAGACGCGCAACGCCAGCGGCAAGCGCGTGATGACGCCGCTCGAAGCCAACGTCGACAGCGATCTGGCGCGCGACCTCGCCGAGTCGGGCGTGATCTGTTTGGAGGCCGCGCCCGACAGCGATCGCGCCTTCGTGCGCCGCGCGCCGACGCTGAGCAAGGCCGCGCGCGAGCAGGCCCGCCGCGGCGAGGCGCTGCCCTACCAGCTGCTCGCCAGCCGCCTGGCGCACGCCGTCGACTGGTTCTTCGGCGAGCGCGCCGGCGCCAGCGACGACGTGGCCGTCGAGCTCGAGCGCTTCCTGCAATCGCTCGTCGCCGACAGCGGCGGCGGCGCCTTTGTCGAGGTCAAGCGCCACGCCGATCGGCTCGAGGTCGATCTGCGCACCGGCCGCGCCGTGCTCGGCGGCGCCAGCATCGGCTTCAACCTGCCGGCGGCGTGACGCGCCGCGCGAGAACCATCGCGCAGCGGGCTCGATGGCTGATCGCCGTCGCGCTGCTCGTTGGCGGCGCGCGCGCAGCGCACGCGAGCCAACCGCGCCTGCATCTCGAGCGCGTCGACGCCCGCGCCTGCAGCACGCGCGGGCTGCTCTTTGTCTACCTCTCCGAGCTCGAGCTCGAAGGCACGCTGCGCCAGCGCCCCGACTCGGAATACCGCCTGCTCGACGAGCACGACAAAGTGCTCTCGCCGCGCGCACGCTCGGCCAAGTCCTTCGCCGATCTCGGCGAGCCGCTCTACATGGCGCTGGTCGTCGAAAACTCGTCGAGCTACTGCAAGAGCCTCGGCCGCATCCGCAGCGCGCTCGGCGAGCTGCTCGACTCGCTGCCAGCGCGCAGCCGCGTGACGCTGATCAGCTACGCCGACGAGGCGCGGCGTCTCACAGTGCGCGCTGCCAAGGCGCGCGCCAAGGCGATGCTCGAGCAGCTCAGCTGCGAAACCGACACCGTGCAGCCCGCGCTCGTCGACGCGCTCGACCTGGCGCTGCGCGCGCTGTCCAAGGCGCCGGCGGGCTCGCGGCGACTGATCACGGGCGTGTCCGACGGCATCAACAACGTCGCCTCGTGGAACGTCTTTCGCGCGGTCGGCTCGCGCGCCGCCTCCGCGGGGGTGCCGATATCGTTCGTCGGCTACTCGCCCATCGACGAGCGCGGCCCGCTGCTCAATCTCGGCGAGCTCGCCAAGCGCTCCAACGGCACGCTGCGCTGGGCCAAGACGCGCGAGCGGCTCTCCGGCGAGCTGCGCAACCTCGGCCACGAGATCGGCGCGCAGCGCGTGCTGACCTTCGACGTGCCGAAGGCGCGCTGCGGCCAGCTTCGCACCGTTCGCGTGCGCGGCGGCGCGCTGACGTCCAAGGCGCTGCCGGTCGGCCCGACGCGCGGCGGCGACGGCGCAGGCTCCGGCAGCGGCGCGACCGGCGGGGCCGCGGACACGCGCGGCAAGTCGTCGGGCGTAGTGCGCGTGGTGCTCGTCGTCGGCGGCGTGGTGCTGCTGCTAGGTCTGCTGCTGCTGGCCACGCGCTTGCTGTTGCGCAAGTAGCCGCGGCCACACACTCGTGCTACGTTGGCGTGAATGCGAGCCCTCCTAGCGGCGGCGGCGCTCCTAGCCAGCGCATCGCTGACGTTCACCAACAGCGGTTGCTGTACGAGCGCCAAGTGTCTCGACCGCAACAGCACACCCGACAAGCACCGCGTCAAAGCCAAACGCTTGCGCATCGGCGTCGTGCACAACGACAGCGTCAGCTCGCCCAAGCGTGATCGCACCGACTGGAAGTACGTCGTGCTGCCCAAGCCGGGCAAGCTGACGGTGCAGCTTCACTGGGACAACGGAAACTCCGAGCTCGACCTCGCGATCTACGACGTGCTCGGCGTGCGGATCCAGAAAGGCCGCGCCTGGGGTGCGGGCGGACGGCGCGCCGTGATCGCTATCGAAGAGCCTGGCCGCTACTACATCCGCGTGCGCGCGGTCTCCAAGCGCGACGAGTCGAACTACTCGCTGCGCCTGTTGTGGAAGGCCGACCGCTCCGGCCCGGCGGCGACCTGTCACCGCTGCACCCCCGGCGAGCGCAAGTGTCTCGGCAGCACCGGCTACATCGTCTGCGCGCGCGTCGGCGAAGACTGCAACGCGTGGTCGAAGACGCACGCCTGTCCGAGCGGCGCGCCCTGCAACAACGGCGTCTGCGCCGGCTGCACCCCCAAGTGCGACGTCGGCGAACGGCGCTGCATGGGCAAGTACAAGTTCGAGGTCTGCGAGGCCAACGCATCGGGCTGCGCGGTGTGGAGCGTGCCGCAGTCGTGCGACACCGGGCGCCGCTGCCGCAAGGGCAACTGCCGCCGGCGCCGCGTGCATGTCACGCACCGCCGCAGGCCGCCCAAGAAGAACGGCCAGCGCAAGACGCAGGGCGGCGCCAAGGCGCGCATCATCAGCATCTACCGCTATCGCGGCCGCATGACGCTGCACCTCGAGATCGGCGACAACCCGCGGGTCAAGCCGGGCCAGATCGGCGTGGTGCTCTCGGGCAGCAGCAAGACGCCGCTCGCCGGCGGCGAGGTCAAGGTCGTCAAGGTCAGCGGTCGTTACGCCATCGCCACCACCAGCTTGCAGAAGCTGGGCAAGAACCGCTGGGTTCTGATCAAGGTCCAGTAACAGACGTGGCGAAGACCCGCGCACGACGACGAGCTGCCGTGGTGGCCGTGATGGCCGCGCTGCTGTGGCTGTGCGGCTGCCCGCCGAAGAGCGCGCTGCAGCCGGCCTGGAACAGCTCGCGTCTCGACTTCGGCCAGGGCCAGCTGGTGGTCGACCTGCGCGTACGCTGGGTCGCCGTCGGTGACGCCCACGGCGCGCTGATCAAGACCCCCGAGGGCGCCGAGGCCTACCTGCGCGTCTTCAACTGCTCGCACGGCTCCAAGCACATCCGCGACGAGCTGCGCAGCGCGCTGCGCTCGCGCCTGCTCAGCGCCGAGTTCGTGCGCCGCGGCGCCGTCTTCGCGTTCCGCTGGCAGGAGCGCTCCAAGCAGCGCAAGGTGCACTGGACGGCCGTCAAGCGCCACGGGCCGCTGGTCATCGCCGTCAGCTCGGAGACGATCCCGCTCGACGACGTGGTCGAGATCACGCAGCGCGCGCAGCTGGTCGTGCCGGTGCCGTATCTCCAGAGCTGCCTGCCGCTGTGCGGCGAGCCAGGCAGCAAGTGCAAAGCCGGCGGCGGCGATGACAACGGGTAGCGCGGTGGCGCGATGACGAAGCAATAGATGCCACGTCCGGGCGGCATCATCGTCTGCGGCAAGCGCTACGTTGTCGACCACGAGGTCGTGACCTACGACGACACCGGCGGCTACTCGGCGTATCTGCCGCACCGCAGCGACGACATCACCCAGGCCTTCGCTTCGGACCCTGCCCCCGGGCTGCAGAATCGCACCACGCGCTTTCGGCGACGCCGGTTGATGGGCAACTCGCATTCGCTGTCTCGGCTGCGCAAGATCGTGCGCCAGATCGTGGTGCACCTCGACGGCTGCCGCGACGCGCGCATGTGCTACCACGTGCTGCACAACCAGCGCGGGCTGTCGGTGCACTTCATGGTCGACAACGACGGCACCATCTACCAGACGCTCGACCTCGAGCACTGCGCCTTTCACGCCGGCGGCGTCAACGAGATCTCGATCGGCATCGAGCTGCAAAACCGCGGCGACGCGGCGCGCAGCCCCAACTACTACAAGAAGGAACGTCCCACGGTGACCTGCCGCGTGCACGGTCACCAGTTCCTCTGCTACGACTTCACGCCCGCGCAATACGTCGCTATGCAGCGTCTGACCCACGCGCTGACGCGCATCCTCGACGTGCCGCTCGTCTCGCCGCAAGACAGCGCCAAGCGCCACATGTGGACCAAGCTCGAGTCGCCGCGCAGCTTCCGCGGCTTCCTCGGCCACTACCACGTCAGCACCAACAAGTGGGATCCGGGGCCGTTCGACTTCAAGCGCGTCTTTCGCGAGGTCGGCTCGGCGATGAGCTTCCCGCTGAGCGCGCCGCCAGCGCGCGACAGGGCGCCACGGCTAACCGCAGGCACCGCGGCGAGCGATGCAGCGCAGCTCGCGCGCGTGCGGCAGCAGGCCTCGCGCTACTTCGAGTCGAGCGAGCAGGACGTCAGCGCCTACTTTCCGCTCGGCCCGCTCGGTCAGTCACGGCTGTGGCACGGCGGCGTGCACTTGGCCTGGCCGCTCGGCACCAAGGTGCGCGCCGTGTTGCGCGGGCGGCTCGTCGCCGCGCGGGTCGGTCCGCCCTGCGGCATCGGCAGCTGCAACTTCGCGCTGGTCGAGCACCGGCTGACCATCGGCCGCGCGCAGCTGCACTTCTTCTCCCTCTACTACCACCTCGGCTGGTCCACCGAGGACGCCGCCAGCGAGGGCGCCGTGCCGTGGCTTCTCGAGTCACGCAAGGCCGCCTGGCGCTCGCAGCTCGATGGCGGACAGGTCGTGCTGCTGCGCCGCAACGTCGAGGCGGGCGAGGTCATCGGGCAGGTCGGCGAGGCCGGGCCGGCCGGGCACCGCGAGTCGCAGATCCACTTCGCCATCTTCGCCCCCAGCGAGTTGACGGCGCGCGTGGATCCAGGTGCGTGGCGCGTCATCGACGGCACGGGCAACCGGCTCTGCCAAGACAGCGCGCTGCTGCGCAAGATCGACCGGCCCGTGGGCGGCCAGCGCCCCGATGGGATGCTCTCGCGACGCGAGCTGCGCAACTTCTTCCGGCTCAACCCGGGGCGCGAGCCGCTGCGCAAGACGGCGCTGCGCTACAAGGCCGAGTGGGTCAAGGATGGCTGGGAGGACCTAGACAAGGCCCCTGACTTCGCGCAGCTGCCGGCCGGGCGGCGTCGCCGCATGTTTCGCCAGCAGATCAAGCCGACCCTCTGGTGGAGCGCCGCGGTGTCGGCCCACACGGGGCTGCCCAGCGACGGCATCGTCTACGCCTACCATCCGATCGGGTTTCTGCGCTGGTTCGCCGAGGTCTCGCGCAAGCAGGCCAACCTGCGCGCTATCGGCATCGAAGGCGCAGACCGTTGGGAAGGCAAGGCCGCTCCGCGGCATATCACAGTCGATGCCGAATCCGGCGACGCCATGACCGACTCGGAAGACTTCTACTCGGGGGAACGCGGCAAGAAGCTGACCCTCGCCGACCTCGTCGCCGGCTATCCGAGCGACAAGGGAGACTGAGAAGCATGGGTGGCAACGATGTGGGGCTTGTAAGATGTCTAGCCACCAGCTAAGTAAAAAGAATACCCGTGTTCTGATCAATCGACGACGCTTGCTGGGCGGCTCGCTCGCCGCGGCCTGCACGTTCGGTGTCGGTTCGCCCCCGCAGCGAGGCTCGCCTCCGCCGCCAGGCAGCCGTCGCCGAGGTGCGGCCAACCTCGACGGATCGCGCCCCAAACCGCCGACCGACGCTGTAGTATGGATCGGTCACATCTAGACACAGACTGGCGGACAGTCTGCGCTCAACGTAGCGCCCCGCAGCCGGGAGGGACGCGGGGATGCCAGGAGGAACTGAATGTCTCAATACGGCTATCTCTGGGTCAAAAGCGAGGGCGAGGGTGTCATCGAGGGTTTCACCAGTGAGAAGACGCCTCTTCTCGATGGCAAGAACCCAGAGAAGATGATGCGTATCCTCGCCTGCGATCACTCGATGTACGTCCAGGTCAACCCGGAGTCGGGCGAGACCAAGTCGATGATGCAGAACGGCACGTTCAACTGCCAGATCGACATCGATAAGTCGATGCCGATCCTCTACAAGTCCTTCATCGAGGGCACGCGCTGCGAAGCCGAGATCTACCTGATGCAGGTCGGCAAGAGCGACGAGCCCGGCGGCGGCAAGGGCAACTACGAGAACTTCGCGCAGATCTCGCTCAAAAAGGCCCGTATCGCGCGCGTCTCGGTCACCAATCCCCCCGTCTACACCAAGAACGACCTCGGCGTGCTGCTCGACGTCTCGTTCTCCTACGGCTACTTCAAGCTGCATCACAAGAGCGGCAAGGGCGCCGTTTGGGACTTCGCGAACAAAGAAGGCCAGAAGTAGCAACGGTCAGAAGCACGGGCTTGCAGGGGGGCTTTCGAGCCCCCCTCTCCCGCGTGACCCATGGCCTATGATCGACCGCTGCTCGAGCGGATCGAGTTCCCCGACAGCGAAGGTCGCGGGCTGGCCAGTGATCCAGCTCAGCTGACCGCGTCTATTCGGCGCCACCTGCAGACGATGCTCAACGCGCGCCACGGCGGCTCGAGCACCGTTCCCGACTACGGCACCAGCGACTTCTCCGACGTGCTGCGCGGCACGCGCGCCATCGATCTGCTCAGCAGCGAGATCATGCGCTCCATCGATCAGTACGAGCCGCGCCTCGTCGACGTGAGCGTCGCCTACGTCGAAGGCGCCGACCCGTTCCAGCTGCACTTCGACATCGTCGCCACCATCGTCACCGAGGACGGCCGCACGCCGGCTGTGTTTCGCACGACGATCCAGTCGTCGGGCGAGATGAAGGTCGCGTAGACTGATCGCGTGGCCGATCATCCCTATTATCGCGAGCACCTCGCCTTCCTGCGTGACGGCGGGGCGGCGATGGCGAACGCCTATCCGCGCGCGGCCAATCGCCTAGCGCGGCAGGGATTTGATCCGGACGTCGAGCGACTGCTCGAGGGCATCGCCTTCATCTCGAGCAAGATCACCGAGCGCCAAGCCGCGTCGGTGGGCGACATCTGCCAGCTGCTGCTCGACGTGCTCTTCCCACACTACCTCTGTCCGATCCCCTCGATGGCCACGGTGGAGCTTTCGAGCGACACGCCGAGCGTGGTGCCGCGCGGCACCGAGATCTGGTCGGTGCCGGTGCTCGGCACGCAGTGCCGCTTCCGCACGGCGATGGACGTGGCCGTCGGCGATCTGCGCATCGAGGAGCTCAAGTGGGAGGCGCGCGGCGCGTCGTCACACCTGACGCTCGAGATGTCGGGCGAGACCTGGCTGCGCCACGGCCGCGGCGCGCGGGCGCGCGGTGTGCGCAGCGGCGGCGGACGGCTCGCCGACGAGCAGGAAGCAGCCTTCGTGCTGCACCTTCACGGCGAGCCGCTGATCACCTACTCGCTGTTCGAGTGGCTGCTGACGGCGCTCGACTCGGTAGAGCTTCTGGGCGACCGCGGGCGCGTCATCGCGCGGCTGCCGGCGCGGCTGCGCGCGCGCGGGCTGGCCGAGCAGGAGGCGATGCTCGACTACCCTGGCGGCTCCTTCGAAGGCTACCGCGTGCTGCAGGAGTACTTCGCCTTCCCCGAGCGCATGCTCTACGTCGAGGTCGCCGGCATCTGGCAGGCGCTGCGCCAGCAGGGCATCAGCGATCGCTTCACGCTGCGCTTCAACCTCAACACCGAGCGCGGCGGCTCCTTTGTCGTCACCGGCTCCAACGTGCGTCTCGGCTGCACGCCGGTGGTCAACGCGTTTTCGCACTCGGCCGACCCGATCCTGCGCGACCTGGCGAAGATCGAGTACCGCGTACGTCCTGCCGGCCGCCACCTGCACTACGAGATCCTGCGCGTGGAGGGCGTCAGCGGGCGCACGCGGCGCGGCGCCACGCGCGACTACTCGCTGCTCAGCGAGCTCGACCGCGAGGGCGGCGGCGGCTTCGCGCAGCTTCGGCGCGGGCTGTTCGACGGCGAGGTGCAGACGTACATGCGCATCTCCGACGGCGGCGAGCTCCCGCCCGACGATCAGATCATCCTCGTCGACATCGTCGCCTCCAACGGCCAGCTGCCGCGCGCGCTGGGCGTCGGCGACCTGACGCGCCTGGCGCAGCTCGGCGACGGCAGCCCCGTGCCGGCCGCGCTGGTGGCGCGCAACATCACCGCGATCACGATGCCGGTGCCTTTCCCGCTGGGCGAGGTGCTGAGGCTGCGGCTGGTCTCGCACCTCGCGCTGACGCAGCGGCCGCTAACGGAGCTGTCGGCGCTGCGCGACCTGCTCGATCTCTACAACTACCGGACGATCGTCGACCAGCAGTCGGCGCGCGCGCACCAGCTGCTCGTCGACAGCCTGCTCGAGGCGCAGAGCGAGGCGCAGCAGCGCCTCTTCGCGGGCACGCCGATCTCGGGCGAGCTGACCACGCTGCTCATCGACGAGTCGGTGGTCGGCTCCGGACCGGAGGCCTTCCTGCTCGGCTGCGTGCTCGACGAAGTGATCGCGCTGGCCACGCCGCTCAACGTCTACAGCGAGACGCACATGCGACGCAGCCAGCGCGGCGACACCCTGCGCTGGCCGCGACGGCTCGGCCCCGAGCGCCTCGACGACGCCGAAGCGCGCGAGTGGGAGAGCTAAGCGGTGGCCTGGCGCGAAGACGACGGTACGCAGCCGCATGTCACGCCCGAGCAGCTGCAGCGTGACCAGCAGCTGGTCGAGCTGCAGCAGCGCGCCTCGCAGGTCTCGTTCTACCAGTCGCTGCTGCTCATCGAGCGCCTCTTCAACAGCCGCGTGCGCATCGGCCACGAAGGGCCGCCAGAAGAGGAGTCGGTGCGCATCCGGCCCTCGCTGTCGCTGGCGCACCCGGCCACCGACGTCGAGAGCATCGAGCTCAGGCCCGAAGACGAGCGCGTGCAGGTCACGGCGACGTTTCTCGGGCTCTACGGCTCGGACTCGCCGCTGCCCACCGCCTACAGCGAGCACATCGCCAACATCGCCGACGAGGAGCGCGGCGAGCGCGTACGCGCGTTCCTCGACCTGTTTCACCACCGGCTCTACTCGCTGCTCTTTCGCGCCTTCACCAAGTCGCGCCCCGTGGGCGACACCGCGGAGAAGCCCGATCCGCTCTTCGATCGGGCGCTGGCCTTCGTCGGCTACAGCCGCGCGCTCGGCTTTGGCGGCGAGCGTCTGCCGCGCCTGCGCGAGGTGCGGCTGACCGCGCTGCGCACGCGCACGGCGTCGGGCCTGCGCTCGATGCTGCGCTATCGGCTCGGCTACGAGATCGGCGTCAGCCAGCTGCGCCAGCGCATGACGCCGATACCGGACGATCAGCTCACGCTGATCGGCAAGCAGAGCTCGCGGCTCGGCGACAGCGTGATGCTCGGCGCGCGCGTGCGCGACCGCGGCAAGATCAGCCTCGACGTGGAGGCCGACGACTTCGACATGTGGGTCGAGCTCACGCCGGAGGGCGGCGAGCGCGCCAAGATCAACGACGCGCTGGCCGGCTACCTGCGCGACCCCATCGACTACGACGTGCACGTGACGATGGACCGCGAGCACGTTCCGGTGATCCAGCTCGGCAACCCAGCGCTTAAACTGGGCCGTACGGCTTGGCTGGGCAAGCCGCGGCCGCGCGCCGACAAGCGCTGGCCGCGGCTGAAAAAGTCTGCGCTGGCCAAGTCCGTGCTGCCAGGCAAGAGCACCTAGCGCGAACCGTCTCTGTCCCACCCCTGTGAGGAGCCATAGCACCGATGCTTAGTCCCGACCCTTCTGCGCTGCTCAAGACGCTCAACGCGCACTGCACGCGCGCGCTCGAGACGGCGGCCGGCAACTGCGTCGCCCGAGGCCACTACGAGGTCACCGTCGAGCACCTGATGGTGCAGCTGCTCGCCGATCCCAACGCGGACCTGCACCTCACGCTGCTGCACTTCAACGTCGACAAGGGGGCGGTCGAGGCGGCGCTGCAGCGGCACCTCGAGTCGCTGCGCTCGGGCAACACCGGGCGGCCGGTGTTTTCACCGATGCTGCTCAACCTGCTGCGCGACGGCTGGCTGCTCGTCTCCACCGAGCATCGCGCGCCGGCGCTGCGCTCGGCGGCGCTGCTCGCGGCGCTGCTCTTGGCGTCGCACAACTACACCACCGGGGCGTGGGTCGATCTGCTCGACGGCGTCACACCCGAGACGCTGCGCAAGAACCTCGTCAACATCAACGCCGGCTCGGTCGAAGCCGAGGCCGGGCGCGCGCTCGGCGGCGCGGGCGCGTCGAGCGGCGACGCGGCGCGTCCGAGCGGTCCGCACAGCCGCGGGCCCGAGACGGCGCTCGGTCGCTTCACTATCGACTTCACCGCGCAGGCGCGCGGCGGCGATCTCGATCCGGTGATCGGGCGCGAGCACGAGATCCGCCAGTGCATCGACATCCTGGCGCGGCGGCGCAAAAACAACCCGATCATCGTCGGCGAGGCGGGCGTCGGCAAGACGGCGCTCGTCGAGGGCATCGCGCAGCGCATCGCCGCCGGCGAAGTGCCCGAGCGGCTCGCCGGCATCGACATCCTCGGCCTCGACATGGGCCTCTTGCAGGCCGGCGCGGGTGTCAAAGGCGAGTTTGAAAACCGCCTCAAGGGCGTCATCGAGGAGGTCAACGCCTCGCCCACGCCGATCATCCTCTTCATCGACGAAGCGCACACGATGATCGGCGCCGGCGGCCCGCAGGGCGGAAGCGACGCGGCGAACCTGCTCAAGCCGGCGCTCGCGCGCGGCGAGCTGCGCACGCTGGCGGCCACCACGTGGTCCGAATACAAGAAGTACTTCGAGAAGGACCCCGCGCTGACGCGGCGCTTTCAGCTGGTCAAGGTCGACGAGCCATCGGAGGAGAACGCGACGGCGATGATGCGCGGCCTGTCGCCCAACTACGAGCGCACGCACGCCGTGCGCATCCGCGACGACGCCGTGGTGGCGGCCGTCGAGATGAGCGCGCGCTACATCTCGGGCCGGCAGCTGCCAGACAAGGCCATCGATCTGCTCGACACCTGCGCCGCGCGCGTCGCCATCGCGCAAGACGCCAAGCCGGCGCAGCTATCGGACCTCGAGCGGCGCGTGCAGATCCTCGGCCGCGAGCGCTCGGCGCTCGAGCGCGAGGTCAACGAGGCCGGCGATCATCCGAGCGTCGACGAGATACGCACGCGGCTGGGCGCCATCGACGAGCTGCTGCAGAAGGCCAACGACGATCGCACCTCGCTCGAGACGCGCTGGCGCGAGCAGCGCGACCTTGTCAAGCAGATCGCCATGCTGCGCCAGCAGGTAGCGAACATCATCGACGGCGACGAAGCGCAGGGCGACGGCGACGCGGCGCAGGGCGATGGCGACGAGGCGGCGAGCGACGCGAAGGCGGCTGCCCCCGACGCGGCGGCTGCGCCCGCGCCTGCGGCTGCGGCTGCGGGCGAGGCCGGCGCCGAAGACGCAGCGCCCGAGCCGACGCGCGAGGACCTGCCGCGGCTGCGCAGCGAGATCATCGAGGCGCAAGCCAAGCTCGACGCCATGCACAAAGACGACGAGCTGCTGGTGCCGGTGGACGTGACGGTCGAGCTCGTCGCCTCGGTCGTGTCGGACTGGACCGGCATCCCCGTCGGCAAGATGGTCGAGGACGAGGCGGCCACCTTGATGGAGCTCGAGCAGCGGCTGCACGACCGCATTCGTGGTCAAGACTACGCGCTGCAGATGATCGGAGAGGTGCTGCGCGGCAGCAAGCTGGGTCTCGCCAACCCCGAGTCACCGCTCGGCGTGTTCTTGCTGGTGGGCCCCAGCGGCGTGGGCAAGACCGAGACGGCGCGCGTGCTGGCCGATCTCTTGTTCGGCGGCGAGCGCTTCATGGTCACGATCAACATGAGCGAGTTTCAGGAGAAGCACACCGTCTCGCGCCTCATCGGCTCGCCGCCTGGATACGTCGGCTACGGCGAGGGCGGCGTGCTGACCGAGGCGGTGCGGCAGCGGCCCTACTCGTCGGTCGTGCTCGACGAGGTCGAAAAGGCCGACCCCGAGGTGATGAACCTCTTCTATCAGGTCTTCGACAAGGGCCAGCTCTCCGACGGCGAAGGGCGCGTCATCGACTTCCGTAACACCGTGTTGATGATGACGAGCAACCTCGGCTCGGATCTGATGATGGACATGATCAGCAAGACGCCGGGGCTCAAGCGCAGCGACGTGCTGGCGGCGATGCGACCGATCCTGTCGAAACACTTCAAGCCGGCGCTGCTCGCGCGTATGACGATCGTGCCCTACTTCCCGCTCGGTCCCTCGGCCATGCGCGAGATCGTCGACCTCAAGCTGGCGCAGCTGGTCGATCGCGTGCACGGGGCGCACCGCATCGCGCTCGCGCTCGACGAGGCCGTGCCCGAGCAGATCGTGGCGCGCTGCAGCGAGGTCGAGACGGGGGCGCGCAACATCGACCACATCCTGCGGCGCACGCTGATGCCCCTTATTTCGCAGGCTTTGCTCGAGCAGATGAGCAGCGGCGAGCTGTCCAAGTCCATGCGCCTGGTGGTCGACGAGCAGGGCGGCTACGCCCTGAGCATCGAGGCCTAACGGGTCGGGTAGATATTACGGCTACTTAAGTTGACGGGTGCGTAGCGACCGGGGACAATTGAGATCTCCCTCGCACTGACCATTCGAAAGAGGCGGAGTCCAGATGGCGAAGAAGGAAGGATCTGTCGCGCCGAAAGAGCGCGTAAACATCGTCTACAAGTCGTACACGGGCGACGCCGTTGAAGAGATCGAGCTGCCGATGCGCTTTCTCGTCATCGGCGACTTCACCGGCCGAGACGAAGAGACGCCCATCGAGCAGCGTGATCCGATCAACGTCGACAAGGACAACTTCAATCAGGTCCTCGAGGCGCAGAAGGTATCGGTCGACATCGCGGTGCCCAACAAGCTCTCGGGCCAAGACGGCGACGAGCTCTCGGTTCACCTCGACATCAAGAACATGCGCGATTTCACGCCCGACGCGGTGTGCGAGCAGGTGCCCGAGCTGAAGAAGCTCGTCGAGCTTCGCGACGCGCTGACCTCGCTCAAGGGGCCGCTCGGCAACATGCCCGCGTTCCGCAAGCGCCTGCAAGCGCTCGTCGATGATCCCGAGGCGCAGCAGCGAATCATGCAAGAGCTCAGCCAGCAGGACAAAGGCGAGTAGAGGGCGATATGGCTACCAAGAAAGAAGCGGCCGGCTCGACGACCACCACCGAGGCACCCTCGCTGCTCGAGGAGATCGTCGCCGAGATGAAGATGAAGCCCGACGATGAGGGCTATGAAGAAGCGCGCGAAGGCGTGCAGGCCCTCATCGCCGAGCTCGTCAAGACCGCCAAGCCCGGCGAGCGTGTCGACCGCAAGACCGTCGACACGATGATCGCCGAGCTCGATCGCCGTATCGGCCATCAGGTCGACGAGATCCTGCACGCCGACGGCTATCAGCAGATCGAGACGGCCTGGCGTGGTCTCAAGTACCTCGTCGACCACACGGACTTCCGCGAGAACATCCGCATCCACGTCGTCCAGGCCAAAAAGCAGGAGCTGCTCGACGACTTCGAGGACGCCTCGGAGATCACGACGTCGGGTATGTACCGCCACGTGTACACGGCCGAGTACGGCCAGTTCGGCGGCAAGCCCTTCGGCGCGATGATCGCCAACTACGAGTTCGGCCCCGGCTCGGCCGACGTCGCACTGCTGCGTCACTGCGCGGCGGTGGCGGCGATGTCGCACTCGCCATTTCTGACGGGCACCGATCCGAAGATGTTCGGCAGCGACTTCGAGGACTACCAGGAGTTGCCGTACCTCAAGGATCTGCAGGCGCTCTTCGAGAGCCCGCGCTACACCAAGTGGCGCGGCTTCCGCGAGTCGGAGGACGCGCGCTACGTCGGCATGGCCATGCCTCGCTTCATGCTGCGCTCGCCGTACAAGGCCGAGGAAGGCCAGGTCAAGAGCTTCAGCTACGAAGAGACGGCCAAAGAGCACGACGACTTCTGCTGGGGCAACGCCGTGTTCGCCCTCGCCGCGCGCATCGCCGACAGCTTCGCCAAGTATCGCTGGTGTCCCAACATCATCGGCCCGCGCTCTGGTGGCGCGGTCGACGATCTGCCGGTGCACACCTACGAGGCGATGGGCGAGACGCGCGTCAAGATCCCCACCGAGGTGCTGATCTCGGAGCGCCGCGAGTTCGAGCTCTCCGAGGAGGGCTTCATCGCGCTGACCATGCGCAAGGACTCCGACAACGCCGCGTTCTTCTCGGCCAACTCGGTTCAGAAGCCGAAGTACTTCGGCACTTCGGAAGAGGGCCGCGCCGCCGAGACGAACTATCGCCTCGGCACGCAGCTGCCCTACATGTTCATCATCAGCCGCCTCGCGCACTACATCAAAGTGCTGCAGCGCGAGAACATCGGCTCCTGGAAACAGCGCAACGAGCTGCAAGAAGAGCTCAACCGCTGGATCAACCAGTACGTGGTGGACATGGAGAACCCGCAGCAGCAGATCCGCGCCGAGCGGCCGCTCCGTCAGGCGCAGGTCACCGTCGACGACGTGCCCGGAAACCCCGGCTGGTACAAGGTCGACATGAAGGTCGTGCCGCACATGAAGTACATGGGCGCGTTCTTCACCCTCTCCCTCGTGGGCAAGCTCGACAAAGAGTAGCTGCCGCCGCGGCGCACGCATGCGCGCCGCGCCCTTCGTCGGCGCCGCCTCGTTCCCGCCCCCAGCTCTCTCGTCAGCGACCGCATCCGCGACCAGCGCTGATTCAGCCGCTTCAGCGCGTACGAGCGTTCTACAGCACTGAACGCCGGGCCGCCGACGCGGGGCGGGGCGCTGGGCGCGAGCGTGGGAGGACGCCTCCTGCGCTTGTGGTTGGGGCGCGTTCGGGCGCGGCTGGCTAGTGACGGATGGGAGG
>JAGQIK010000698.1 GCA_020431405.1 Myxococcales bacterium
GCCACGGCTTGCACCTACCTTCTGCCGCAGCTGCTGGCGCGCTTTCGAAAGCGCTACCCCGGCGTGGTCTTCTTCCTGCGCGAGGCCTTCACCGGCGAGCTCTCGGCGGCGCTCGCCGCCGGCGAGCTCGATCTCGCCATCGTCAGCGGCGATCAGGGCGAGCCTTGGGTGCGCGACGAGCTGATCGTCGTGCGCAGCGCCCGCGACGAGCAGCCGCGCCGCGGCGCCGCGCCGCGCTTCGTGACGTTCCCCGACGGCTCCGCCACGCGTGCGCTGCTCGCCGAGCACTTTCCCGGCGCCGAGATCGTGATGGAGCTGAGCGGCATCGCTGCCGTCAAGACCAGCGTGCGCGCCGGCATCGGCATGGCGCTGCTCAGCCGCGCCGCCGTCGCACGCGACCTGCGCCTCGGCCGCTTCGTCGAGCGACGCTCTCGCCGCACGCCCGTGATGCGCCCGCTGTCACTGCTGCACCGCGGCGTGGAGCGGCTGCCGCCTGCTGCCGCCGCCCTGCGCGAGCTGTTGCTCGAGCGCCGCGAGGAGACGCAGCGACTGATCACACGCGGCGCGGCGGCGGTGTAGCTAGCGCCGCCGGCGACTACGCCGCTGCAGCACCAGCAACCCGAGCACGAGCAGCAGCCCCGCCCCCGGCGCGCCCGCGCCGCCCGCTCGGCAGTTGCAGCCGTCCGGCGCGTTGAAGCTCGTGCCGCCGTCGCCGAGCCCGATGCCGCCGTCGCCGCCGAGCCCACCGTCGGGCACGTCGGGGAAGTCGATGCAGCGGCCCTTGAGGCAGTACTTGCCCGACGGACACTTGACGCCCTTGCAGACGTCGACGCAGTTGCTGGTCTGGTCTGGATCGCATGGCGGCAGGCAGTCGGCATCCGTCTCGAGCGTGTGTCCCTCGGGACAGCAGCCGTCCTTGTCCTCCGGGTGCGGTCCGACCTTCGCGCCCACACAGCGCAGCGCGCAGCCGCTGCCCGAGAGGCGCGAATCGACGCACGGGTCGCTGTCCTTGCACTCTTCAGCGGTCGGGCAACGGCCCACGCCGGAGGTGATCGCGGTATCGCACAGCTCGCCGGGCTCGAGCACGCCGTTGCCGCAGCTGGCGCTGCAGTCGATGTCGGTGCTGTGGTTGGCGCCCGGCGGGCAGCACATGTCCGCCGTCGTCGTGCTGGGCGTTGCCGGCACGTGGCCGCAGCTGAGCGTGCACGCGCTGCCAGCCAACACGTCCACCGTGCACGGGTCGTTGTCGTCGCAGCTCGCTTGCGTTGGACACGTGCCGAAGCCGGAGGTGATGCCGGGATCGCAGGTCTCTCCCGGCTCGAGCACGCCGTTTCCGCAGCCCGCCGAGCAGTCGGCGTCCGTCGCGGCCGTGGCGCCTGCCGGACAGCAGCCGTCCTTGGTCGTCTTGTTGGCGGCCTTAGCGCTGTGCGTGCACGTCGCGCTGCAACCGCTTCCGCTGACCGCGTCGATGGTGCACGCGTTGTTGTCGTCGCAGTCGGCCGCGCTGCTCGGGCACTTGCCGGCGCCGGCGCCGATGGCGCTGTCGCAGCCTTCGCCCGGCTCGAGCACGCCGTTTCCGCACACCGCGCTGCAGTCGGCGTCGGTCAGCGCGTTGGCGCCCGCCGGACAGCAGCCGTCGGGCGTGGTCGCGTTGGCTGCCTTGGCCGCGTGCGCGCACGCGCGCTGGCACGGCGCGCCGCCCACGCTGTCGGTGGTGCAGGCGTTGTTGTCGTTGCAGTCGGCCAGCGTCGGACACTTGCCCGTCCCGCTGCTGATGGCGGAGTCGCAAAGCTCGCCGCTGTCGAGCGTGCCGTTGCCGCAGCCGGGCGCGCAGTCCTTGTCGGTGGCGGCCGTCGCGCCGGCCGGACAGCAGCCGTCGGCCGTGGTCGCGTTGGCCGCGATCGGCGTGTTGCTGCACGTCGTGCTGCAGCCGCTGCCGCTCACCGAGTCGGCCGTGCAGACATCGTTGTCGTTGCAGTCTGCCGCCGTCGGACACTTGCCGGGGCCCGAGGTAATCGCCGTATCACACTGCTCGCCGGGCTCGCGCAGGCCGTTGCCGCAGACCACGGGGCAGTCGTTGTCGGTCACCGAGTTGGCGCCCGGCGGACAGCAGCCATCGTTATTCGCTGGCGCCGTGATCGGCGTGAACACGCACTGCGCCGAGCAGCTGCCGGCGCCGCTTAGCGAGTCCGCCGTGCAGCTGTTGCCGTCGTTGCACGAGGTGGGACAGGCTCCCGGGCCGCCGCTGATGCCCGTGTCGCAGAGCTCGCCGGGGTCGAGCGTGCCGTTGCCGCAGCAGGTCAGCGTGCCCGCGATCGACTGCAGCGCGCCGTCGAGCTGCGAGAAGTTGGCCGTCGAGTAGTACTTGGTCGAGCCCGACAGCGCCGTGCCGCCCGCCGTCGCCATCGCGTTGAGCTGCGTCGGATCGACGCCGCTGCCAAAGCCCACCACGTACGTCTTGATGCCGTGTGTCTGCAGCGTCTGCACTGGCGGCACCGGGTCGGCCGGCGCGCAGCCGTTGACGCCATCGGTGATGAGCAGCACGTACTTGGCGACGCCGGGGTCGATGGAGGTCAGGTAGTTGTCGGCGACGATCATCGCGCCGGACAGCGGCGTGAAGTTGCCCGATGGCGACGTGCCGTTGAGCGCCGCTAGGATCGCGGCCTGCGTGTTGAGCCCCGGGGCCACCTGCAGCTTGTTGATCTGGCAGCCGCCCGCCGACGGGAAGAGCAGCAGGCCGAATCGCACGGTGCTCGAGTAGCTCGTGAGCAGGTTGTTGATCGCCGTCTTGGCGTCGTTCCACTTGTTGTCCTGCGACATGCTGCCCGAGCGGTCGAGCACGATCAGCACGTCGGGCGGATCGGCGCACTGCGCGCGCGCCGTCGCGCTCGGCAGCAGCACCCCCAGCGCCAGCACGACGCCTAGCCAAAGCCGCATCCTTCCACCCCTGTGTGTCGCTGTGCGCAGAGCCATGAGCAGTCTGCGAGCCAGGGGCGGTTTCGATACGCGCCACGGCGCATCGAAGTGCGCGATATCTAGCGCGACGGCTGCTGGATCGTGATGCGAGAGCCCTCGATCCGCGCCCTCGAGCCAACGTTCCAGCGCAAAAGCTCGGTGCAGCGCAGCGCGTCGGCGCCGTCGCCTCTTACCGCCTGCAGCATTTCGTCTTCGTTGCGCACCTCGTCGACCACGTGCGGGCCCGCCTCGCGCGGCTGCCACCAGTGGGCGTACGGCAGAAAGTACGTCGGCTGCGCCTGGCGCAGAAAGTGACGCATCTCGGCGGGCGTGAAGGTCATCAGCTGATCGTCGGGCCACGTGCTCGGCGCTGCGAGCTTGTCGAGCGGAAAGCAGAACAGATAGCGGCCGGTGCCGTCTATCTGTCCGCTGTGCCAGCGGAAGATGCGCAGGTTGCTCAACACCAGATCGATGCGGCCGTGTGTCTCGACGACCTCGCGACAGACGTCGCTCATCGAATGGCCGTGCTCGTGGCCCGAGTCGATCAGAAACCAGCTGGTGGTGCCGGCGCTCTGCACCACGTACGTGTTGCCCACGTTGCGAAACGCCTCTACGGGCGACCCGAACGTGATCCACGGCTGCTCGCCATAGAATGGATAGGTACGCACGGCGATGTCGCCAAAGGTCAGCGATTCGTGCCAGCCGGCCTCGATGACCTTGGTGAAGCCCGCCTCGCGCAGCAGATGGGCCATGTCTTCGGCGAGCATCGAGCGCGCCGCCACGCGCGGCACGACGATCGGCGTGTCGCGCGGAAAGTGCATCAGGCTCACCGGGCAGAAGTGATCGCCGTGCGAGTGCGAGATCAGGATCGCATCGACGGCGGGCAGGCTGTGCTGGCCGATCCAGCTCTGCTCGGTGGCGAAGGCGAACTGCGGGTCGGTGATCACCGCCGACGATTCCGATCGAAACAGCAGCGACGCGTGCTGCAAGCGGTAGATACCCGGCGCGTCGAAGGACAGCTGCGGAGGCGGCAGGCTGTCGCGCGCCACGAGGTAGCCGCGTTTTGCGAGCGCCTTGCCGAGACGATAGGCGAGCGAGTCCTCGTCGGCGTCCTCCCATTGCTGGCCGAACACCTGGCGCAGCGCGCGCAGTCCCTCGGCGTCTTTGACCTCGAGCCCGAAGTCGCCCACCTGCGGATGCGCGACCAGCAGCAGCAGCGGGAACAGATCCGTCGGAAAGACCACGTCCTGCGGCAGCACGAAGAGGCTGTCTGTCTGCTCGCGGGCGCTCTCGAGCATCA
>JAGQIK010000699.1 GCA_020431405.1 Myxococcales bacterium
CACGGCCGCGGCGCCAACCTGCACGACACGCGCTCGTGCAACGCGTGCACCTGGAATCCGCCCAACGTCGCCGAGGTCAAGCGCCGCATCGACGAGCTCGTCGGCTGGGGCGCCAACTTCATCCGCCTCGATCTGGAGAGCTACGCCCAGGCCGAAGGGCGCGTGCACTACAAGCCCGTCACCGATGACGCGCAGTACCTCGCCGACGTCAAAGCCATCGTCGATCACATCGGCACCAAGCCGGGCGTCTACGTGCTGCTCTCGTTGTGGGTCGATGCGACGTTCTCTCAGCTCGGCTGGCCGACGGCAGCCACGGCCAAGACCTGGGAGCTTCTGGCGACGACCTTCGCCGCCGACAAGCACGTGCTCTACGGCCTGTGCAACGAGCCGCAGCAGAACTTCGACGGCGCACGCGACGCCGAGGTTTGGAAGGCGATGAACGACACCGTGGCGGCGATCCGCGCGGTGGAGAGCAAGCTCGGCGCGCAGAGCCACATCATCGCCGTGCAGGGCACCGGCGCCTGGGCGCGGCGGCTCGACTACTACGTCTCGCACCCGATCACCGCCGGCGGCGGCGCCAACATCGCCTACGAGGTGCACGTCTATGACCCCAGCTCCGAGCACGCCAAGCTCGTCACGCAGCCGGCCGCGACGCTGCCGGTGATCATCGGCGAGTTCGGGCCGTCGTCGGGTGTTTCGCTCACCGACGTGGCCAACCTGCAGGCGCTCGCCGAGAAGCTCGAGGTGCCGCACCTGGCCTGGACGTTTCACATGCGCTGCCCGCCCAACCTGATCGTCGATCCCGGCGTGGGCTGCGGCGTCAACATGCAGCTTCAGCCCACGCCCTGGGGCCAGCAGCTCAAGTCGCGCCTCGCCGCGCCCTGGTAGCGCGCTGCAACCAACGGCGGCGATCTCGCCTCACGAGGAAAGTGAGGACCGAGATGCCCCGTATTCGCGTGATCTTTCCCTTAGTTCTGCTCGCGACGCTCGCCGCGGTGGCCGCCGGCTGTGGCGAGCGCAGCATCGACCAGCAGCCCGACGGCGCGGGCCCGACCACGTCCGATATCGCCGCGCCGTCGGCCGATACGACGGCGCCGTCAGCCGACGCCGCGCCGCCATCGCCTGACGTGATGCCGCCCGCACCTGACAGCGCGCCGCCGTCGCCCGACACGGGCACGCCCATCGCCGACGCCAGCGTCGACACGCTGCCCGACGACGTGATGCCGCAGAGCGACAGCCCCGGCGCGGGCGTCATCACGGGCCACGTCTGGATCGATCCGCAAGGCTGTCCGCGCATCAGCTGCGGCAATACGCCGGGCGACGACTGTCGCGGCAAGGTCTACGTCGCGCTGACCTCCAACATCAAGGGCGCGCCCGTGCGATCGCTCGTCGTCGACGTCGACCTGCGCGCTGGCAACAAGGTGCCCTTTCGCTTCATCGGCCTCACGCCGGGCACGCAGTATCTGATCGGCGGCTACCTCGCCGAAACGGGCGTGCTCAACACGCCCGCCTGGGCCGCCGTCGACGGCGACGTCTCGCGCGGCTACCAGTCGGTGAAGGTGCCGCCCGCCGGCTACCAGCGGCGACACGACGTGGCGCTCGGCTACCGCCGCGGCGAGCAGCCAGACTACCCGGGCAAGACCAAGCTGACTTTCGAGATCGGCGTGCCGCAGAACGCCACGTGCATCCCCGGCGCCGTCGAAAACGACTGCCGCGGCTTCGTGCAGGCGATGGTCATGAACTACTCGCAGAACAAGATCGAGAGCGTGATCTCGACGCCCGCGCCGGTGGACCTATCGGGCGGCAAGACGATCACGCTGGCGCTGCCCGACGCGCTGTCGTCCTACAGCTGGCCGCGCACGCTGTTCATCACGCTCGTCGAGTGGGGCAGCTTCGATCCCAACAAGCTGCCCAGCTGGAACAAGATCAACTACCGCCACTACGAGAGCCCGTTCTTTCAGGACGCGGTGTGCGTCGATACGGCGCGCACGATCAAGGTCACGCTGCGCCGCTAGCCGCCGCGTGCCGCGTGGCTGTGTCGCGCGCGGTGCGCCGTCTCAGCGCCCGAGGGCGGCGCGCACGGCGGCGACCACCGGCTCGGACTCGACGCTCGGGTGGCCGCCATCGAAGGGCGGGCTCGGCCGATACTCGAGCCCCAGCGCCAGCGCGCGCGCCAGCGGCTCGCCCCACACGCGCCCCACCAGCGCCAGCGCGAAGTCGATGCCGGCGGTGACGCCGCCGCCGCTGGCGCGGTCGCGGTCGATGACGTAGCGCTCGCTCACCGGCGTGGCGCCGTACTGCGCGAGCTGGTCGAGCGCCGCCCAGTGACACGACGCCTGATACCCCTCGAGCAGCCCGGCGGCGCCGAGCAGCAGCGATCCCGTGCACACCGAGGTGATCCAGCGGGCGCGCGGCGCGCGCTGGCGTAGAAAGTCGAGCAGCTTGGCGTTGTCGAGCTGCTCGCGCTGGCCGGGGCCGCCGGGTACGACGAGCGCGTCGAGCTCGGGGCAGTCGTCGAAGCTCGCCGCGGCCTCGACGCCGACGCCGAGGTCGGTGCGAACGATCCCCGCGCGCTCGGCGACGAGCAGCGCCTCGGCGCCGGGCACGCGTCCAAAGATCTCGAAGGGGCCGACCACGTCCATCAGCGTGAAGCGCGGGTAGATCACGAAGCCGAAGCGCGGGTTGCTCGGAGGGGGTGTCGTCTGTTCGGTGCTCATCGCAGCTCCTCGTCCATGGTGGTGTGTGTGTGCCACCAGCATGACGCGCTGCTATGCTGGCAGAAATGACATTGACCCCACAAATTCCGCCAAAACGCCGCGTGGCCCTCGTCGCGCCGCCCGGTGTGCAGTCGCTCGACCTCGTCGGCCCGCTGGAGGTCTTCTCGGTGGCCAACCGGCTGCTGCTGTTCAACGGGCGGCCGGCGCCCTACGAGCTCGACGTGCTCGGCGTCGAGGGCAGTGTCGAGACCAGCTCGGGGCTGCGCGTGGAGACACGGCCGCTGGCCGAGGCGCGCGCGCCGCACACGCTGATCGTCTGCGGCGGCACGGCGCTGGTCGAGGCGCCGCTTCCGCGCGCGCTGCTCGACGGCGTGGCCAAGCTGGCGGCCAAGGCCGAGCGCGTCGCCTCGGTGTGCACGGGCGCCTTCGTGCTTGGCGAGCTGGGGCTGCTCGACGGGCGGCGCTGCACGACGCACTGGCTCTCGCTCGAGATGCTGCGCGAGCGCTTCGGCGCGGCGCAGGTCCAGAAGGACGTGCTCTACACGCGCGACGGCAACGTCTACACCTCGGCCGGTGTGACCTCGGGCATCGACTTGTCGCTGTCGCTGCTCGAGGCCGACCTCGGCTCGAAAGTCTCGCTCGCCGTCGCGCGCCTGCTGGTCGTCTTTCTGCACCGCAGCGGCGGGCAGTCGCAGTTCAGCGCCGCGCTGGCGCCGCGCCCCAACGTCTCCGAGCGCCTGCGCGCGCTGCTGGCGCGCATCGCCGAAGGCCCCGGCGACGATCACAGCGTGCCGGCGCTGGCCGCGCGCGTGGGCATGAGCGCGCGCAACTTCGCGCGCGTGTTCAAGCGCGAGATCGGCAGCACGCCCGCGGCCTATGTCGAGCGCGTGCGCCTCGACGCGGCGCGCGCCCAGCTCGAGAGCAGCGACGCGACGCTCGAGGCGGTCGCCGAACGCTGCGGCTTCGGCAGCGCCGAGACGCTGCGCCGTGTCTTCGGCCGCGCCTTCGGCGTCGCGCCCTCAGCCTACCGCGCGCGCTTCTCGCGCGTAGCCTAGCGGTCGACGAGCTCGCTCGCGGAACAGGCTCGATGTCCGCCTACGATGCGATGGCCTCAGGCCTCGGGCTTCAGGCCTCGGGATCACCTGCGGACGACGAAGTCGCTTTGCCGTGGCGTGGTCGGACGCCGTAGCTTGACGAGATTGGCGCCGCGCCGTCGCGTCGACTCGCGAGCGGCCGGCGCCTGCGGCGAAGCGTGCACCAACGTTGGCGATCGATGCCGAGGCCCGAGGCCCGAGGCCCGAGGCCTTCGCAACATTGCCCAGGGCTAGTTGTCGGCCTCGGGCTTCTGCGCGGGCGGCGCGGCTGGCGTCTCGGCGCGCATGGCGTCGGCGGCGTCATCGGCGAGGCCGACGCGCTTGCGAAACGAAAGCAGCGCCACGACGCCCACCAGCACGGCGAACCACAGCGTGCAGAGGCGGATGATCAGCGTCGCGGCGCCGGCGGTGGCCGCCTGCGTCTTGGTGGTGTAGCCGAGCAGCGCGGCCATACCGCCCTCGGTGAGGCCGAGCCCGCCGGGCGTGGGCAGCCCGCCGACGGTGGTGGTGGCGTAGATAAACGTCGCCAGCAACAGCGAGGCGCCGAGGCCGAAGCCGTCGAGCACCAGGTAGAAGCCGAGACACTCGCAAAACCAAGCCGCCACCGACAGCAGCGAGGCGACGGCAAAGGGCGCCGGGCGAAACAGCACCGCGGTGCTCTCGTAGAGCTCGCGCAGCTTGGGCGCCAGCTTGGAGACCTTGGGCAGCTTGGCGACCAGGCCGACCATCGCCAGCGACAGACGCCGCGAGCTGACCACCGCGACGAACACCAGCACCACCGTGCCGACGATCAGCAGCGGCAGCTCTCCGCGCCGAAAGACGATGAAGCCGGCGCCCATCAGCACCACGAGCGCCAACAGATCCGTGATGCGCTCGGCGAGCACGACCGGCGCGCTGCGCGTCATCGGCACGCCCTCGGCGCTCCTGAGCAGGTAGCTCTTGAGCAGCTCGCCGATCTTGCCCGGCGTGATCGTCATGCTCAGGCCGCCGAGAAAGATCGTCAGGTTGCGCCCCGGCGCGACGCGGATGTCGAGCGCGCGCAGATAGAGCGTCCACTTGAGATAGCGCAAAAGGTAGTTGGTGAAGGTCAGCGCCAGCACCGGCGCGAAGCGCCACAGCGCGAAACGCGCGAGCTCGGCGGCGATGTCGCGCACGCCGAGGTAGATCGCGAAGCCGGCGTAGAGGCCAACGCCGAGGATCAACCCGATCAGCAGGCGGGAGAGCAGCTTTTTCATCGGCGCAGCACGTTGCAGAGGGTTTCACCGCGTCGACGGGGGCTCTGTCAAGCGGGCGAGCGCTTGACACTGCCGGGCCCTCGGCCATAGCCTCGGATAACCCTCTTTAGGCCCAGAAAGCATACATGACCGACGCGACCAACCCCGTGATCCTCGTCGCCGACGACGACCCCGAGATCCTCTCGCTGCTCAGCATTCGGCTCAAGAAGGCCGGCTTCGAGGTCGTCGAGGCGAGTGACGGTGAAGAGACCCTCGCCAAGGTGCGCGAGCACTACCCAGATCTCGTCGTGCTCGACGTGATGATGCCGGGCAAGAACGGCTGGGAGGTCGCCAAAGAGCTTCGCGCCGACGATCGCTTCAAGAAGATGGGCATCGTGATGCTCACGGCCATCGGCGAGAAGATCAACGAGATGACGTCGCCGCTGTACGGCGCCGACGAGTTCATCGACAAGCCGTTCGAGTTCGCCGATCTGGAAAACAAGATCCGCGCGACGCTCGAGAAGCGCAAGAGCGGCTAGCGCCCCGCGCGCCATGGCGTTAGGCCTGCGCGTCCTCTGGTCGGCAGACGGCGCATGAGCGGCGATCCCTTCGCGCTCGTCGGCAGCACCATCGACGGCACCGTGCGCATCGAGCGCGTGGTCGGCGAAGGCGGCTTCGGCGTGGTCTATCGCGGCGAGCACCTCTCGTTTGGCCAGCCGGTGGCCGTCAAGGTGCTCAAGCTGCCCGGCAGCATGGCGGGCAAAGAGCGCGAGACCTTCCTCAACAAGTTTCAGCTCGAAGCGCGCATCCTCTACAAGCTCTCGCAGAGCACGCTCAACGTGGTGCGGCCGATCCACTTCGGCTCGTGCACGACCAAAAACGGGCTCTCGCCGTACTGCGTGATGGAGTGGCTCGAAGGCCAGACGCTCGCCGACATCCTCGACGCGCGCCAGGCGGCGATCAAGGCCGGGCGTCTGACGCCCGGGCGTCGCCTCGGCGAGCTCGTGCCGCTGCTCGATCCGCTCGTCTCGGCGCTCGACGCCGCGCACGCCATGGGCGTCGTACACCGCGATATCAAACCGCCCAACGTGTTCGTGCTGGGCGAGGCGGGCGCGCCCACGGGCGTCAAGCTGCTCGACTTCGGCATCGCCAAGCTGCTCGAGGACGCCGGCGCGCAGACGCTGGCGAGCGGCACGCTGCTGGCGCTGACGCCCGAGTACGCCGCGCCCGAGCAGTGGGACCGCGCCATCGGCGACATCGGCGCGCACACCGATCTCTACGCGCTGGCCTTGATGACGGTGGAGCTTCTGTGCGATCGCCACCCGCACGCCGAGCTGTCGCCGAGCCAGCGCATGTTCGCTGCCTGCAACGTCAACAAGCGGCCCACGCCGCGCAACGTCGGCGTGCAGGTCAGCGACGCGGTGGAGCAGTGTTTCGCACAAGCGCTGGCGGTCTACCCTAAAGACCGCGCGCACAGCGTCGGCGCGTGGTGGTCGGCGCTGCGCGCGGCGCTCGAGCGCGGCGTGGCCACCGAGCGATCCGCGGCGGTGCCGGCGACGATGATCCAGAGCGCGACGGGTGGCGCGTCCGCGTCCGCGGCGGCGAGCACGAGCCCGAGCGCGAGCGCGAGCGCGGACGAGGCGAGCCAGCCGTACGTCGCACAGCAGGCGGCCACCGGCTGGCAGGGCGTGCGCTCGGCGCCTGGCGACGCGGCAGGTCGCGCTGAAAGCGCCGGCGCGACCACCGTCGACGTGCGGCGCGAAGGCGGCGGCGGCGGCGGCGGCAACGGCAACGCGAAGATCATGCTGCTGGTGCTCGCGGCGCTGGTCTTCGTGGTCGGCGTGGGTGTGCTGATCTGGTCGCTGGTGCGCGCGCGCGGCGGGCAAGGCGCGAGCGGCGGTACGGGCACGCTGGCGCTCGGCTCGGGCAGCGGCAGCGGCGCCGCCGGCGGCAGCAGCGGCAGCGGCGCCGTGGGCTCGGGCAGCGGCAGCGGCGCGCACGGCAGCACGCACGGCAGCGCGGGCAATACCGGCGTCGCGTCCGGCAGCGGCAACGCCTCGGGGCTCGGCGGCGCGTGCGCCAACTACCCGAGCGCGCGCGCCTGCGCCGACGCGGTGGAGGCGTTCTTTCGCCAGGGCAAGATCGCGCGCTCGCTGGCCATGTCGCAGCACAGCTGCAAGCTCGGCGACGCCTACGGCTGCAACGAGCTCGGCGTGCACGTGCTCAGCGGCAAGGGCGTGCCGCGAGACGCCGCCAAGGCAGCCAAGCTCTTTCGTCACGCCTGCGACAAGGGCGAGCCCGACGGCTGCACCAACCTCGCGCACCTGACGGCCAACGGCCAAGGCGTAGCGCCCAACCCGCGGCGCGCGCACACGCTGCAGGCGCAGGGGCTCGAGCTGTCGCTCTCGCAGTGCCTCAAGAACGCTGCCCCCTACTGCCGGCGCGTGGGCTATCACTTTCAGCTCGGTCAGGGCATCGGCAAGAACATGCTGCGCGCGGCGCACTTCTTCGGCAAAGCGTGTCTCGCCGGCGATGCCGAAGGCTGCCGCGCGCTCGGCTTCCTCTACCAGAAGGGCTACGGCGTGCCGGTCAGCTTGACCAAGGCGCGCTCGCTCTATCGCAGCGCCTGCAGCGGCGGCGATCCGATCGGCTGCGGCAACCTCGGCGTGATGTTGATGCGCGGCATGGGCGGCGCGCCCGACGCGGCGGGCGCCCGCGCGGTGCTCGCCAAGGCCTGCAAGCTCGGCAACGCGCCGGCCTGCAAAGCCGCGCGCCAGTAGGCAGCCGCAGCGGCAGCGGCGATCGCCCGCGAAGCCGCATTTCGCGCGAGTTAAGACCGTCGGCGCCCGCGACGCGTTATCCTATGACTAGCGTGCGCGATCCGTTTCAGATAGTCGGGCAAACGGTCGACGACGCCGTCGTGATCGACGCGATGGTGGGCGAGGGCGGCTTCGGCGTGGTTTATCGCGGCCACCACACCAAGCTGCGCGAGCCGGTGGCGGTCAAGGTGCTCAAGCTGCCCACATCGCTCGACGCGGGGCAGCGCGAGTCGTTCCTCAAGAAGTTCCAGCTCGAAGCGCGCATCCTCTATCGGCTCTCGCAGGAGACGCTCAGCGTGGTGCGCGCCATCGGCTTCGGCTCGCTCGAGACGCGCGATGGCTGGGCGCCCTACTGTCTGCTCGAGTGGCTCGAGGGCGAGTCGCTCGATCACCTGCTGGCGGCGCGCCGTGCGCGCATCGCCAAGGGCGAGCTCGAGGCGGGTCGCCCGCTGCGCGAGCTGGTGCCGCTCGTCGATCCGCTGATGGAGGCGGTGGACAAGGCGCACGGCATCGGCGTGATCCACCGCGACATCAAGCCGGCCAACATCTTCGTCAGCGGCGACGTCTCGTCGCCGACGGTCAAGCTGCTCGACTTCGGCATCGCCAAGCTGGTCGATCTGAGCTCGGATCTGGCGGGCACGGCGACGCTCTCTTCGGGCACGCTGATGGCGTTGACGCCCGAGTACGCGGCGCCCGAGCAATGGGACCGCGAGCTCGGCGCGCCCTCGGCGCGCACGGACATCTACGCGCTGGCGCTGCTGCTGCTGGAGCTGATGCTCGACCGTCACCCGCACGAGGGCGCGTCGGCGAGTCAGCGCATGTTCTCGGCCTGCAATCCCGCCAAGCGCCCCACGCCGCGGCGGCTCGGCCTGTCGGTGTCCGACGCGGTGGAGCGCTGCTTCGCGCGCGCGCTGGCCGTCGAGCCGGCCGAGCGTCCCGCCTCGGCGAGCGCGTTCTGGCGCGAGCTGCGCGAGGCGGCGCTCGGAGACAGCGCGCCGTCGACGCTGCGCGCGGGCGTGGCGGCGGTGGCTACGGCCGAGACGGCCGGTGCGGCCGACACGATCGACGCGACGGGCGTGGCTGATGCCGGCGCGGCGGGCGGTGCGCTCGGCGATACGCTGCCCGTGCCGGCGACGGGCGTCGACGAGGGGCGCGTGGTGCCGCGGGTCAACGCCGACGCCTCGCAGAAGCTGGCGCTGGCACCCACGGCGCTGTCGCAGCCGCGCGCCGAGCAGGCCGAGCGCGCACGCGCCGCGCACGATGACGAAGACGAAGACGCAGATGATGCCGCCGCGGCTACGGTCGAGTCGCACGCGGTGGCGGTCTCGCCCGGCGTGGCGCCGCCGCGGGCTGGTCAGCGGCGCCGCATGCTGCTGCTGAGCAGCATCGCGATGGTGTTGGTGGCGGCCATCGGCGTGACCTTCGTCGCGCTGCCCATGCGCAGCAGCGAGGGGCCCGAGCCGATCAGCAGCGGCAGCAGTGCCGGCGCGGCGAGCTCTAGCGACGACACGCCCAAGCCGCCGCCGCCGCACTTGTCGCGTCGACGTGAAAAGAAGCCCGGCTCCAAAACCACCACCACCATCGCCAACGTCGACGTGAAGCGCAGCGCGGAGAACAGGCAGGTCCCTGGCGGCGGAGAGGACGTCGCGGGCGCTGGCTCGGGCAGCGGCTCGGCGCGCTACATCGCGGGCCGCTTGGGCAAGCGCGGCCAAGACAACGCGCGGGCGCGCGCGCTGGCGCAGCGGCTGCAAGGCTGTCTCAAGGCGCGAGGACGTTACGACGTGCGGCTCGTGCTCTCGGGCGTGAAGGTCAAGCACGTCAAGGTCAAGCGCTTGGCCGGCCCCGAGCTGAGCCGGGCGGAGCGGGCGTGCTTGCTCGCGAGGGCGCGCAGCACGCCGGTAGTGACGGCGGAGAGCGGCAGGCTCGCCACCAAGCACGTGCAGACGCTGCAGCTGGGCCTTCAGCAGCGCGCCGCGTCGCGGGCGCCGCGAGCGCCCCGGGCGTCGCCGGCGCCTCGGGCGACGCCAACGCTACCGGGGCAGCCAAACGCGCCGCAGCGCGCGCAGCCGCCGCCCGCGCAGCCGTCACCCCCGCAACCGGCACCGAAGACAAAGGCTGACTAGCCGCTCGTCGCCAAGCGCTAGCCAAACGGTGCGAGCGTGACGTACTTGTGAGCATGTCGCGTCGCGCACATTTCATTGGCCGCGCAGCGGTCGTCCGCGGCGCGGTTCTTGGCCGCGGAGCGGTCGTCCGCGGC
>JAGQIK010000700.1 GCA_020431405.1 Myxococcales bacterium
GAGCCCGCGACGCCGAGCAACATCGACGCCGCCCGCTTCACCAAAGCGCTCAACATTCTCTGCGGCACCAACACCAAGCTGCGCCGCGCGCGCCATCGCATGACCGCGCGCCGCGCCGCGCAGTACAGCAAGCTGATCCTCGAATGGTCGGCGCACTTCGGCGTCGATCCGTACCTCGTCAGCTCGCTGATCTATCGCCGCTCGCGCTGCAGCGCGCGCCTCGTGCGAGAAAACCTCGTCGGCCTCTCGCTGATCGACATCGCCGCGCACCGGCGCCACGTACGCAGCGGCCAGTACCGCTATTACATGCTCGACGGCGACAACACGTGGCGCCTGCGCGAGCTCGACGTCAGCAAGTTTCGCTTCTCGCGCCGCTCGCTGCTGCGTCCGGCGGCCAACATCTACTTCACCGCCGCGCTGCTCAGCATCTACAAGCGCCAGGCGCCGTTCCTCGCCAAGGCCGTGCGGCAGGTCAGCCATCGCCACTACATCTCGCACTTCGTCTGGGGCGACCGCGTTCGCAGCGCCCGCGACGAAGACTATGTGCTCGAAGCGCGCCGCCGCATGCTGCACGCGTACGCCGACGAGCCACCCGCGGCGATGACCAGCTTCAAGGGCATGGCCCTGCACTGTCCGCTCGACGGCTTCCCGCGCAAGATCATGAGCGGCTACCGCGCTTGGCGCGGGCGTGGCCGCCGTCGCCGCCGCCACCGCGCTGTGGACTTCTATTCGACCTACGGCGAGCCGATCCGCGCGATGGCCGACGGCGAGATCATCTTCGCCGGCCTGCAGAAGCGCGGCCGCGGCGGTTGGATTCTGCCGCCGCACAAGGCGCGCGGCATCCCGCGCCGCTGGATGGGCATCGGCGGCCTGTTCGTCACGATCAAACACGCCAAGGGCCTGCGCAGCGGCTACTTCCACATGTCGGGCTACACCGTGCGCAAGGGCCAGAAGGTCAAAGCCGGCCAAGTCATCGGCTGGGTCGGCCGCACGGGCATCAAGCACTCCGACCCGCACTTGCACTTCGAGATCCGCCGCTACCGCCGGCGGGTGAATCCGGTGCGCTTCCTGCGCAAGTACTTGCTGCCGCCGCAGGGCAAGTATCCAAAGAAGAAGAAGGGCAAGCACGTCAGCTAGGGCGCGGGCCTCGGGCCTCCAGCCTCGGGCCTCGGGAGCGTGATGCGCGACCGGTTCGACTGGCCGTACCTCATCGTCGCGCTGGTGCTGCTGGTCGGGTTGACCATCGGCGCGCGCGTGCTCGTCGCCGACAGCCTCGCCGACATGGTGGCGCAAGACCGGCCGCTCGGCGCGCTGGCGATCTCGGGCGGGATTCCAGCGCTGACGTTCTTCCTCGTGGGCCTGTTCGTCGGCCGCCTGACCCGCGGGCGCGAGGTCAAGGTGATGGCGCTCGCCTCGCTGCTCGGCTCCGCGATCGTCTCGACCGTCGGCGTGCGCTACTTCAACCTCAACATCTTCGCCGTCGCCTTCGGCGCGCCAACGCTCTTCGTCTGCGGCTACGTCGGCGGCTGGATCGGCGAGCGTTGGCAGCGCATCGCGCGACAGATCCGCGGCATCCTACGCCTCGACAAGCAGGCACGCGAGGGCTCTAGCGACGACGACCCCGAAGCCCGAGGCCCGAGGCCCGAGGCCTAGCTCGCCGCGCCTAGTTGGCTTCCCACCCAAGTCCCCCTCGCCGCCCACGTAGTCCTCCGACCCCGGCACGTACCCCGGCTTGTGCGCCGTATTCACGACGTCGAGGTAGTACGCGTCGGCGTAGTAGCTCAGCGCGTTGATGCCGTCCGCGAACTCGCTGTAGTCGAGGTTCTCGGTGGGCAGCTCGACGGTGAGCACCACGTCGCCCTCGTCGTCGACGCTGAACTTGGCCATGTTGATGGCGTGGTTGAGGCGCAGCAGGTGCTGGTGCAGGCGCGACGCGCAGCGCACGTCGGCGGGCGCGTTGACGAAGGGGTCGATGACAAAATAGACCCAGTTGTCGGTCAGGTGCACGACGATGGCGAAGTTGGCGGTGTGGCCGCGAAAGCCGGTGCGCCAGGTGCTCGTCTCGTCATCGAACTCGACGGGCCAGCCATACTGCTCGAAGTACTCGTGGATCGTCTCGGCAGTCGCGCTCATGTCGCACCTCAAGAATGCCACGAGCGGAGCCAGGCGGCCACGGGTAAGCGCGCGCGGGCGAGCGCGCGTTGACAGCGAGGGGGCGCGGCGCTGACACTCTCGCGCAGAGATGACCACTGCACGATGACCACCGCACCGCGCGACACCGAGGCCACACCGGCGGCTCCCAGCATCGCCGCCCCGCCCGATCGCCGGCTCACCGAGGCCATCGCCGAGCTCGAGCAGCTGCTCGGCGCCGCGCGCGTCTCGCAGGGTGACGCCGATCGCCTGACCTACTCGCGCGACATGTGGCCGCGCACGCTGCTCGCCGTGCGCGACGGCGTGCCCGCGGTGGCGCCGCCGGACCTGGTGGTGTGGCCCGCGTCGACGTCGGAGGTCTCGGCCGTGGTACGCATCGCGCGCCGGCACCGCCTGCCGATCGTTCCTTACGGCGCCGGCTCGGGTGTCTGCGGCGGCGCCATGGCCACGCGCGGCGGCATCATCGTCGACCTCAAGCGCATGGACCGCGTGCTCGAGGTCGTCACCGCCGACCACCTGGTGCACGCCGAGTGCGGCATCATCGGACAGCTCTTCGAGGAGCAGCTCAACCGCCGCGGCATGACGCTGGGGCATTTCCCATCGTCGATCTACTGCTCGACCCTCGGCGGCTGGCTCGCCGCGCGCTCGGCGGGTCAGCTCTCGTCGCTGTACGGCAAGATCGAAGACATGGTCGAGCGGATCGAGGTCGTGCTCGGCGACGGCCGCGTCGTCGAGCTGTCGCGCGATCAGATGCCCGACCTCGGCGCGCTGATGGTCGGCAGCGAAGGCACGCTGGGCGTGATCACGCGCGCCTGGATGCGCGTGCGCCCGCTGCGCGACTTTCGCATCTTTCGCGCCTACCGCTTCCCGCGCGTCGCCGCCGGCTGCGAGGCGATGCGGCGCATCATGCAGCGCGAGCTGCGCCCCGCCGTCACGCGCCTCTACGACGAGATGGACACGCTGATGGCGCGTCCGAGCAAACACGACCGCCCCGACGAGTCGTCGCTGCTCGGCGGCGCCGGCGCGCTGCTCGGCGGAGTGGACGCCGACGTGCAGCGCTCGGTGGTGCGCGCGGCGCTCTCGCGCGCCGGCATGCTGAGCAAGGTCGCCGAGTCGCTGCTGCCGCGCATCTCCAGCGGCTGCCTGATGGTGCTCGGCTTCGAAGGGGACCGCGCGCTGACCGAGGTCGAGGCGGCCCTCGCCCACGCCGAGGCGCTCGCCGCCGGCGGCGAGGATCTCGGTCAGGGACCTGGCCTTCACTGGTGGGATCGCCGCTACGCCGTGAGCTACAAGATGAGCCCGATGTTCGCCGCCGGCGCGCTGGTGGACACGATGGAGATCGCCACCACCTGGGATCGGCTGCTCGAGCTCTACGACGAGGTGCGCAAGGCGCTCTCGCGCGATGCTGTGGTGCTCGCGCACTTCTCGCACGCCTACGCCGAGGGCTGCTCGATCTACTTCACCTTCGCCGCGGCGGCCAAAGATCGCGCCTCGAGCGAAGCGCTTTACGACGAGCTGTGGCGCCGCGGGCTCGACGCCACCACGCGCGTGGGCGCCACCATCAGCCACCACCACGGCGTGGGCCTCTCCAAGGCGGCGTTTATGAGCCGCGAGCACGGCGAGGCGCTGTCGGTCTATCGCCAAGCCAAGCACGCGCTCGATCCCGACGGCGTGCTCAACCCCGGGAAGATGGGCCTGTGAGCGACGCGAGCGAGCACGCGCGCCAAGCCGAGGCGCTCTCGCGCCAGCTGGCCGAGATCGTCGGAGCGGCGCACGTCAGCGGCGTCAACGCCGACCTGCAGACCTTCGGCTCGCTCGAGCCCGACATGGTGGTCTGGCCGGCGGCCGCTCCCGAGGTGGCGCGCATCCTCGACACCTGCCGCGCGTACGACGCCGCTGTCGGCGTCACCGGTGCGCGCACGCGGCGCGCCGCCGATTGGGACCGCCCCGCGCGCGTGCGCGTGGCGCTCAACACGCGGCGCATGACCAACATCCTCGACCTCGACGAGAGCGCGCTCACCGTGCAGGCGCAGTGCGGCATCCGCCTGCGAAACCTCGAGCTGGCGCTGCAGCGCAGCGAGCTGACGCTCGGCTTCTATCCAGTGCAGCTTCACGAGTCGACCCTCGGCGGCCTGCTCGCCGAGCCGCCGCCGACGGCCTACACACCGATGACCGGACGTATGATCGACAGCGTGCTCGGCGTGTCGGTGGCGCGCGTCGACGGCAGCGTGATCCACACGCGTGTCGCGCCGCGCCGCGCCACCGGTCCCGACCTCGCGCGCCTGTATCTCGGCGCTGGCGCCGACTTCGGCGTGATCACCGGCGCGGTGCTGCGCGTGATGCGCGCGCCGGAGCTGGTGCTGCCGCTGCTGACGCTGCACCGCGAGCTCGGCACGGCCGTCGAGAGCGCGCGCCAGCTGCTCGCGCTCGGCGTTCGTCCGGCGCGCCTGCGCGTGCTCGAGGCCAACCAAGCGCGCCGCGAGCTGGGCGAGCCGGGTTACGCGCTGCCCGCGGTGTGTATCGCCGTGCTGGCCGGCCCCGGCGCGCTGGTCGACGCGCAGGGGCGCGCCTTCTCCGAGATCACGGCCAACCTCGGTGGCAGCGAGCTACCGCAGAAGCTCGCCGACACGTGGTGGGCCCAGCAGCGCGAGCCCGAGCGCGAGGCCACCATGGCGCGCCCGGCGCGCGGCGCGGCGCTGCGCTACTCCAGCTTCGCGGCGGTGTTGGCCCAGCTTCGCGACAAGCTCGGCGACGCCAGCGGCGAGGACGCAGAGCTGTGGATCGACGCCATGTCGCTGCACGGGCTCGAGCTGTGGGCGCCGCGCGGCTCGGCGGCAGCCGAGGCGATGGACGCCATGGGCCTCGCCAGCATCGGACGCGAGCGACCGCCGCTCCTGCAGGCGCTGCGCGAGGTCGTAGACAACACCGGCACGATGCTCGAGCGCGGCCCGCTCAGCGAGCCGCCGCGCATCGTCGGCGACGCGGACGTGACACGATGAAGGGTGCGCGCGACCAAGAAGGCGCTGCGGCGGCAGCGCGCCAGCTCGACAGCCACGAGCGCGCGCTCGAGTACTGCACGTTCTGCCCCAAGCTGTGTCGCCACAGCTGCCCGGTGGCGGTGGGCACCAGCCGCGAGACGCTGATCCCGCAGGCCAAGATGCAGATCCTGCAGGCGCTGCGCGTCGGCGATCTGCCGTGGCGACAGAGCTATGTCGAGGTGCTCTACGGCTGCGCTGGCTGCACGCGCTGCCGCGAGTACTGCGACCACGAAAACGATGTCGCCAGCGCGCTGTTCGAGGGTCGCGCCGTGGCGCGCCAGCGCGGCGTGGGCCACCCCGCGCTCGAGGAGCTGCCCGACCGCTGGCGCGCGCAGAACGCCAAGCTCGCCCAGACGCTGCGCGACGACGATCGCCTCGCCTTCGCGACGAGCGGCGAGCTGGGCTACCTGCCGGCGCCGCAGCTGATCGAGCGCGGCCTCGCCGGCGCCATGAGCGACGTGATGAGCCGCGCCGACGTGGTGCTGCCGATCGTCGCCGACCCGCCCAGCTTCGACGCGGCCTACGCGCTTTGGGCGGGCGGCTTCGTCGACAGCGCGCGGCTCGCCGGCGAGGAGCTGCTGCGACGCCTGCGCGGTTTTCGCGCGGTGGTCTGCGACGACGCGCACGCGGTCTCGGCGCTCTCGGTGTGGCTGCCCGAGCACGGCATCTCCCACAACCTCGAGGTGCTGCACAGCAGCGAGCTGCTCGCGCGCCACGTCGAGCAGCTGCCGGTCAAGCGCCGCCGGGCCCGCGCCTTCTACCACGACGCGTGCGGCATCGGCCGCGGGCTGCGCTGCTACGAGCCGCCGCGCGCAGTGGTCGCGCGCTGCGTCGACGAGCTCGGCGAGCTCTATCACTCGCGCGAGCTGTCCGACTGCTGCGCCGCCGCCGGTCTGGTCCCGCTGACCTTCCCCGAGGCGACCACGCGCGCGTCGGCGCACATCGCCGACGAGGTGGCGCTCTATCAGGGCGACGTGCTCGTCAGCGCCTCGCCACGCTGCGCGGCAGCCCTCCGCGCATCGGCGCCGAGCACGGTGGAGGTGCTCGATCTGGTCGAGCTCGCGCGCTGGGCCTGCCAAGCGAGCTAGCGAGTCCTCGGGCTTGACGCTCGATGCTTCGCTGCTACCTTCGCCAACAGCCCAGCGCCTGGGCTGCTCTATGACGGTCACTACCCGCTAGCAACGTCTCCCGAGACTCCGACGACGGCTGACGAGCCCGCGCCCCGCGCGAGCGCTCGAGGGTAGCGATATGCAACGAACGACGATCACGCTGCGCGGCGTGCGCCTCGTGCGCGCCGAGACCGTCGTGCTCGACGAGGTCGACGCGACCTTCGAGCGCGGCTTCACCGCCGTGGTGGGCGAGAGTGGCGCCGGCAAGACGACGCTGCTCGAGGCCATCACAGGCACGCTAGCGCCAGCGCGCGGCGCGCTGCGCGTCGAGCCGGACGACGCGTTGGTCGTGCTCTGCGCCCAGCGTGTCGACGAGCCCGACGCGCGCGTGCTCGAGCTGGCGCGCGCGCACGACCGCTCGGCGCGACGCTGGCGCGCGCGCCTTTCGCTCGACGACGACGCACTCGGACGCTGGCCCACGCTCTCGCCGGGCGAGCGCAAACGCTGGCAGGTGGCCGCCGCGCTCGCGGCGCGTGCGGACGTGCTGCTGCTCGACGAGCCCACCAACCACGTCGACGCCGAGACGCGCGCGTTGCTCGTCGGCGCGCTGGCGCGTTTTGGCGGCGTGGCGCTGCTGGTCTCGCACGACCGCGCGCTGATCGACGCGTTGGCGACGCGCACGCTGTGGCTCGAGGAGCGGCGCGCCGTCGAGCTCGAGCTGCCTTACGCCGAGGCGCGCGAGGCGCTGCGCCTGCGCCGCGCGAGCGCCATCGACGCGCACCAGCGCGCGCGGCGACGACTCGAGCGTGTCGAAGGGAGGCTCGCCGCAGCGCGCGAGCGCACGAGACACGCAGACCGCGACAAGAAGAGCGGGCGCCGCATGAAGTCGA
>JAGQIK010000701.1 GCA_020431405.1 Myxococcales bacterium
CCCAGCGCGCGCGCGGCCTGCGCCACGCTGCGCCCTAGCGCCTGCGCCTTGCCGTCGGGCGGCGCACCGACGACGCACAGTCGCCGCGCCCCACCCGTCGCGCCCGCGCCCGCGCCTTCGCCGAAGAGGTGCCGCAGCATCGGCAGCTCGACCTCGGTGGAGTTGTCCTGGCTATGGCGGGTCGGATCCTCGACGCGGATGCCGGCCACCGCACCAGCGACGCGCTCGCACAGCTCCACGTCGTTTTCGATGACCCCGCAGGGCGTCCAGTAGTCGCCGCGCGTCATCACCGTGGGCGCCGCGCCGGGCCGCAGGTGCCCAGCAAACATCACCAGCGTATCGACCCCGTCCTCGCAATGCGACGCGAGCTCGCTCAGCGCGTTGAAGGCGATGCTGCCCGAGAAGGCCCACCCCGCGTGCGGCACCACCGCGCCGCTGAGGCGCGCGCGCGGCGCCTCGACCGACTCGCGCGCGTAAGCGGCGAAGTCGGCGAGGCAGGTTTCGGCGTCGTCGGGGTACCAGGTGCCGGCCAGCTCGGCCCGTCGTAGCGCGCTCATGGCGCCGATGCTAGCGCCAAGCTGGCCGACAATTCTAGCGGCGCCTGCCTATCAGCAGCTGCCTACCAGCGACGCGGCTTGCAGCGGTGAGCGCGGAAGCTCCAGTAGAAGCCCGCCCCGCAGCGCGAGCGGCAGCGCTTGAGGAAATAGCTGTAGAACTGGCCGGCCGGGCAGGTCGTCGCGGCCTTGTTGCAGCGACCGCCGCTGTAGTACCAGCCCACCGGACACAGGCGCTGGCAGCCCCAGCCCGGGCGATAACGATAGCCGTAGGGGCAGTTGGTCACGCGCGGGCGGCAGCGCTTGTAATAGGCGCTGTAGTAGTAGCCCGAGGGGCAGGTGGTCCAGCGACGGCAGCGATAGCCGTTCCAGACGGTGCCGGGCGGACAGGTGTGCGTGACGCGGCGGACGCAGCGGCGGTAGTAGCCGCTCCAGCGCCAGCCGGGCGCGCAGGTGCGCACGCGGCCGCGGAAGCGCACGCAGCGACCGAACGCGTTGCGATAGAAGCCCGCGCCGCACGCCGCGCGGCGGTGCACGACGCCACCTACGCGCCGATTGGGCACGCAGCTCGCGCCCACGCGGTGATAGCCGGGCCGACAGCGCACGATCACGCGCCGCGTGCTGCGTCGTATGGTGGTACGCCGCGTGGCGCGGCGCACGCAGCGCCGTCCAATGCGCCGAAATCCCGGCGGACAGCGGCCCGCTTCTGCCGGCGACGCTTCGAGCACCAGCGCGAACGCCAACAGGGTAGAAAAGCCGATCACGATTCCCTTACTTGTCATCCTCATTCCCTCCTCGCCACGCGCGCTCGCGTCGCGCCCTGTTGACGCAGCGAAGGCGTGATTATTCGCCTCGCCGCAGAAGTTCTGGGCGCCTGCCGTCTATGTAGCTCGTAGCGGAGCGCACATCATACGCAGCGCGCCGCTCCGCACGCAATGCTGCGGGTCACAACGCCATGTACGCGTCGCTTGACACGCACGCGCGCTCCCCCAACCCTCAGCGCGTGGATCCACTACGCGTGCTGCTCGTCTCGTCCGAAGCCGTCCCGCTCGCCAAGAGCGGCGGCCTCGGCGATGTTGTCTCCGCCCTGCTCTCCTCGCTGCACGCGCGCGGCGTCGACGCGCGCCTCCTGCTGCCGCGCTACGGCTGGATCGACCCCAGCGGCTACCAGCGCCTGACCGATCCGCTCGGCGTGCCGATGGGCGATGGCGAGCGCTGGTGCGGCGTGCTGCGCGGCGAGCTCGGCGGCGCGCCGATCTACCTGCTCGAGCACGACGTCTACTTCGATCGCTCGGCGCTCTATCACGACGAGCACGGCGCCTACGGCGACAACGTGCGCCGCTACGCGCTGCTCTGCCGCGCCGCGATGCAGCTCTGCCACGCGCTCGACTTCTGGCCCGACGTCTTTCACGGCCACGACTGGCAGGGCGCGATGCTGCCGCTGTATCTCGACATCGGCCTCGACCCACGCTTCAGGCGCACCGCGAGCGTGCTGACCATCCACAACCTCGCGCACCAGGGCTGGTTCGGCCACGGCGACGCCGAGGCGCTGTGTCTCGGTGGACGCCACCTCGGTCGCCTCGGTGTCGAGGTGCGCGGCACCCCCAACGTGCTGTGCGGCGGCCTGCTGCACGCGACGCAGATCACCACCGTCTCGCCGACCTACGCGCTCGAGATCCAGACGCCGATCTACGGCGAGGGGCTCGACGGCGTGCTGCGCGCGCGCGCGGCCGATCTGTCCGGCGTGCTCAACGGCATCGACACCGACGTCTGGAACCCGCGCGACGATCCACACCTGCCGGTCGGCTTCGACGCCGCCGACATGTCCGGCAAGGCGCGCTGCAAGGCGGCGCTGCAGCGCGAGGCGGGGCTTCGCGAGGATCCCGACGCGATGCTCTGCGGCGTCGTCACGCGGCTCGCGCATCAGAAGGGCCTCGACCTGCTGGCCGGCGCGCTCGACCGCATCCTCGACCTCGGCGACGTACAGATCGTGCTGCTCGGCACCGGCGAGCCGTGGGCCGAGGGCTTCTTTCGCGCCGCCGCTGCGCGCCGCCCAGACCGCTTCGCCGCCTTCATCACCTTCGACGAGCGCCTGGCGCACCTCATCGAGGCCGGCAGCGACGCGTTCCTGATGCCCTCGCGCTTCGAGCCGTGCGGTCTCAACCAGCTCTACAGCCAGCGCTACGGCACGCTGCCCGTAGTGCGCGCCACCGGCGGGCTGCGCGACACCGTGACCAACCTCGACGATCGCGAGGCCGGCACCGGTTTTGTCTTTCACGACGCCACGGCCGACGCGCTCTATGGCACCCTCGCCTGGGCGGCGAGCATCTACCGCGACGAGCGGCCGGTCTTCGAGGCGGCGCAGCGACGCGCGATGGCGCTCGACCGCAGCTGGGCACAGCCCGCGGCGCACTACGAGTATCTCTACCGGCTGGCGGCCGCACGACGACGCGAGGAGAGAGCGGCATGAGCGTAAAGAAGGCGCTGTTTCTCACCAACGAGTTCCCACCGCACATCTACGGCGGCGCCGGGGTGCACGTCGACTACCTCTCGCGCGAGCTGGCGCGCGAGATCGAGATCGACGTGCGCTGCTTCGGCGACCAGAACGAGAGCGCTCCCCCGATGACGGTGCGCGGCGCCGAGGTCCCCGCTGGACTGCTCGACGCCACACCCGACAAGCTGCGCTCGCCGGTGGGCATGCTCGCGCGCAGCGTCGAGTGGCTGGCGCGCGACATCGACGCCGACGTGGTGCACTGCCACACCTGGTACTCGCACTTCGCGGGCATCGCCTGCAAGCTGCTCTACGGCACGCCGCTGGTGTTGACCACGCACTCCCTCGAGCCGCTGCGGCCCTGGAAGCGCGAGCAGATCGGGCGCGGCTACGACTTTTCGTCGTGGGTCGAGCGTACGGCGATCGAGATGGCTGACGCCGTCGTCGCCGTCTCGCAGGAGACCAAGGCCGACGTGCTGCGCCACTTCGACGTCGACCCGGCGCGCGTGTGCGTGATCCCCAACGGCATCGACCTCGACGAGTACGCCTACACCGCGGCCACCGACGGCCTCGAGAAGCACGGTGTGCCCTTGGGCGAGCCCTACGTGTTGTTCGTCGGGCGTATCACGCGCCAGAAAGGCATCGTGCACCTGCTCTCGGCCATCGAGAAGCTCGAGAGCGACGCCTGCGTGGTGCTCTGCGCCGGCGCGCCCGACACCGAAGAGATCGCGCGCGAGATGAAGCAGCGCGTGGAGCACCTGCAGAAGACGCGCGGCAACGTGATCTGGATCGAGGAGATGGTGCCGCGCGCCGTGGCGATCCAGCTCTACAGCCACGCGCGCGTGTTCTGCTGCCCGTCGATCTACGAGCCCTTCGGCATCATCAACCTCGAGGCGATGGCCTGCAACACGGCCGTCGTCGCCAGCGCCGTGGGCGGCATCAAGGAGGTCGTCGTCGACGGTCAAACCGGCACGCTGGTGCGCTTCGAGCAGCAGACCGAGGCGCCGTTCGAACCGGTAGACGCCGACGCCTTCGCTGCCGGCCTCGCGCGCGCGCTCGACGCAGTGCTCGCCGACGAGGCGCTCGCCAAGCGCTACGGCGAAGCCGGCCGCGCCCGCGTCGAGGAGCGCTTCGCCTGGCGCGCCGTCGCCGCCGAGGTGCTCGGCCTCTACAACCGCCTCGCCTCCCAGTAAGCAGAAGAAAGCATGACGACCGCAGACATCAGCGAGAGCCTGCCCATCCCGCAGCGCAACCACGTCATCATCGAAGCCGTCACGCCCGAGGTCGACGGCGGCCGCCACGCGGTCAAGCGCACCGTCGGCGACGAGCTCGTCGTCGAAGCCGACATCTTCACCCACGGCCACGACGTGCTGCGCGCCCGCGTTCTGTACCGCGAGGAGCACCAGAGCGACTGGCGCGAGGTCGAGATGGAGCTGCTCGGCAACGACCGCTGGCGCGGCGCCTTCTCGGTCGAGCGCAACGCGATGTACGTCTATACCGTCGTCGCCTGGCGCGACCCCTACCTCAGCTGGCGCGACGGGCTCGAAAAGAAACACGACGCCGACGTCGACGTGAGCGTCGAGCTCGAGGTGGGCGCCACGTTGTGCCTCGCCGCCGCCGAGCGCGCCGGAGGGCGCGACGCCGACCGGCTGCGCGCCCTCGCCGCCCGCATGCGCGAGGCCGACGCCGACGACGTGCTGCAGAGCGCGCTCGAGCTGTCGCGCACGCTGCTCGAGCGCGCCCGCGCCGGCAGCGCCAAGCCCGACGAGCTCGCCGCCGAGCTCGAGCGCCTCAACCAGCTGGTGGCGCAGGCCTCCGAGCTGCCGCCGCCCGACGGACGCCGCGCCAGCAGCGCCATCGACGCGGCGCTCGGCGCGGAGCTGCGACAGCTCATGACGCGCCACCCGGACCGCAGCGACAGCGGCCGCTACGAGCGCGAGCTGCGCTGCTTCGTCGACCGCCGCACCGCCGAGTACGGCAACTGGTACGAGATGTGGCCGCGCTCGCAGGGCACCGACCCCACGCGCAGCGCCACCTTCGACGAGATGGCGGCGCGCCTGCCAGCCATCCGCGACCTCGGCTTCACGGTGGTCTACCTGCCGCCGATCCATCCCATCGGCGTCACCGCGCGCAAGGGGCCCAACAACTCGCTGATCTGCCCGCCCGGCTCGCCCGGCTGCCCCTACGCCATCGGCTCCGAGCTCGGCGGCCACACCGACATCGAGCCGGGCCTCGGCACCATCGACGACTTTCGCCGCTTCGAGCGCGCCACGCGCGAGCACGGCATGGAGATCGCGCTCGACCTCGCGCTGCAGTGCTCGCCCGATCACCCGTGGGTCAAAGCGCACCCCGAGTGGTTCAAGAAGCGCCCCGACGGCACGATCCAGTACGCCGAAAACCCGCCCAAGAAGTACCAGGACATCTACCCGCTCGACTTCTCGACCCCCGATCGCGACGGCCTCTATCAGGCATGTCTCGGCATCGTGCGCTTCTGGATCAACGAAGGCGTGCGCATCTTCCGAGTCGACAACCCGCACACCAAGCCGACGCAGTTCTGGGAGTGGCTCATCGCCGAGGTGCGCCTCACCGACCCCGACGTGATCTTCCTCTCCGAAGCCTTCACGCGCCCCAAGGTGATGCGCGGGCTGGGCAAGATCGGCTTCACGCAGAGCTACACCTACTTCACCTGGCGCAACTTCAAAAAGGAGCTCACCGCGTACTTCGAGGAGCTCACATCGCCGGCCGTCTCCGACGTGATGCGCCCCAACCTCTTCACCAACACGCCCGACATCCTGCCCGGCATCCTGCAGAACGCGCCGCGCGCGGCGTTCATGATGCGCGCCACCCTCGCAGCGACGCTCGGCTCCACCTGGGGCATGTACAACGGCTTCGAGCTGTGCGAGGGCACGCCGCTGCCAGGCAAGGAAGAGTACATCGATTCGGAGAAGTACCAGTTCAAGGTCTGGGACTGGAACCGCGCCGGCAACATCAAGGAGTACATCGGCAAGCTCAATCGCATCCGCAACAGCGAGCCGGCGCTGCGACGCTTTCGCAACCTCTGCTTCGTCGAGACCACCAGCGAGAGCCTGCTCGCCTACAGCAAGCAGGACGCGCTCTCGGCGCGCGCCGATGACAACGGCTTCTTGCTGGTGGTGGTCAACCTCGACCCGCACGCCGCGCACGACGGCACGGTGCGCGTGCCCATCGAGCGGCTGCGCATCCGCGACGACGAGACCTACCAGATGCACGACCTGCTCAGCGACGAGCGCTATCTTTGGCGCGGCCCGCAAAACTACGTGCGCCTCGATCCGCAGACCGGCACGGTGGCGCATATCTTCCGCGTGCGCCGCTGGTCGCACACCGAGCGCGGGTTCGACTACTTCATGTAAGGCCGCGTCGCTGCGCGGCGCCGCGGCCTCGGGCAGGCCTCGGGCTTCAGGCCTCGGGCCTCAGGTGCTAGGCTCGCTCGCTGCGCGAGCTTCGCAGCTACCTACCGATGCTTCCCTCTGCCTCCCGCCACGCTGATCCCGCGCGCGCGCCTCGATTTGGGCCGCTCTTGCGCGACGGGGGCGTTCGCTTTCAGGCGTTCGCGCCGGGCGCCAAGCGGGTGGAAGTGATCATCGAGGGCGAGCGTGCGCGGCGCGTGGCGCTCGAGGACATCGGCGAGGGCTTCTTCGCGGC
>JAGQIK010000702.1 GCA_020431405.1 Myxococcales bacterium
GGCGTCGCGACGTGGGGCCGCGTGTGCTGTCGGATGGCACCACGCGGCAGCGCTACGACGAACCGCAGCTGCTGGCGAGCATGGGCCGTGCAGCCAAGTGCGCCGACGCCGAGCTGCGGCGGCGCGCGGCCAAGGCGCTGCGCGACGTCGACGACGCGGCGGCCGAGGAGATCCTCGCCGCGCTGGTCGAGGATCGCGAGCCGGTGGTGCGCGTGGAGGCGGCCGAGGCGCTCGCCTTCCGGGCGCAAGTGGTCGAGGCGGCGAGCATCGAGACGCTGTCGACTACCTTGCGCGCGGCGCGGCGCGAGCTGGTGCTGCCCGCCGCGGTGGGTCTCGCCGGCCGTGGTCGGCCCGAGTCGTTCCAGGCGCTGCTGTTGGTCTTCAAGGCGGGCGAGCAGAACGAGCGCGAGCGTGCGCTGCTGGCCCTCGGCACGCTCGGCGACCGTCGGGCGCTGGAGGAGATCGAGCCGCTGGTCGACACGCGCGCCGAGGTCCCCGACGAGGACCGCGCTCTGGCGCCGGCGGCAGCTGAGGCGCTGGGACGCATGCTGCCCGCGCTGCAGCGCGACGAGGCGGCGAGCGAGGACGCCCAGCGGGTGCGCGAAACCGTCGAGCGGCTCGTGCGCGAGGGCGACTACAACGTGCGCGTCGGCGCACTGCGCGGTCTGCGAAGTGCAGGCGATGCACGAAGCCGTACGCTCATCGAGCGTGTAGCGTCCGATCGCTTCGAGAGCCACAACGTGCGCGTGGTGGCCTTGCAGCAGCTGGGGCTGCTCGCCGATGCGGCCTCCGAGGGTGTGCTTGCCGAGCTGCTGGATGACGGGCAGAGCGGTGTGCGCGACAGCGCGCTGGCCGCCCTCGAGCGGATCTTCCCCGAGGACAAGACCCGCGTGGCGCTGCTGGCGCTCGGCAGCAAGCACTCGCACATCAGCGCGCCGGCGGCGAGCTATCTCGCGCGGCGCGGCGATCCGACGACCTTGGTGGCGCGCCTCGGCGAGGTGCGCGGCGACGAGGTGCGGCGGCGGCTGCGCCACGGCTTGGTGCGGCGCGGCGCCTGCCCCGTGCCCGAGCTCGAGTCGCTGCTCGGCGGTGGTGACGAGGCGCCACGCGCGGAGGCTGCTTGGATCGCGGGCGCGTCTGGCAACAGAGCGCTCGCCCCGGCAGTGGTCAAGGCGGTGCAGGCGGCCGAGCAGGCCTGGCGCGAGGCGCGCCAGCGGGCGTCCAAAGCGCGCGCGGCGGGAGGCAACGGAGATGCTGTGACGGCGGCGGCCAATGCCTGGCACGCCAGCCTGTGGGCGGCGCGTCAGCTCGAGGCCGACGTCAGCGCCTCGGCGCGCACGGCGCTGACGGCGCGCGAGCACCCGACAGCCGTGCGCCGCGAGGCGATCCGCTACCTCGGCGCGCACGCAGGCAGCGGCGGCGGCGCAGGCGACGTGGAGCAGGTGATGGTCTCGGCGCTCAGCGATCCTGACGCCGAGATCCGTGCGGCGGCAGCGAGCGCGGTCTCGCGGCTCGAGCCAGCGCGCGGCGCGGCGATCCTCGGGCAGCTCGCGGCGCCCGACGCGGCGGCGCTGGTGCCGGTGGTGCGCGCTGCGTTGCCGGTGGCCGGTGAGGATCTGCTCGGCGACGAGCGCGGCCGTCAGCTGGCGCTGCCGGTGTGTCTCGGCGAGGGGCGGGTCGAGCAGCTGGTCGCCATCGCGCAGGCCGAAGGCAAAGACCCGGCGCGCCTAGCGGCCATCGCTGCGTTGGGGCGCATCGGTGGCGACGCCGCACGCGCCGCGTTGCAGGCGATCCTCGCGCGCGACGGCGAGCAGGCCGCGATCAAGGCGGCGACCTATCGCGCGCTGCGACGCCTGCAGCGCGCCGAGGCCAAGACCTACGCCGAGGACCAGGACCAGGAGCGCGGCACGTCACGCTACGCCGGCTATAGCGGCGGCGGATACGACTACGACGACTACGACGACGACGATGACGACGACGACGACTGGGACGACGACGACGATGACGACGAGGACTGGGACGATGAGGACTAGCCCCCGGACCGTCGCGACTGTGGCCTGTGGCCCTGAGCCTGTGGCCTCGTGGAAGGTGAGCCGATGAGCGGTCTACAAGTCGCCGAAGTGCGCGTGCGCTATGGCTCCGCGCCCAAGCCCGTGCTCGACGACCAGGCCTATCGCCTGACGCTGCCCACCGACGGCGTGCGCGGCGGTGCGCGCTTCTCGGCGCGCCTCGCGCGGCCCGCGGTGGTGCGTGACGCGCTGTTGACCATCGGCGACGTGCTCGCCAGCGACCTGCGCTTCAAGGCGCGTGATCGCTCCGACTATCTCGCCTACCTGCTGGCGCAGGGCAAACGCGCCACGCAGGCGGTGTGGGACGCGCAGAAGGCGTTTCTCGAGGAGCGCTACGGCGAAGCGACCGCCGACGAGGTGCCGCTCGATCCGGTGCTCTCGGTGCGCGACGGCGAGCTGGCGTTCGAGGTCTTTTCGCGCGACGAGTCGGCCTACGCGCGCCTGTCGCTGCGCGGCGCGGCGTACGAACGCGCCGAGCTGGCGGCAGGCACAACCCACGTCGAGCTGCTTCCCGAGACGCTGCTCGACATCGCGCGCATCCGCTCCTATCGCGAGACGACGCTCGAGCTGATGCCCGGCGAGGGCGGCACCGAGCGCGCGCTGCGCGTGCCCTATCGCTGGCTGCGCGCGTTTGGTCAGGTGCAGGCGGCGTCGACGCTGCCCGGCACCACCTTCGAGATCTCGCCAGTCGACCTCTACAACGTGCTGCTCACGCTGCGCATGCGCCGCGCCAAGAAGCCGCCGCGCGCGCTGCGCTACGAGCTGGTGCCGGGCGAAGCGCCGCGGCTGGTGCTCGAGCCGTGGGACACAGTGCTCGACGGCAGCGCGGGGCCCTATCGCGGCTCGCGCCCACAGGTCGTGCGCACCTGGGGCCGCCGCCGTCTCGGCGTGCTGGCGCGGCTGCTGCCGCACGCCAAGTCGGTGCGCGTGCATCTGGTGGGCGCGGGGTTGCCCGCCTTCTATGTCGTCGACTGCGGCGACGTGCAGCTCACGCTAGCGCTCTCCGGCTGGACCGACGCGGGCTGGGCCGGCATCGCGACCTTCGACCTGCTGGTGCCGGGCGCCGTCGACGACGTGCTGGCCAAGCAAGTCGACGCGGCGCTCTCGCGCGAGGACCATAGCATCGAGCAGCTGATGGAGGTCACAGGCCGCGATCTCGGCACCGTGCGTCAGGCGCTGCTCGCCGAGATGTCCCAAGGGCGCGTGCTGCACGACGTGGCCAACGGACGCTTCGTGCGGCGCGACCTCGTCGCCGCCGACCTAGACGGCGAGAAGCTGCGCTATCGCGACGCGCGCGAGGAGCAGGCACACCGGCTGCTCGCGGTCGCTGGCCAGGTGCAGCTGACACGCGTGCATGACCTCGGCGGAGACGGCGTGCGCATCGAAGGCGAGGTCGCCGACAAGCAGGCACATCGCACCTACCGCGCCTCGTTCACCATCGATCGCGAAGGCCGCACGGTGGACGCGAGCTGCAGCAGCCCGCAGTTTCGTCGCTCGGGCCTGCGCGAAGGGCCGACGGTGCCGATGATCGCGATCCGGCTGCTCTACTCGCGCCAACAGGCAGAGCTCGAGCGCGCGCGCGGCTCGGAGGCGGGGCGCAAGCTGATCCGCGCCGAGACGCGCACGATGGTGCGCCGCGAGCGCGGGCGGGCGATGACCTATCGCGTCTCGCTCGACGACCGGCAGGTGGTCGTGCGCTGGGGCGAGCACCCGGACCAGATGCGCATGCATCGGCTGATGTATCCGACGGCCGACGAGGCGCGCGCCGACTACTTCTCTCGTCTCGACGAGCTCGGTCAGGGCGGCTTCATCGACGCCTCGGCCGCCGAGGCGATATAAGCAATATCAGTATTTTAGGGTTATAGAGCATAGTGCGATAAACTCGTTGACGTGCGGAGCGCATAACGATACAAGGTAAAGACGCGGGGGAGAGCCGGGCAAAGTTAGCCATTTGGGCGGCGTTGCGCCGTCCTGGCCTTACAACTCGGTTCACTCCACAAGGTAGGCTATTCGTGGTTTGCTCGCCCCGGACGGGTACTATGGGGCGGGTTAGCTGGACCAACCACGCAATCGCGGTTTAACCCACCCCATAGTACCCGTCCGGGGCGGCAAACCGGTGAGCCTACCGTGTCCCAGGTGGGAAAGTAGCTTCCGGCTCTTCCCCCGCGTCGTTGTCCTTGTCGCGTTCCGCGGTGAGCTACTGGAGCCGCGATGAGCGAACAGCCGCAAACCCACACGCCAGACGGCGCCGAGGCCGCAGCGCCGCCGCCGCCGCCGCCGCCTGCGCCCGCCGCGTCTCCGCCCGAGGCTGCGCCCCGCCTGACGTGGGACGTGATCGCGGAAGACGGGGGCATCCGCGGCTGGATCGACGCCGAGCTGCGCCGCCGCGATCTCGTCGACGACGGGGTCGACACGCAGTCGATGTCCGACAAGCAGCGCAAGCGCTACAAGGCGCGCCGCGAGCAGGAGCGTCGCGTGCGCCGCGAGCTGCGCAAGCAGGCCTGGGCCTGCTATCGCGAGGCGCACCTGGTGCACCTCGGCGCGAGCGTCTTCTATCACGACACGCCCGATGTCGATCGCTATGACATCGCCGAGCCCGAAGAGCGGCTGCGCGAAAACGACCTGCCGCTGCTCAAGGACGCGCGCGCGCTGGCCGACGCGCTGCACCTGTCGGTGCCGCGCCTGCGTTGGCTGACGTTTCATCGCGAGGTCGACAGCGGCTCGCACTACGTGCGCTGGACGATCCCCAAGCGCTCGGGAGGCACGCGTCTGATCAGCTCGCCCAAGCGCGATCTCAAAGACGCGCAGCGCTTCATCGCGCGCAAGATCAGCGAGCATCTGCCCGTGCACAGCGCTGCGCACGGTTTCCTCGGCGGCCGCAGCACAGTGACCAACGCGCGCGCCCACGCCGGCGCTGAGGTCGTGATCAAGCTCGACATCAAGGACTTCTACCCGACGGTGACCATGCCGCGCGTGAAGGGCATGTTCCGCAAGGCTGGCTACGGCGAGCAGGTCGCCACCGTGCTGGCGCTCTTGTGCACCGACGCGCCGCGCGAGGCGATGCTGCTGCGCGGTCAGACGCGCTATGTCGCCACCGGCCCGCGCAGCCTGCCACAGGGCGCGCCCACCAGCCCGTCGATCACCAACGCGATCTGTCTGCGCATGGACTCGCGCCTGTCGGGTCTCGCGCGCAAGCTCGGCTTTCGCTACACGCGCTACGCCGACGACCTGACCTTCTCGTGGCATGACGGCAAGAAGCCGGCGCCGGTAGGGATGCTGCTCGGCGGCGTGCGCAAGATCGTCAGCTCCGAGGGCTTCGTGGTGCACCCCAACAAGACGCGCGTGATGCGCAAGGGCCGCGCGCAGCGTGTGACCGGGCTGGTGGTCAACGCGGCGGGCGAGGGGGCTGCCCCGGCGCGTGTGCCGCGCAAGCTCGTGCGCCGTCTACGCGCCGCGATCCACAACCGCGAGCGCGGTAAGGCGCGCGAGGGGGAGACGCTCGCGCAGCTCGCCGGCTGGGCGGCCTATCTCAACATGACCGATCCCGAGCGCGCGCAGCCGATGCTGGCGCGCATCCATCGGCTGATGCGCGGCGAGCGCGACAGCAGCAGCGGAGAGTAACGTGAGCGAAGACTGGGCCGTCTATCTGACCTTCACCGACTCGAAGTCGAACAAGTTCTGGCGCGCGCGCGTCGACGGCGACACGCTGTACGTCAACTACGGGCGCATCGGCTCCAGCGGCCAGACGCAGGTCAAAGAGCTCGGCTCGACGGACGCCTGCGAAAAGGAGCTCGACAAGCTCGCGCGCTCCAAGCGGCGCAAAGGCTACATCGACCACGTCGAAGGCGGCGGCGCCAGCGCGCCGGCAGCCTCGGTCGCTGCGACGGCTGCGCCGACCGAGGCCGCTGCGACGGCGGCGCCCGCCGGCCCGCAGGTCGTCGACCTGACGATCGACGACGGCAGCCGCAAGGTGGCGCTACGCCTCGCCTGCGACAGCAACACGCTGCGCGCCGTCACCGTCGAGACCTTCGGCTCGGCCGACGCGGCCGCGCGTGCGCTGGCGCGCGCCAAGGAGGCGCTGCTCGCTGACGGCTACGCCGCCGCAGACCACGGCGAGAGCCTCTAGAGCGGCTATAATCGAGCGGTCGTGTCGCAACGCCGCCTCGCCACCACGCACGTCGCATTGGTCCTTCTCGTCTCGCTCGGAGCGGCGAGCAGCGGCTGCGTGCGCACGGTCGGCACCCGGCCAGGCGTGGGCGACGGCGGCGTCGATCCCCCCGAGGCCGCGGTCGGCGAGGACAGCACCGTCGACGGGGACAGCAGCAGCGCGCCAGTAGAGGCCGGCCTTCCCATCGACGGCGCCGCGCCGTGCCCCTCGCAGTGCAGCAGCTGCAGCGCGAACGAGTGCACGATCAGCTGCAACAGCGCGCTGTGTCCCGCCAAGGTCTGCCCCAAGGGTATGCGCTGTGTCTTTCGCTGCACGGGGGACTTCTCGTGCTCGCAGCCCCTCGACTGCGGCGAGAGCACGCACTGCAACGTCTTTTGCAACGGGCTCGGCTCCTGCACGGGCCTGATCCGCTGCGGCGGCGGTGACTGCGAGGTTCGCTGCTCCGGGCCGACCTCGTGCACCGGCACGATCGAGGCAACCCCGCTGACCCAGGGCATGGCCGTGCACTGCTCGGGCAATAGCGCCTGCTCGGCCAACATCCTCTGCGGCAGCGGCAAATGCGAGGTCGAGTGCAGCGGTGATCTGACCTGCTCCGGCGACCTCGACTGCTCCAAGAGCTGCGGCTGCAAGCAGAGCTGCGGCAAGATCGGCGTCTGCAGCGGATCGCTGACCTGCATCCCCGGCTGCTCGAGCTGCCGCACGGCGCTCGGCTGTGGCAGTTGCTAGAACCACCCCCGGCGCACGCCAGGCCAGCGCTCGAACCACGGGGTCTTCCAGGGTGACGGATGGTCGCCCTTGCGGTAGCGCGTCAGATACCCACCAGAGATCACGTCGAGGTACGACTCGAGCTCTTTGATGCGCAGCTTGTAGATCAACCGCACGCGCAGCGACCTCGGCGGATCGACGACCATCCGTGCGCGCAGCCGCCTCAGCTCGCCGTAGAAGCGGTGGATCGCGTGGCGCAGGTACGAGGCGATCTCGTTGTTGATGCGCTTGATGCGGCCGAAGTACGTCGTGCGCAGGTCGAAGACGAGCGCTTCGAGGTTCCACACCGCCATCAGGCGCAGCTCTGCGAACTGAAAGCTGTACATCGAGCGCATGCGAAAAGGCAAAACGTAGCGCCCGTCGTCGAGCAGCGAGTAGTTGTTGGCGCGATACCAGGTAAACGACGCCAACACGCGCGGTACCAGCGCGCGCAGGCGCGCCAGCGCTCGATAGTCGAGCCGCCGATGGTTTTCGGTGCCCGTGAAACGCATCGCCGCGATGAGCATGTCGCCGATGCTCGGCATGCGGCTCAGCGCGAGATATGCGCGCCGTTCGCGATCGGCCTCGCGCGCGCGTTCGCCTGCGCCGCTGCGCAGTAGCGAGGCGAGGCCGCTCTCGGGGCGTCGAAGGCGGCCGAGGCTGCGCGACCAGACGATCCACAGCATGTCGGGGTCTTGCCGGTCGATCTCGAACCACGAGATGGCGCCCTTGGTCTCCCCCGAGTAGATCACGCGCCAACTGTGGCCGCCATCGAGGCTCTCCCAGATGAACGCGCCGCCGGTGTCCACATCTCCTTTGACGCCAACCATCGGCAGCTTGGTGTTGGTCAGCGTCCAAAGATGTCCGCGATGTTTCGGACAGGCGCGTGTCAGCCGCACCTGGTTGCCGGTGAAGCGAAGCCCGCCCACGCGGCGCCAGTCTTCCAGCGAGCCGTTGAAGGCATCGTCGATGACGAACACGCCGTCGTGTGTCGAGATGTAAGCGCGCTTGGGATCGTGTGGATCGATCTCGACGTGGCGCACCACGCGCGCCGGGGGGAACGTCGTGAAGTAGATCCAGCTCCAGGTCTTGCCGCCGTCGCGCGAGCGCAGAAGCCCGTAGGCGGTGCCGACGAAGATGGTCTTGGAGTCAACGGGGTGATATCGAATCCAGTTGATGTAGCCTTCGCCAACGCCCTGGGCTGTGGTCTTGATGTAGTTTTCGCCGCGGTCTGTCGAGACGTAGAGGCCGTTGCCGGTGGCGAGCAGCACGTTGCGGTCGTCGTTGGGGTCGATGGCGACGTGCATCGCCATGCGCCCGCGCGGGTTGATGCCCTGAAAGGTGCGCACCCAGTTCAGCCCGCCGTCGTACGTCATGAACAGACCGAAGTCGCTGCAGGCGTAGACGACCTGCGGGTTCTTGGGGTGTACGACGATCTGGCGGATACGCAGCGGCCGCGTGCCGCGCTCGAGCAGCGTCTGCTTGATGTTGAGCCCGGAGGTGGGTTTCTTGAAGCGATTGCGCACGACCTTCTGCAGGCGCGGCGCGCGGCCCGGCACGCCGATGCCGAAGTTGACGTTGCCGGCGGCGCCGACGCGTCCACCGACCGCCGTCGAGATGCGGTTGTAGGTCACGCCGAGCGGCCCCCACAGCGCGAGCTTGCCGCGCATCCGCAGAAGGTGCATCGCGTTGCGCGTGATGCGCCCCGCGGCCACGCCGCCAGCCCGCCGATGCACGCCGAAGTAGAGTCGCTGGCCACCGTCTCCGTAGTAGGGGCGCGGCTCGATGATCAGGCGCGACTCGTCCCAGGTCTTGCCGCCGTCGATGGTCTTGAAGACGTAGCCGTCGTAGGAGCCGACGTAGGCGACCTTGGGATCATGCGGCGAGACAGCGATGACGCCGAAGAACGTCAGGCGCAGCGTGGTGGTGGCATCTTCGACGAAGACGCCCGGCGCGAGGCTGCCGACCCGTGTCGGCGGCTGGCTGCCCGCCAGCGCGGCGCGGGTCTCGTCGGGCGGCAGCGCCAGCCGGAGCACGCGGCTCATGGTCGGACGTTCGGCGCGGCGCTCGCGCCTGCGCGCATCGCCGCGTCGCGCGCGCGACAGCAGGAGCAGCAACAACAGAACGCACGTAGAGATCCGAGAGGGTTTGCCCACCGCGCCGATCTGGTAGCGGGAGCAAGGGGCGAGCGGCTGCCATCATCGTGACGGTTGCGCAACGCTTGCGTGTCGCAGCGGCTTACGGGCAGGCGGCGGCGCTGCGCGCGCGCGTCAGGCGCGTGTTTTCGTCGCTGGTTCGTGCGCTGGCCGCGAGGCCAACCGACGCGAGCACGTCGCACGCTGACGCCGCGGCGGGTTGCGCCGCGAGCGCCGCGCGCGCTGCGATGCTCAGCGGCGCGCTGACGGTGGAGTACTGGTCGCAGTTGCTGGCGGGCAGCGTGTTGCCCGCGACCCATAGCTTGCCCATGGTGCTCTGCGCGTAGACGCTGCCTTGGGCCAGGCAGCTCGGCGGCGCCGCGTGGCCCAGATAGACCAATGCCTCGCTGGCGAGCTTGCCGTTGTCGATGAACGTGTTGTTGATGACGTTGACGTCGACCTTGCCCTCGCCGACCTCGTTCTTGATGCGCATGCCGTAGACGCCCCAGCCGTAGACGACGTTGTTGACGACTTCCAGCGAGCGGATCGAGCCGCGCAGCTGCGGGTTGCGCTCGTCGTTTTCGACGAACGCGTTGCGGTAGACGCTGATGCCGTCGCGCTCGAGATCGTAGGGGGCACCGTAGAAGCTGAGCAGCAGCGCCTTAGTGCTGCCGTAGAAGAGGCTGTTGGAGATCGTGACGTCGCGGATCTTCCCCCACAGCGTGAGCTTGTCGCGGTCGTAGGCGACGACCACGTGGTCGATGACCACCGCCGAGATGCCGGCGTCCACCGTGCTCCACGTCTTGGCGCACGAGACCTTGCCGCAGTCGGCGTCGAAGCTGAAGATCGCGGTGCCGACCTTGTGCACCTTGACGGTGTCGTAGCTGCCGCGAAAGCGGATGTGCGAGAAGACCAGGTCGTGGGTGTGGCGCTTGATGCCGTGCACGATCACGCCGTGCTCGGTGTTGGGCGCTTGCGCGATGGTGATGCCAGCGCCGCCAGCGCTGGCGCCGTCGATGGTGAGGTAGTCGACGTCGATGGTCAGCCGCTGCGCGAGCGTGATCGTGCCGACGACGTCGAAGACGATGTGCCGGCGGCCGCGCGAGACGGCGTCGCGCAGCGTGCCTGGGGTGCCGTCGTCGGCGAGCGAACTGACTCGGTAGACATCGTAGCCGTTGGGGCTGCTCGCGGCGCCGCGCGTGATCGCACCAAATCCCACGTAGGTGCCGGTAGCGGGTTTGCCGGCGTCGCTGGCTGGCGGTGCGTCTGCGTCTGCGCCCGCATCGGCCAGCGCGGTCGTCGTGTCGGCGATGGCTGCGTCGCGGCGTGTGCTGACGTCGACAGCGCCTCCAGCGTCGGCCGGCGGTGTGGCAGCGTCGGCAGCGTCGGCGCCGCCGCCGGGTGTGCCGTCGGTGCAGGCGGCGACGAGCAGCGCCAAGCAGAGCGGCGCGAGTCTGTTCTTCATGCGAGAGCCTCCAGAAACGCTGGTCCTCGCAGGCGCCCGATGTAGCGAGCGCGCGGCCGACTATTTCATAACCGCTTGCAGCTCCACGGTTCTTTCCCGAGAGGTATAATCGAAAGCGTGGCTGTTGGGAGAAGCCCCGGCGTCTTCACCGCGCTCGTTGTGATGCTCGTCGGCGCGCTGGCGGGATGCGTGCGCGCGACGAGCCAGGCGCGGCCCCCCGATGGCGACGCTCAGCGTGCAGACGCACGGCGAGATTTCGGCGTCCGCGAGGGCGGCGCCGACGCGCCGCGTGACGGCGCGCGCGACGCCACGCGTGACGGCGTCAGCGATGCGCCTCGCGACAGCAGCGTCGATGGTTCCAACGCCGATGTCGCGTCGCGTGACACCACCGTCGACATGCCCAAGGGCGACAGCAGCGTAGACCTCGTTGATCTCGGCAGCTGCCCCACGCAATGCACGACCTGCGCCGCCAATACCTGCGAGATCAACTGCGCCAGCACGAGCTGCGCGGCGATTACCTGTCCGAGCGGATGGCGCTGCGTCGTTCGCTGCAGCGTGACCGGCGCCTGCGGTCTCGGCGTCGACTGCGCAAACGCTAGCGCGTGCGATATCAGCTGCAGCGCTGCCAACAGCTGCGGCGGGACGCTGCGCTGCGGCGGCGGCAACTGCGAGGTGCGCTGCATCGGCAACGCCTCGTGTCTAGGACCTATCCAGCCGGGGGCGCAGACCCGGCAGATGGCGGTGCACTGCGACGGGCCTGCAAGCTGCGGAGACACGATCACCTGCGCGCCAGGGCAGTGTCAGGTCGAGTGCGGAGGCACCGGCTCGTGCGTGGGCGCGCTCGACTGCAGCCAGAGCTGCGAGTGCAAGCAGCAGTGCCTCGGCATGGGCAGCTGCACCGGCGTGGTGCTCTGCCCAGCGAGCTGCGCATGCCGCAGCATCTCCTGTCCGGGAGGCTGCTAGAGCGCCGCGACTAGGCGCAGTTGACGTAGGCGCGCTGCACGCCGTCGAGTAGCGTCCACAGCGCGTCGAGCCCGCGCTTGGCCGCCGCCACCGCGGCCTCGGCGTCGGCGTCGCTCTCGATGAAGCTCTCGAGCAGCGCGCGGTCCCACTCGCGGTGCTCGCGGTCGGCCGACTCGTGCACGCGGAAGAACTGCAGCGTGCGCTCGTCCTTGATGTCGTAGAAGCGCTCGAGGCCGTCGATCTTCGTCTCGGAGACCTCGGGCGTCATCGCCTCGTAGGCGTAGATCGCTGCCATGCCCTCGCAGGCCGTTCCGTCGAGGCACAGCGCGCGGAACGCCTCCACCGCTTGCACGGTCTCGGCAAGCGCCGCCGCTGCGCGCGTCTGCTCGCGCGTGAGGCCGAGGCCCTCGGCAAAACGAAGCCACAGCTCGGGGTGGTTCTCGTCGCCGTGGTCCTCCTCGATGAGGTTGCGCAGCACCAGGCGGCGGTCCTCCACGCGCTTGCAGTGCGTGTAGATGCCGGCGAGGTAGAGCGGGAAAGACTCGACGTGCTTGTAGTACTGCCCCGCGTATCCGGCGAGGGCGTCTTTGGTCAGCTCGCCCGCGGTCCAGGTCTGGTAGAAGGGGTGCTTGAGCAGGTGACGCTCGGCGATCAGCTCGTCGATCTGGCTCAGACAGCGCTCGAACTTGGACATTGAGAGCAGCTCCGTTCGTGTCGAAAAGGTGAGGCGGAACTATATCGACGCTCGCGGCGGCTAGGAAGGCCCTAAGGCGTCGAGCGAGCAACGCGGGGTCAGCAGCCCTCGCGCAGCAGCCGCTCGAGCGCGTCGCGCGTCTCGGCCGCCATCGACTCGGGCGTGTGCTCAGCGCGCGGTGCGATGGGCGCGCCGAAGATCACGTCGACGCGGCCGCCGCGAATGCGCCATTCACCGGCAGGGTTGACGTCGCGCAACCCGCGCAACGCCATCGGCACCACCGGCACGCCCGCTTCGATGGCGAGGCGAAAACCGCCCGAGAAGAACGCGCCGAGCTTGCCGTCGCGCGTGCGATGTCCTTCGGGGAAGACGACGAAGCTGTCGCCGCCGTGCAGCATCTCGGTGGCGCGCGCGAAGGCGCGACGATTGAAGTCCTTGTCGCCGCGCCGCACGGGCACCTGACCGAAGACGCGGATCAGCCCGCCGTAGACGGGGATCTTGAAGTGCGACTCGTCTTGAAAGCTGCGGTGAAAAAAGGGGATCGACTGGAAGACGACAAACAGGTCGAGGAAGCTGACGTGGTTGATACAGAAGATGTAGCTCTGGGCTTCGTCGAGCTGCTCGAGCCCGTGGCGCTCGATGCGGATGCCGGCCAGGTCCGTCACGCGCCGGCAGACCCACTTGCCCAGCTCGTCGAAGCGCTCGCCGCGCATCACGGTGCGGTCGAGCAGCAGGAAGCCGCCCAGGCAGGCGGCGAGAAACGGCAGCTCGCTGCCCCAGACGGCGAGACTGCGCAGCGTCTCGAGCGCGGTGAAGGGGCGCGCCTCTTCGATGTGCTGCCCGTTGTCGATCTGCCGCGCGTTGTCGATGTGCCGCGCCATGACGACGCCCTACTCGTCGATCTCGTCCTCGTCGATGTTCTCGTAGGCGATGGAATCGTCCGCGTCGACGAACACGCGCCACACGGCGCCGTTGGCGTCCTGGAACACGCCGATGGTGTTGTCGTCCTCGGCCTCTTCGAAGTCGAGTGGTTCGAGCGCGAAGGCATCGAGCATGGGATCGATGTCGATCTCGAAGACGACGTTGACGTCCTCGGCCTCAGCGAGCGCGCGCTCGATGGCCTCCACGAGCTCGACGATGGCACCAGGTCGATCGGGATCGCCGCCGTATTCCTCGCCCCATTCGCCGATGCGCTCGAGCGCGTCGGCGAGATCGGTGTGGAGCTCGCGCTCGCCGCCGAGATAGAGGGCGATCTCTCCGTCTTCGTCGATCTCGAACTCGACGGCGCCGTCCGGCCCCACCTGCTCGAGCGACAGACCGAGGTCGAGGATCGCCTGGTCTAGCTGTTCTTCGGCCGTCATGTCGTGCTCCCCTCCGGGCACGATCGTATGCAGCAGGTTCGGCCGGTGCGCTAGCGATTTTCTCCCGAGGACTTTGCCGCGGTGATGCGCTGCCAGGAGCGGGCGCTCTCGCGGTGTGCTTGCTGCTTGCGCAGCGCCTTGCTGTGTTTTGCAGCGCTGTTGACGAGATGGCCACCGAGCCAGAACGTGCCCAGCGTTGTCAGCAGCGATGCGCCGCTGATGTGGCCGGTGGCTGCGTACTCCGCGACGGGCAGCGCCAGCGCGCCGATGCGCAGCACGTGGCCGACCGCCTCGCGCCGTCCGAGCTGGCGCATGGCGCGCTGATGTCGCGTCGGTTTTGCGCGCAGCCGCTGCACGCGCCGCTGCGGCGTGCGATGTCTGCCGCGCCACGGCAGCGCCGAAGCGCTGCTCGCGGCGAGCAGGGTCAGGCTCAAAGCGATGGCGAACGTTTTCATGCTCGCCGGAGTTAGCAAGCTACGTACCAGCAGACAGTTGTTTGCAGGCTACTTCGACTTGCCCTGACCGAAGTCGCTGGCGCCGACGAGGATCGACATGTTGCCGGGCGGGTGCTGATTGTCGTGCATCAGCTGGTGCGCGTCGGGCAGCTCGGCGTAGCGGAACGCCTTGGCACAGCACGGGTCGACCTTGCCTTCGATGACGAGGTCGTTGATGCCCTTGGCCTGCTCGTCGTTGGCGAAGTGCGAGCCCTGCAGGCGCTTCTGGCGCATCCACAGGTAGCGCAAGTCGACGGTGGCGTTGTAGCCGGTGGTGCCGGCGCAGATCACGACCATGCCGCCCGTCTCGCAGCAGAAGATCGACGTCGGCACCGTCGCTTCGCCGGGGTGCTCGAAGATGACGTTGGGGTTGCGCCGCTCGCCGAGCACGTCCCAGATCGCCTTGCCGAACTTGCGCACGCCCTTGAACCACTCGCCGTAGGCGTGGGCGTCTTTCCAGTGCGGCAGCATGCCCCAGTGGTCGAAGTCCTTGCGGTTGATGCAGCCCTTGGCGCCGAGCTTCTCGCACCACTCGAACTTGTCTTGCGCCGAGACGATCGCGATCGGCGTCGCGCCGCGCGCGCGCGCGATCTGGATCGCCATCGAGCCGAGGCCGCCGGCGCCGCCCCAGATCAGCACCACGTCGCCTTCCTTGACGTCGTTGGGCGGCCAACCGACGAGCATGCGATAGGCCGTGGCGCCGACGAGCATGTAGGCCGCGGCGTCCTCCCATGTGAGGTGCTTTGGCTTGGGCAGACACTGGTGCGCCTGCACCTTGGTGAACTGCGCGAAGCTGCCGTAGTTGGTCTCGTAGCCCCAGATGCGAAACGACGGCGAGTACATCGGATCGACGCCGCGCTTGACCATCTCGCAGTCGCGGCTCCAGGTGCCGCAGTGCACGACGACCTCGTCGCCAACCTCGAGGTCTTTGACGTCCTTGCCGACCTTGTAGACGATGCCCGACGCGTCGCTGCCGCCGATGTGAAAGTCCTCGCTCTCGCCGGCCTTGTTGCGCGCGGCGATAACGTTGACCGGCACGCCGAGGCCCGCCCAGACGTTGTTGTAGTTGACGCCCGCGGCCATCACATAGACGAGCACCTCGTCGTCGGCGATGCCCGGCACCGGCAGCACCTCCTGTTGGAACGCCTGCATCGGCTCGCCAAAGCGTTCGCCGCGGATCGCCCAGGTGTGCATCTTGGCGGGAACCTCGCCGACGGGTGGCGCATCGGCGATGTCGTAGAGGTCTTTCGTCATGGTCGTGCCTTCCCTTTGCTGGTCGCCGGAACCTCAGGCTTCGCGCGTCTTCTCGTGTTCGTGATCGTCGCTGTCGTCGCTGAAGGTGTCGAGCGTTGGATCGCCGCGTGTGGTCGTGGTGCTGGTGCCGAGCGCGCCGAGCACGCGCGCGCGCAGCGTCTCGAGCTCGGCGAAGGCGGTGCGCTTGCTGTGCGACAGCTGCGCTGCCAAGGCCACGCGTCCGCCGAGGCGCTCGACGCCGTAGCGACCGAACTCGACGAGCAGGCGCTTTTCGGCCCACGCCGCCGCTTGCTCGCTGCGCGCCGTGCCGAGCTTTTCGCTGCGCTCGAGAAACGCGCGATGCGCATCGATGATCTCGACCAGCTCGTCGACGCCGTCGCCGTCACGCGCGCTGACCAGCGCCACGCGCGCCGCCCAGCGTTTGGCCGAAGCCTGCGCGTCGCGCGTGCGCGGCGGCAGGCACGACTCGAGCTCGGCCGCTGCGCGTGCCGCCGGGCGCGACGTGTCGCGCGCGTCGATGTCGGCCTTGTTGACGGCGAACAGCGCAGGCAGCTCGACGATGCCGGCCTTGAGGTACTGGATCGTGTCGCCCGAGCCGGGCTGCGCCACCAAGCACGTGGTGTCGGTGTGGCGCACCACGTCGATCTCGCTCTGGCCGACGCCGATGGTCTCGACCAGCACCACGTCGAAGGCGCACAGCAGCAGCTGGCTCATGGGGTAGACCTCGGCGGACAGCCCACCGAGCTCGCCACGCCCGGCCAGCGAGCGGATCAGCACGCCTTCGTCCGAGGCGCCGCCCGGCTGCAGCATACGCAGCCGGTCGCCGAGCAGCGCGCCGCCCGAGATCGGCGATGACGGATCCACCGCCAGCACCGCCACGCGCCGGCCGAGCGCGCGCCAGGCGCGGATGAGCGCGGCGGCGAGCGTCGACTTGCCGACGCCCGGCGGGCCGGTGATGCCCACCAGGTGCCCGCTCTGGCCGAGCGTATCTTGCGGAAGCTGGGCCAGCAGCTGTGCCGCCGCCGCGCGCTGCTCGGGGCGGCGGTCCTCCACCAGGTTGAGCGCCGCGATCACCGCGGCACGCTCGCGCGCGAGCACGCCGAGCAGCAGCCGCTCGGGTGTCGGCGCGCTGACGCTGACCGGATCGCGGCTCATGCGTTCGCGCGCGCCCTCACGATGCGCACGACGTCACCCATGATGCGGTTGAGGTCGGAGTCTTTGGGCGTGTAGACGGCCGCCACGCCCATCTCGGCGAGGGCCTGCTTGTCATCGGCGGGGATGATGCCGCCGACCACTAGCGGCACGTCGCCGACGCCGAGCGCTTCGAGCCGCTCGAGCACGGCGCGCGTGAGCTCCATGTGGCTGCCAGAGAGCACGCTCAGCCCCACCACGTGCACGCCTTCTTCGTGCGCGGCGGTAGCGATCTGATCGGGCGTCAGGCGGATGCCCTCGTAGACCACCTCGAAGCCGAGGTCGCGCGCCTTGACGGCGATCTGCTCGGCGCCGTTGGAGTGGCCGTCGAGCCCGGGCTTGCCCACCAGCAGCTTGAGCGGCCGGCCGAGCGCCTCGGACGCCGCGCGCACCTCGGCGCGCACGCGCTCCACCGCTTCGTCGTCGCCGCGCGCTGCCGTCGTGATGTCCACGCCCGACGCGGGGCGGTACTCGCCGAAGATCGCGCGCAGCCGCATCGCCCACTCGCCGGTGGTCACGCCCGCCAGCGCGCAGCCGATGGACGCCGGCATGATGTTGTCGCCGCCGCGCGCCGCGTCCTCGAGCGCTTGCAGCGCCTGCGCCACCGCCGCGTCGTCGCGCTTGTTGCGGTGCGCCTCGAGCCGCTCGATCTGCGCGTGCTCGGCCGCCGCGTCGACGGTGAGGATCGCGTCGCTGCCCTGCGCGAGCAGCGGCGAGCCCGCTGCGCTGTCTTCGTAGCAGTTGACGCCGACGATCTTCAGATCGCCGCGCTCGATGGCGCGCATGCGCTCGGTGTGCGCGCGCACCAGCTCGCGTTTGACGTAGCCGCTCTCCACCGCCGCGACCATGCCGCCTTGGCGCGCGAGCGTCTCGAGCTCGGCGCGCGCGGCGGCGACGAGCTCGGCCTGCTTGGCCGCGATCACCGGCGAGCCGTCGAGCAGGTCGCCGTACTCGAGCAGGTCGGTCTCGTAGGCCATGATCTGCTGGATGCGCAGCGACCACTGCTGGTCCCACGGGCGCGGCAAGCCGAGCGCCTCGTTCCACGCCGGCAGCTGCACCGCGCGCGCGCGTGCGTTCTTCGAGAGCACCACGGCGAGCATCTCGAGCACGATGCGCTGCACGTTGTTTTCGGGCTGCTGCTCGGTGAGGCCGAGGCTGTTGACCTGCACGCCGTAGCGAAAGCGCCGCAGCTTGGGCTCGCTGACGCCGTAGCGCTCGCGCGTGATCTCGTCCCACATCTCGGTGAACGCGCGCATCTTGCAGCACTCTTCGACGAAGCGGATGCCGGCGTTGACGAAGAACGAGATGCGCCCGACAAGCTCCGGAAAGTCCTCGGCCTCGACTTGGCCCGAGGCCTTGACCGCGTCGAGCACGGCGATGGCCGTGCCGAGCGCGTAGGCCAGCTCCTGGCCGGGCGTGGCGCCCGCCTCCTGCAGGTGGTAGCTGCAGACGTTGGTCGGGTTCCACTTGGGCATGCGCTGCGCGGCGAAGGTCACCGTGTCGACGATCAGGCGCATGGACTGCGTCGGCGGGAAGATGTACGTGCCGCGCGAGAGGTACTCCTTGATGATGTCGTTCTGCGTGGTGCCGCGCAGCGCGGCGGCGTCCACGCCGCGACGCTCGGCGAGCGCCACGTAGAGCGCCATCAGCCACGCCGCCGTGGCGTTGATCGTCATCGAGGTGTTCATCTGATCGAGGGGGATCGCCTCGAACAGCACGTCCATGTCCTCGATGCTCGAGATCGGCACGCCGACCTTGCCCACCTCGCCGCGCGCCAGCGGGTGGTCTGCGTCGTAGCCTGTCTGTGTCGGCAGGTCGAAGGCGACGCTCAGCCCGGTCTGACCGCGCGCGAGGTTTTCGCGGTACAGCGCGTTGGAGGCGCGCGCCGAGCTATGGCCCGAGTAGGTGCGGATCAGCCACGGGCGGTCGCGCTTCATCTCAGGCGCCTCGCATCTTGACCAGCAGCTGGCGCTCGATCTCGAAGATCTTGGCGGGGATCTTGTCCTTGCCGAGCTTCTTCTTGTCGCCCTCCTTGATGAACAGATCGTCGCCGTGCTCGGCGAGCACCGCGTCGCCGGTGGCGTTCTTGACGCCGATGAGCTGCAGCGTCACTACGCCGGCGCCCTTGAAGCCGGCCGCCTCGGCGTCGCAAGCGAGCACGCGGCTGAGCGCGAAGACCGTGTCGCCGGCGACGGCGGGCGCGGTGTGATAGCCCTCGGTGAAGCCGAGCTCCCACAGCGCGTTCTCGCTGGTGTCGCGGCTGGCCAGCCCCTCGAGCCAGGCGAAGACGAGGCCGCCGTAGACGATCGGCTCGCCGCTCATCGGCCCCTTCTGCGACGACGAATAGACGCGGTCGTAGTGCAGCGGGTGCGTGTTGCCGACGCGGTAGGTCCAGCCGACGTGCTCGTCGGTGATGGTGCGGCCGCAGCCGTGCACGATCACGTCGCCCGGCGAGAAGTCCTCGAAGTACGTCGACGGACCGGTGAGCGCGCGCACGTCGTACTTCGACCACGCGCTCGCCGGCGCCAGCGGCACGTCGAGCACGGGCTTTTCGTGCCACTTGAAGCGCGGCGCGGGCTCTCTACGCGGCTTGTTTTCGGGATCGACGATGTCGAGCGCTGCCTGCGCTGCCGCCGCGCCTGCCGGGCGGTGACGGATCATGATCTTGCGCTCGTACTGCAGCACGACCTCTTCACGCTGGTTGACGCCGATGGTCTCGACGTGCGCGATGCCGGGCTTTTCGGGGCCGCGGTCGCGAATGCCGCGCACGCGCGTCAGCGCGCGCAGCGTGTCGCCGGCGTAGACGGGGCGCATGAAGCGCGCGTTGTAGTAGCCGAGGTTGGCGACGGCCTTCTCGGAGTTGTTCTGCACGCCGAGCGAGAGCACGATGTTGAAGACCATCTGCGGCGACGCCGGGATGGCGCCAAAGCCGTGCACCAGCGCGAGCTCGTGGTTGAGATAGATCGGGTTGGCCTGGTGAAACGCCGTGGCGAAGGCGCGCATCTCCGAGCGCTCGAAGGTGTAGCCGCGCGGGTGCACGAAGACCTGGCCCTCGCCGAGGTCGTCGAGCCAGCGGCCGTACTGCGGGCGGCGGACCTTGGCCGGATCGAACGCTTCGGCGAAGTCGGGCGCGAGCTCTTGCTGCGGTGCGATCTCGATGCGGGTCATGCTTTGGCTCCTTCGATGAGGGAGCGCGCGACGACCTTGAGCGCCAGTGTCTCCTCGGCGCCCTCGAAGATCGACAGCACGCGCGCGTCGACGAAGTAACGGCTCACCGCGGTCTCTTCGGCGTAGCCCATGCCGCCGTGGATCTGCATCGCCTCGCGCGTCAGCCACTCGGCCACGCGGCAGGTGAAGAGCTTGACCAGGCTGGGCTCGATCTTGGCTTCGCCTTTGTCCATCAGCTCGCCTACGGCGTAGGTGAACTGACGGCAGGCGCAGAGGTTGGCTGCCATGCGCGCCAGCTTGACCTTGGTCAGCTGGTAGTCGGCGATGGGGTGGCCGAAGACCTTGCGCTCGCCGGCGTAGGTCACGGCGGCCTCGAAGGCGGCCTGCATCACGCCGATGGCGCGCCCGGCGGTCTGGATGCGACCGCCGGCGAAGCCCGCCATGATGTAGTAGAAGCCCTTGCCTTCGCCGTCGGGTCCGCCGAGCAGGTTCTCGTCGGGCACGAAGTAGTTGTCGAAGAACGTCTCGTAAGAGTGCATGCCGCGGTAGCCGATGGTGGCGATAGCGCGGCCGCTGATCGTGCCGCCGCCTTCGGCTTCGGGCTGCGTGTATTCGAAGTCGTGGCCGTCGAAGCTCGGCTTTTCGACCATGAACACCGACAAGCCCTTGTGACCGAGGCTCGGGTCGGGATTCGTGCGCGCGAGGACGAGATAGACGCCAGCCTTGCCGCCGAAGGTGCACCACGTCTTGGCGCCGTCGAGCTTGTAGCCGCCTTCGACCTTCTCGGCTTTGAGCTTCATCGCCGCCACGTCCGAGCCGTAGTCGGGCTCGGTGACGGCCACCGCGCAAAGCGGCTCGCCGGCCGCCAACTTGGGCAGCCAGTGCTTCTTCTGCGCCTCGGTGCCGCCGGCGAGCAGCGCGCGCGCGAGGATCTCCGGGCGCGTGATGAGGCTGCCCGCCGCGCCGAGCGAGCCGCGCGAGAGCTCCTCGGTGACGACGATCATGCCGAGGCTGTCTTCGGCGTCGTCGTCCTGCAGGCCGCCGTAGCGCTCGGGGATCGACAGGCCGAAGCAGCCGAGCTCTTTGATCTGCGAGAGGATCGCGTCGGGGATCAGCAGATCGTGGCGGTGCACTTCCTCGGCCAGCGGCGCCACCACGTCGTTGGCCACCTGGCGGAACGTGTCGCGCATCATCTCGCAGCGCTCGTCGAGCATCGACACGCCGCTCGAGCCTTCGCGCGCCGCGACCATGTCGCCGACACGCGCCAGGTTCGCGCTCGAGCCTTCGCTCTCGGCGAGCGCGCGCGCCTCGGCACTGTCAACCACCGCCGCTACGTCGCCATGGCCGAGCCCATAGTCACCGGGCCGCGCGCCGAGCCGCCCGCGCAGATTCGCCACGGCCTCGGCGCAGAACACCAGCGCCAGCGCGCGTTCGTAAGCCGCGCCGTCTTCGCCCTTGGCCGCCGCGACCTTGTCGGCGTAGTCGAGCCCCGCGTGCGCCGCCGCCAGCTCCGCCGCCGAAAACGCCGCGTCGTAGCTCGCCAGCTGGTGCTCGTCGAGCTTCTTCCCCGAAACGCGCCCGTCCTTCGCGCACTGCGATCGCAGATACGACCACACCCCATCCACCAACCGCTCGCACTGCGAAAGAACCGAACGCGCTCGTTCAAACCGCTCGTTCATGACGTCCTCCCAAAGCCCGGGCGGCACCCCTGAAGCCCGAAGCCTGAAGCCCGAGGCCCGCGTAGCCGCGCTCGGCGGCTACGCGAAAAACCGCTTGTTGACCTCGTCGCTCAGCGCCACACCAAACACCTTGGCGCGCTCGATCAGCTGCCAGCAGTCGCGATACGTCGCGCGGTCGTGCAGCTCGCCTTCGTGCTGGATCGGGCCCCAGTCAGCGTCCTGCGCCTTGCAGATGATCGCCGAGGCGTGCTTGAGCGACGAGAAGTCGGGCGTCATGGCGTCGAGGATGGCTTCGATCTGCGTCGGGTAGATGCTCCACATGCGCAGGAAGCCAAACTCGTCGCGCGCCCGCTTGGCGTCGGCGAAGGTCTGGTAGCGGTTCTTCAGATCGAGCGTGACGTTGTGCGACGGTACGACGCCGTTGGCCAGCGCGGCAGCGACCGTCTCGGTCTTGGCGCGCGCGATGAGCTTGTGGTCGAACTGTCCGGGCGAGCGCATCGCCGACGACGGCACCGCACCCTGGTGGCCGCTGACGAAGTCCATCAGCCCGAAGTCGAGCACCTGCAGCCACGGCAGCGCGGCGATCTGCCAGACGTCACGCAGCGCGCCCTGCGTCTCGATCAGCACGTGGATCGGGATCTCGCGCTTGATCTTGTGCTTGTGGCAGGCGGCCTGGATGTACTCGATCATCTCGCGCACCTGCGCGGCGGCCGTCGGCTTGGGGATCGTGATGTAGGCCGTCTTCTCGCCGCCCTCGGGGATCAGCAGGTCGACGTCCGACTTCCAGTGCGAGTTGGTGTAGTCGTGGATCCGCACGCCCATCATGCCGTGCTTGTTCAGCTCGCTGCCGAGCAGCCGCACGACCATCTGCATGTGCTCGCGCTCGTGGCCGGTCTTGGCGCCGTCCTCGCAGTCGGCGGTGATGTCGAACTTGCCGCCGGCCTTCGCCTGCATCTCGAGCGCCTTGGTGATCAGCTTCTCGGATCCTGCGAAGTGCTCGCACGCAGGGATGACGGGTAGCTCTTTCTCCCCGGCGAAGAGGACCTCGGACGGGTGCTTGGCCATGGCTTGCCTCCAGCGTTTTCCTTTTTAGAGTCAAGCGTTTCTACCACGCACCGCGTGGTTTTCAAGGGTCATTTCGCGCCGCGTCAAAGGGGTCGAACTGGGCCGCTTGAATACTGAACATGCGTTCAGCATAATGACGTCATGGCGTCGACATCTCAGTACTGGCAGCCCTCCCTGTTCGGTCGCGGCGAGCCCAGCTTCGATGCTGCGTTTCCGCGGCTGCGTCGCATTCCGCTCGACGGCCGGGTCTACATCGAGCACCTGCCGCGCTGGCTCTCCGGCGACATCGCGCTCTTCGAGCACCTGCGCAGCCGCAGCCAGTGGCGCGGCGGCAAGCGTTGGATGTACGAGCGCGAGGTCGCCGTGCCGCGCATGACCGCCGGCTATGACGACGACAATCGACACCCCGTCATCGACGCCATGTCCGACGCGCTGTCGAGCCGCTATCAGCGGCCGCTGAGCGCCATCGGGTTGGCCTACTACCGCGACGGCGAAGACAGCGTCGCGTGGCACGGCGACCGCGTCGAGTTCGGCGCGGCCAAGGCGTCGACCACGCCGTGGGACGCGCAGGTAGTGATCGCCATCGTCTCGCTGGGCGAGCCGCGCCGCTTCATGCTGCGTCGCGCCGGCGCGGGCGCGGGCGCTGGCGACGACGACGAGCCGCGCGTGTCGCTTTCGCTCAACCTCGGCTGGGGCGACCTGGTGGTGATGGGGCCCGGCTGCCAGTCGGACTACGAGCACTGCGTGCCCAAACAAGCCAAGGCCGGGCCGCGCATCAGCGTGCAGTTCCGCCAACGGCACGAGTGAGCGTCTCGCCGAGCGCGCTCGCCGGCCTGCTGAGAGTGTCACCCCCGGATCGCGGGATGGCTCCCCGGCCTGGCCGGGTGACGCGTGCGTGTGTCTACGCGCCCTTGTGCAGCGTCGACCGCCCGGACCCGGGCTTGCATCTCAGCAGCGTCGCCGGGAGGGGGAGCAACAACGATGCGCACGCGCCGACGTTATCGACGCACCTCGATCCACGCGCTGCTGCTGCAGCTGCTGCTCGCTGCGGCATTCGCCGGCGCCGGGTGCGCAGGTGAGATCGCTTCGGGCTCGCCGCCGCCATCGCCTGCTGGCGCGGCCGACTCGGGCGTCACGCCGGCAAGCGACACGTACAGCGCCTGGCCGAGCTACGACACGGGTGGCGGCGTCGCGCCTGGGGCGGATAGCTCGCCGGCGCTGCCGAGCGGCTCGGGCAAGCTCGGCATCGTCGTGATCGATATCCAGCAGTCATTCGTGCAGAGCGCGGCGAGCGCCATCACGCCGGTGCTGCAGAACGCGCAGACGATCTTCCAGCTCGCCGCGCAGCACCCCGAGGTGCCGTTTCTGATCACCTACGAGGCCGACAAGTCCAACGGGCTGCCGGCGCAGCTCGCCGCGATGCAGCCGCCGCACGCGCAGGACTTCGTCAAGATGACGTATGACGCGACGGGGCTTAGCACGTTCGCCGCGGCCGTCACGCAGCACGGGCTGACGCACGCGGTGGTGCTCGGCGCCGAGACCGACGTCTGCGTGATGCAGACCGTGCTCGGTCTGCGGCGCATGGGCCTGACAGTCATCCTGCACAGCGACGCGGTGTTCTCGTCGGAGTCCAACGTCGGCCCCGCGCTGCGCCGCATGCAGCAAGCGGGCGTGATGATGGCCAACACGCAGCAGGTGCGCAGCTACATCGACAAGACCGCCGGTTTGCCGCAGCCGAGCAACCAGCCGGTGCGCGTGCTCGAGCGCATGAAGGTCGCCATCGTGCTCAACCAGCTCAGCGACGCCGCGCTCGCGCAATCGGCCGACGCCAACAAGAACGCCAAGCTGGCGCGCCTGCGCGAGCTGCTGCTGATCAGCGAGTGGTTCGACATGCCGCTCTACAGCGCGACGCCTGGCGCGCTGCCGATGTCGCTGCAAGGCTTGACCAGCCAGCCCGTGCGCTCGCTCGCCGAGCTCGCACAGAACAGCGCCATCACCCAGGTGGTCTTCGCCGGCACCGATCAAGGGCTCGCCGCGCAGGTCGCGAGCTACGGCGCCGCGCGCGTCAGCTTCCTGCTCGAAGACGGACTGGTCGCGCCGAGCGGCACGACGAGCAACGCGCTCGAGCCGCTCTATCAGCAGGGCGCGGTGCCGCTGACCTACAAGTCGCTCTACTACGGCGTGACCAAGGCGGTGTTTCCCGACACCTGGCCGCAGACGTGGATCACGCGCGACTCGGTCTTCTACAACAAGGTCCAGCCGCCCGAGTCGCTGCCGCCGATCGTCAAGTAGCGCCCTGCTACAATGAGCGCGTGTCGCGCTCGTTCTGCCTGTTGCTCGTGCTGCTGTGTGGCGTCGCCGAAGCGAAGTCGCCGAGAGTCGTGCGAGGACCGGTGCGAACCGGCGGCACACTCTCGCGCTACCAGATCCGCTCCACCATCCAAAGGCATCTGAGCAGGGTGAAGCTGTGCTACTCGCGCGCGTTGCTCGGCGCGCAGCCGAGCCTCCACGGTCGCGTCGTCGTCCAGTTTGTCATCGAGCCCAGCGGTCGCGTCAGCACCGCGACAGCGCGCGACTACATGCGCCCCAAAGGCGCGGGCACCTCGATGGTCTCGTGTATCACGCGCGAGGTGCGCAAGTGGCGCTTCCCCAAGCCGCTCGGCGGCGGCAAGGTCGTCGTCAACTACCCGTTCATCTTCCAGACCGCGGGGGCGACGGCCACGGCGCGCCGCGACCCAAAGAAGCTGCCGCAGGTCTTCGTCGAGTCCATCACGACGCGTGGCGTGGCGCTGACGCGCATGGCGGTGCAACGCACGCTGCGCCGCTATCACTGGGAGCTGCGCGCCTGCTACGCGCAAGGGCTGCGCGTGCAGCCGAAGCTCACGGGCAGCCTGCAGCTCTGGTTCGCCCTGACCAAGGGCGGCCTGCCCAAGGACGTGCATGTAACGCTGCTGCTAGCGGGCGGCTTGCAGACCTCGTGGGCGCAACGCAAGGTGCTCGACTGCACCACGGCCGCGGTCAAACGCTGGCGTTTCGCGCGCGGGCCGATGGGCGAGGTCCGTCTCGACCTATCGCTCGGCAAGCGCCGTCCCAAACGCCAAGGCTTCCTCAAACGCTGGCGCAAACCAGCAGCCAAAACGAAGGCGCCCACGCCCTAGCGCCGACCGGCCAGCGATCTACGCCACTGCACGCGGGGCGGGAAGGGGTGCGAGCGTGGGAGGACGCCTCCTGCGCTTGTGGTTGGGGCGCGTTCGGGCGCGGCTGGCTAGTGACGGGATGGGAGGCTGCTGGGCCTGCGAAGCGTTTGGCGCGCGTGGGCGTGGGGTAGGAGGCGCTGCGGGCGTGCCTTTCGCGGGCCGTGGCGAGACGCCTCGAGGCGTTGTGCTTGCGCGGGCGTTGGGGGCGCGGCGCTGATGGACTGTCGTCTTGGCGCGGCGGGCCGAGTTGCAGGCTTGGAGCGTGGGGGACTGCGTTAGTGGCGCTTGCCCGGGATGTCGTTGACGCTGAAGCGGCCACCTCGGCCGCGACGCCAGCCGGTAGTGAGTAAGAAGGTGCGTGCTGTGGGCCA
>JAGQIK010000091.1 GCA_020431405.1 Myxococcales bacterium
CAGCCACATTTTCGCGAGCCGAGCTCGCACCAACGCAGCAAGGAGCCGACTAGCGACGATCAGCGATTGACAAACGTGGCCCCATAGAAGGCTTCAGGCTTCAGGGTTGCCAAGGCGCTTGCATACTTCGCAGCGGCGTTGGTGTCGCGACCACAACTGCGAAGCGCGAAGCGCGAGCCTGCGGCTCGACCTGAAGCCCGAGGCCTGAAGCCTGACCACCAGCGCGTGGCGAAGCCGCGCGCTAATCGCCGATGCTCTTGCGGAAGCGCGCCACCGACTCGGTCTCGCCGAGCAGGATCAGCGTCATGTTCTCGCGCAGCACGTAGCTCGGCCCGGGGCTGTAGGTGTAGTCCGGGTCGCCCTGCTCGGTCGCCGCCACGATGAGCAGGTTGCGTTCCTTGCGGATGTCCGTCTCGGCGAGGGGCTTGCCGATCAGCGAGCTGCCCGGCGGCACGGTCACCTCCTCGAAGCGCAGGCGCTTGTCGCGCTCGCGCACGAGGTTGTCGAGAAAGCCCACCACCTCGGGGCGGATCATCTCCGACGCGAGGCGCAGGCCGCCGATCTGGTTGACGCGCACGACGCTGTCGGCGCCGGCTACCTGCAGCTTGCTCGCGGCGCGCGGGTCGATGGCCTTGGACACGATGCGCAGCTTGGAGTTCATCGTGCGCGCGGTGAGCACGACGTAGAGGTTGTCCTTATCCTGCGCGAGCGCGGCGATGACGCCGTAGGCGCGGCGGATGCCCGCCTGCTCGAGCACGGCGTCGTCGGTGGCGTCCCCCTGGATGTACTGCACGTCGCCGCGCTCCTCGAAGCGATGGATGCGCTCGTCGCTCTGCTCGATGACGACGAAGGGCCAGCGCGAGTCGGAGAGCTCGCGGATCAGGTGGGAGCCGGTCTTGCCAGCGCCGCAGACGACGATGTGGTCGTGCAAGCGATCGATGGCCTTGCGCATCTTGCGCCTCCTGCGGATGTGAAGGAACTCGCCCTCGACGAGAAAGGTCGTGAGCACCGAGATCGAGTACAGCGCGATGCCGGCGCCGCTGACCAGCAGCAGCGACGTGAACAGCCGCGCGTAGGGGATGGTGTCGAGGCCCTTGAGCACCTCGCCGTAGCCGACGGTGGTCAGCGAGATGACCGTCATGTAGGCGCAGTCGGCGAGGCGCCAGCGACCGCCGCCGAGCACGAAGTAGCCTAGGGTGCCGCCGGTGTAGACGGCGATCATCAGCAGGCCGGCGATGAGCAGGCGCCGGCGCAGCGGCTTGGTCTCGTCACCGTTGGCCGCGCTGGACTGTTGTGGCTCGAACGGCAGCCGGTCGCCGCGGTCGGCGCGGTCCTTGGTCGGGCCTGTCACCGCTCGCAGCGTAGCACCGGGGCGCCGGCCGCGTCTCTCTCCAAGGACGTTGAAACCGAAGGAGCGCTCCCATATCCTCGCCGCCGGAGGAACGATGCAGACTCGCGCCTTTACACTCAGCTTGCTCTCCGCGCTGCTCACGCTCACGCTGGCGCTCGAACCGCGTCTCGCCTCCGCTCAGGGCAAGGCCAAGAAGGCCAAGCCCACCAAGCGGGCGGCGAAGAAAGGCGCAGCGCGCAAGAAGACGGCCCCGCGCGGCAGCGTCGAGACGCGCCTGCAGGCGCTGTCGTCGAAGCTCGACGACCTCGCGCGCGGCGTCGCCGACGTGCCGGTGGCGCTCAAGGGCGTACAAGACTTGATGAACCGCGTGACGGCGCTCTCCAAGCAGCTCGCCGCCAGCAAGACGCGCCAGCGCAGCTACAAGGCGCTGCGCGACAAGACGGACAACTTCGAGGAGCGCATCGGCGAGCTCGAGCTGCGCGTGGCGGCGCTGAGCCTGCGCATCGCACGCAGCGACGCCGGCGACGGCGGCGGCAACGCCGGCTTCGACCAGGGCTTTTACATCCGCAGCAGCAACCGCAAGTTCCTGCTGCACCTCGGCACGCTGCTGCAGCTCGGTTACCAAGGCCTGGTCTACGGCGACTCGCGCCGCTACGCCAACACCGACCTCGGACAGGACGACTCGAGCTTCGTGCTGCGGCGCGCGCGCCTGCGCCTGCGCGGCCACGTCTACAATCCGCGGCTGAGCTACGCGGTGGAGCTCGACTTTGGCAGCGCCGATCCGGGCGGTCCGCTGCTGGTGCTGGGCGGCAACCTGCGCATCTTCCGCGCGCTGCAGCTGCGTGCCGGCCGCATGAAGGTGCCCTTCGGCCGCGGCTTTCTGGTGCACAGCTCGCTGACCCAGTTCGTCGAGCGCAGCGGCGTGGTCGACGCCTTCGCGCACCGCTGGGATCTGGGCGTGATGGTGCACGGCGAGCTGCTGCGCCGCCGCATGCTCAGCTATCAGCTCGGCATCTTCAACGGCGCCAACGCCGGCGACGACCGCGACAACAACACCGACTTCCTCTACGCCGCACGCGTGGTCTTCTCGCCGCTCGGGCCGGTGCCCCTCGACGAGGGCGATCGCGAGCGCGGAGACTTTCGCTTCTCGCTCGGTGGATCCTTCACGTTCAACCTCGCGCCCACCGACATCGCCGCGCGCACGGGCCTCACCGATCCTGCGGCGGTGGCCGCCGCGCGCGATCGCGACAACGACGGCAACATCGACAACGTCGGCATCTACTCGCTGGCCATCGAGCTGGCGGCGCGCTGGCGCGGGCTCGCGCTGCAGGGCGAGCTCTACTATCGCGTCGAAGATCCCGGTGCGGTGGAGCAGGGCAACCGCACGTTCATCGGCGCCTACGGCCAGCTGAGCTACTTCTTCGGGCGCGCCAACCTCGAGATCGCGGGGCGCTTCGGCGGCTACGAGGATCCGGGCTACGGCGCCGATCGCACGGCGTTGCGCCCCGGCGAGGTGCGCGAGCTGAGCTTCGTCATCGCTGGTCTGACCCTCGGGCGGCTGGTCAAGTGGCAGGCCGAGTACACGCACAAGTGGCTCAGCGACATCGCCGCCCCCGCAGCGACCACGCTGACGACGGCGGCCGACCTCAAGGTCCACCAGGTGCGCCTGCAGTTGCAGCTGGCGTTCTAGCAGCCAGCCCCCTCGCGCAGAGTACTTCTCGCGCCCCTACTTCTCGCGTCGGTAGAGCCACTCCGCCGCGTCGAGCGCGACGTAGAGCGACGGATCGCCGAGGGCCGCGACGGCGAGCTTGGTCGCCTGGTCTTTGCTCGCGCGGAGCAGCGCCCAGCGCAGGGCGGCGGTGCGCACGTCGGAGCTCTGAGCGTCGTGCACGAGGCGGGCGAGCTGGCCCACGCCGGCGGCGTCGCCGGCGCGCGCGAGCAACGTGGCGGCCTGCACGCACAG
>JAGQIK010000703.1 GCA_020431405.1 Myxococcales bacterium
CAGCTCGCGCGCGTCGTGCCCGTCGCCTGCGTCGCGTCCATCGCCGCGCGCGCCCGCGACGCGCTCGCGACAACGCACGCGCGTCAGCCGGCGCGACGCCACCAACGGAGCGCCGCGATCGCGTCAACGCGTTTGCCAAGGTCCCGGGAGGGCTCTAGTCCATGCGTTGCCGTCTCGCTGGTCGCGTCTCGCTCTTCGCCCTCTTCGCTGCCGTGACAGCACCCAGCGCGGTGTGTGCTGGCAGCGAGCAGGCGCCGGTCGACATGGCGCGCCACGATGCGCGCGCGGTCAAGCTGCACCGCGAGGCGATGTTGCACTTCGCGGGCGGTCGCTACCAAGCAGCGATCACCGCGTTCGAGCGGGCCCTCGCCATCGAGCCGCACCCCAACACGCTCTACGGCATCGGCGAGGCGTACCGTCGCCTCGGACAGCTCCAGCGCTCGTACCACTACTACGCGCTCTACGCGGCGACCCTGACGCCGCAGCGTCGCCGCGCGTTCGCCGCCAAGCTGGCACGCTTGCGCGCCGCGGCCTACCCCGCGCCAAAGCCTCCACGGCGTGCCGCGACACGACAGCCGCAGCGCGCCGCCGCGGCTCCGCCCGCTGCCGCGTGGCCGGTGCACGCGCTGCCGCGGACGGCGACAACGATGGCACTGCGTCAGCGCGCGCCAGCAGGCGCCGATCGCAGCGCGCTGTTGGTCGGCGTCACGCTGGGCCCCACGCTCTCGGCCTTCGGCGACGAGCGCCTCTCGCTGAGCGCGGGCCTTTCGCTCGGCGCCGAGGTCGGCGTCGCGTGGCGCGTGGCGCCGAGCTTCGCCATCGACGCGCGGCTGCAGCTGCTCGCCAGCTCGCTGCACGACGCCGTCGTCGATGACGATGCAGCGTTTGTCTCGCTGGCGGCCACTGTCGGCGCCCGCGTGACGTTCGGCGCGCGCTGGTTCGTCGCGATGAGCTTCGGCATCGGGCCATCACTTCTGATCGGCGCCTCGGCGCAGAGCTTTCTCGTCAGCGGATCGGGCGGCTCGTCGGGTGTTCTCGCCGGCATCTTGGTGCGCCCCTCGGCCGAGCTGGGTCTGCGACTTTGGCGCGGTCTCGAAGTGGCCTTGGTGCCGGCGCTCGACTACAGCCCGCGCGCCGGCGGCTTCTCGCACCTCGCGCCCGACATCACATCGGTGACGCGATATCACCTCGCGCTCGCCGTGCGCTGGCGGCGCTAGCGAATGTCGCGCGCAATGTGTTGTCCGGATGACGTTTGGGAATTCTCGCCCCGCGCCGTGCCCCGTCACCGCATCTCGCGTGGTTGGCGCTCGCCGCACGCTGGTACAGCGGTTGCTCTCGCCCCGTGCACACATCGACGAGGGAGATTGATGAGAGCATCGAGACATCTGACGATCGCCGCGGCACTGCTCGTGGCCAGCGCCTGCACGCAAGTACGTTACGCGACGCCAAGCGATCCCGACGCGATGGCCAACACCAGCGTCGACGCGCTCTACCCATCCGACACGTACCTGGTGGACGCGCCCGCGCGCAAGCCGGGCAGCCCCGAGCGGCCGCCGTTGGCCGACGCGGGTGCAGGCTGCTGGGGAAAACCCGCGTGCCCGTGCCCGCCACAGCACGTCACCTGCACCGGCGATCCCAAGCGCGGCGTCGTCTGCCACTGCGACGACTACCGCGACTACGTGATCAACCGCTGGACGCTGCCTACCGACGACGCCAGCAGGATCGGCAACGCCGCCGATCTCGACGGCGACGGCTTGCTCGACAATGGCCTCGGCGCGCTGCTGCAGAGCCTCAAGGGCATCGGCGCGGCGGCGAGCTTCCAGGCAGACCTCGATCACACCATCGATTCGGGCGCCGCGCTGGCCCTGCTGCGGGTGGCGACCAAGACCACCAGCTTCGCCGAAACGAGCCGCCTCAGCTACGCGCGCGCCGTCGACCGCAGCTGCTGCGACGATCCGAGCGACGCCTCGTCGTGCGCGACGCAGGCGGCGGCGCGCTGCTTCTCGGGCGTCGCCACCTTCAGCGCCCAGAACGGCGCGTGGGTCGAGGCGCCCGCTACCGTCACGGCCGGGCGCATCGCCGCGAGCCTGCCGGGCAGCGTGCACATCTCGCTGCCGTTGTACGTCGGCGGCCGCGCCGTCGAGGTCGCCGTCGAGCAGGCGCGCATCGAGGGGCAGCTGGCCGGCGACGCCATCACCAACGGGAGGCTGGTGGGCGTGATCCGCCGCGCCGAGCTGAACAAGACCCTAATCCCGGCGATGGCAGCGCATTTCGACGCGCTGATTCACGACACGTCGGTTTCTCAGCTGGACCGCACCGCCCTCGCCAACCTGCTCGACGGCAACAAGGATGGCACGATCAGTTTCAGCGAGGTGGCGAGCAACGCGTTGATCGCCTCGATCCTGCAAGATGTGGACATCGACAAGGACGGCACGTTCGAGCTGTCGGTGGGGCTCGGCTTCAGCGCCGTGCGCGCGGTGGTCAACAACTGAGACGCTACATCGAGAGCGTCAGCCCCCCGCGCTCGACCACCGCCAGCGCGGCGCGGCGCGTGTCGCCGTCGAAGAGCGCCGCGGCGAGGGCGCGGCGGTGCAGGGTGGCGTCGCCGAGCGTCGCGCGTGCGAATAGGGCGCGCTTGACGTGGAAGTGCACGTCGCAGTCGTAGGTGAAGCCGAAGCCGCCGTGCAGCTGTACACCGCGGCCGGCGGCGTGGTGATAGGCCTCGCAGGCTTTGACCTTGGCCATACGCGCCAGCTGCAGCTGCTCGTCGTCGTCGACGCCGGCGTCGATGGCGGCGGCGGCGGCGTAGGCGAGGCTGCGCGCCAGCTCGACGTCGACCATCACATCAACGATGGGGTGCTTGACGGCCTGAAAGGCGCCGATGGGCTTGCCGAACTGCAGCCGCTCCTTGGCGTAGGTCGCCGTCAGCTCGAGCACGCCTTCGAGCGCGCCGCAGACCTCGGCGGCGACCATCGTCAGGCCGCGCGCGAGCAGCTCGCGCGAGATACGCTCGGCGTCGTCGGCGTCGGCGACGAGCGCCGTGGCCGGCAGCCGCGCGCCGTCGAAGCGCAGCCGCGCGGTGCGGCGCGTGGGGTCGATGCCGATCTCGGGCGAGACCTCGACGCCCTCGCAGGGCAGCGGCACGGCGATCCAACCGAGGCGCTGCTCGTCGCGCAGGCGCGCCGGCACGAGCACCAGGTCGGCTTCGGTGCCCCACATGACGTGGTTCTTCTCGCCACGAAGCACGAGCGTATCGTCGCCGTCCACCGCGGCGCTCGTCTGCACGTGCGCGTAGTCGAGCGCGAGCCCGGCGGCGCCGCGCCCCGGCTCGCTGAGCGCCACGGTGGCGATGCAGTCACCGCCGATGATGCGGTCGAGCGTGCTCGGCTCGCTGTCGTCGCCCTCGCCCGATTCATCTTCTTCTTCGTCGTCGTCGTCGATGGCTGTGCGCGGCTCGGTCACCGTCGCCAGCGCGCGCGCGGCCAGCGAGCAGGCGAGAAACGGTGACGGCAGCAACACGCGGCCCATCTGCTCGAGCAGCAACGACAGCGTCAAGGCGCCCATACCCATGCCGCCGCGCGCGGCGTCGATGTCGAGGCCGACCCAGCACAGGCCGACCATGTCCTGATAGAGGCCGCTATCGAAGGCGTGCCCCTCGTCGTCGCCGCCGCGCTCGCAGAGCTCGCGCGTGCGTGACAGCGGCGCGCGCTCGGCGAGCAGCCGCCGCGCCATTTGCCGCAGCGTGCCGTGGTCTGCCTGGAAGCCGAAGTCGTCTGGGATCTGCGTCATGTTGCCCTACTTGCTCTTGGCCAGGCCGAGCACGCGCTCGCCGAGGATGTTGCGCTGGATCTCCGAGGTGCCGCCACCGATGGTGAAGCCGTAGGAGTTGAGATACGCGCGCGGCCACTCGGCGGCGTCGATGGCGTGCGCATCCTCGAGCCACAGCTGCGCTTCGGCGCCGAGCAGCTCGACGGCGAGATCGGTGACGCGCTGGTTGAACTCGCTGATGGTCAGCTTGCTCATCAGCGGCAGCACCATCGGGCGCTCGCTGCAAAGCCCCGGCACCGCGGCGCGCACGCCCGACCAGCGCAGCGCTTCGGCTTCGATGCGCAGCGCGACGAGCTTCTCGCGCGCCACGGCATCGTCGATCACCGCTGCGCCGTCGCGCTCGATGCGCGCCGCCAGCGAGGCGAGCCGCTCGAAGAGCGCCACCAGCTGCGCGCCGCGCTCGCGCGCCGCGGGATCGGCGGCGCCGCGCTCGAAGGCCAGCGTGGTCATCGCCACTTGCCAGCCCTGGCCCTCCTTGCCGAGCAGCGCGTCCTTGGGCATCGGCGCTTCGTCGAAGATGACCTGGTTGAAGCCGCCCTCGCCGGTCATCTTGACCAGCGGCTGGATCGTCACGCCCTCGGCGTCCATTGGAAACAGGAAGTAGGACAGCCCTGCGTACTTTGCCGCCGAAGACTTCTCGGCGGCCGGCGAGCCCTGGCCTTCGCTGCCCGTGCGGGCGAGCAGGATCATCCACTTGGCCACGTGCGCCAGCGTGGTCCAGACCTTGTGGCCGCTGACGTGGTAGCGCTCGCCGTCGGCGCTCGGGCGCGCGCGCGTCTGCAGCGACGCGAGATCCGAGCCGTGTTCGGGCTCGGAGAAGCCCTGACACCAGATCTCGTCGCCGCGCAGCAGCGGCGCCAGCATGCGCTGCTTTTGCGCCTCGCTGCCGTACATCAGGATCGTCGGGCCAGCCCAGTGCAGGCCGATCACGTTGACAAGAAACGGCGTGCGCGCGCGCACCATCTCCTGCACGGTGATGCGCTTCTTGTCGTTGTCGACGCCCTGGCCGCCGTACTTTTCGGGCACGTCGAAGCCGAGATAGCCGGCGTCGTAGACGCGTCGCTGCCAGTCGCGCAGAAACTCGAACTGGGCGTCGCTCTCCACCTCGAGAAAGCTCTGCGGCAGTCGAAACGACGGCGCCTCTGGGCGGTTGTCAGCGAGCCAGGCTCTCAGCTCGGCGCGAAACTCGCGCAGCGCTTCGGTGCGGTCCTGCGTCACGGCGGCCTCCCCGTGGAAAAAAGCTGTACGCGGCAAGCTGTACCGCGAGGGCCTCGGGGCTGTCTACGCTAGGTGCGCCGGGGCGCGGCTAGGGACACATCTGCGGCACGACGGTGATCGGGTTGCGCAGCACGTTGTCGCGCGACAACCGGCGCAGCGAGGTGGGCAGCCCGCTCGACGAGCAGGTCGACCACAGCGCGTTGTCGTTGATCGGGTTGCCCTGGATCAGCTGCTGCGCGGCGACGTTGCTGCCGCCCGAGCCCCAGCACCACAGCGAGTTGTCGCCGAGGCGCGCGCAGACGTGCAGGTAGCCGACGTCGAGCTGCTGCACGTTGGCGAGCGGTGTGTTGGCGGGAAACGCCGTCACCACCTGCTTGGGCTTGAGCTTGCAGTAGTTGATGCAGCCGTCGTGGTTGGCCGGGTCGCTGGGCGTGCCGATGCCGACCTGTCCGCTGTTGTTGGCGCCCCAGCACCACACGGCCGTGCCGTCGCGCGTGCAGGTGGCATCGGAGCCGGCGCCCACGTCATCGGCGAGCACCGCTGTGTTGTTGGTGTAAGTCACCTGCGTCGGATACTGGCGCAAGGTCTGGTCGCCGAGCCCGAGCGGGCCGCCGACGTTCATGCCCCAGCACCACACCGTGCGATCGGACTTCAGCGCGCAGGCGTGGCGCACGCCGAGCGAGACGCGCTCGACGCCGAGCAGCGGCGCCGTCGCGCTGGCGTCGAGCTGCGTGGCCCACGGTCGTGTGGCGACCGACCCCTTGGTGTAGAAGCTGCCGGCGCCGCCGCCGGCGTTGTCGCCGCCCCAGCAGAACACGGCGCCGTCGGTCTGGCGCACGCCGCAGGTGGTGTAGGCCAAATAGCAGCGCGACGAGCCGGTGCTGAGACGCTTGATGCCGGTCAGCGGCTGCGGATTGCCGCCCGCCGTCGCCGGCGGCAGCATCACTTGCGTCGCGGTCCACAGCGTGACCGAGCCGCCGATGTTGCCGCGGCCGAGCTCGCCGAAGTCGTTGCCGTTGGACGACTTGGGCCAGCACCAGACCGTGCCGTTGGCGCGCAGCGCGCAGCCGTGACGCCAGCCGCTGTAGATCTCGATCACGTTGTCGAGCGGCACGCCGGGGCTGGTCTCGATGACGTTCTGCTGCGACGTGTAGTCGACCACCGTGCCGTTGGTGCGCAGATACATGCTGCCGTGCAGCGCCTTGATGCAGCTGCAGGCGACGCCGAGACAGTTGAGCGCGCCGCACGAGGTCGGCGAGCAGACGCCCGAGTCCATCGTGGTGTCGGCCGTGGTGTCGGGTGGGGGCAGGTCGACGGTGGCGTCGGCCGCGTCGACGGTGGCGTCGGCCGCGTCCGCCGCCGCGTCGATGCTCTGCTCGGCAGCGCCGTCCTTGCGATCGATGGGCAGGTCGACGCGCGCGTCGCCGGCGGCATCGGGTGCAGCCGTGTCGGCGTGTCCGTCGGCGCCGAGGTCGGGCAGCGGTCCGTCGGTGGCGCCCACACGCTCGCCGCCGGCGTCGGGCACGCCACGGTCCTTTTGGACGGCGTCGCTGCTGTCGCACGCGGGGAGCGCGACGAGGGTTGTTAGGGCGAAGAGGATGACGACGACGCGCGTGCTCGGGTGGCGCATCAGCTGGAACGCTCCGTGAAGTGTGGGTAGGTCGCGAGGCCGCCGCGCTCGATCAGCTCGAAGACCTCGTGTGCGATCTCGATCAAATTCGGCTCGCCATCGTGCTCGACCCAGTAGTCGAGCGTCGCGCGCACCAGTCCCATCAGCGCGCCAGCCGTCAGCCGCGCCGCGCGCTCGGTCGTCTCGTCACCGCTGGCGTCACGCGCGATGCCGTGCTGGATCGCTTGCTCCCAGCCGCGGTCGTACTCGCGGCTGGCCGCGCGCAGCGCCGCGTGGCTGGCGACGATGCGCTCGAGGCGGATCACCATCTCGCGCTCGCGCATGAAGTCGCCGGCCATCACCAAGCAGGCGCGCTTGACCGACTGCCAGCCGGTCTCGTCGGCTGCGCCGCCTTGGATCAGCGCGTCGAAACGCTCGAGGCGGTCTTCGCGGTAGGGGAAGGCGATGTCTTCCTTGCTGGGAAAGTAGCGGAAGTAGGTGCGCCGCGAGATGCCGGCCGCTTCGGCGATCTCTTCGATGGAGGTGGCGTCGTAGCCTTGGGTCTCGAAGAGGTCGCTGGCGACGGCCACCAGGCGCGCTCGGGTCTCGCGCTTCTTCTGCTCGCGGCGGCCGAGGTCGCCATCTGTGGCATGCAGTGTCAACTTCTCGCCTGGCGCCAATACCTCATCTCGATGCCGTTGATAGCCCTTATGGCGCCATGCGTCAAGAATGGCGCCGAGGCTACAGGCGTCGCTGCGGCGCAATATTGACACTGTGTGCCACTTTGGATATATCGGTCCAAATGACGAAAGCGAGCCCGAGCTGTCCATGTGAGCCCGATGCGACGACCGGCGCGCCGTCGCGAGCGCACCCGAGGCGCGAGCCATGAGCCGTGCGCTGAGCCTGGCTCGCGCCAGCAGAAACAACCGCGAGCCGGTCGGCGTGCTCGAGGCCTTCGGGCTGCGCCCGCTGCGCCCGGCGCTCGCGCAGGCGGCGCGCGCGCTGGGGGGCGATCCCAACATGCCCGCCACGCGCTTCGGCCTCTCGTCGACGCGCGTCTTCAAGCCGCGCATCGCCATCCCCACCTGGTTGGGCCTGCGACCGCGCGACGGGCGGCTGTGGATCTACAACCTCTTCAATCACGACGCGCCGCCGCCGACGGAGCGCTACTCGGTGCGCGTCACGCGCTGCCGCGACTTTCAGGGCGGCCAGTTCACCTACGACGCGCACCGTGGCGTCGATATCGCCGCGCCGGTGGGCACCTTCGTGAGCACGCCAGCGCCGGGCGTGGTGCGCTCGGTGGTCTGCGACATGGATCGCGGCGGCCTCAAGGTCGCCATCGATCACGGCAGCGGCCTCTTCACCACGCTCAACCACCTCTCGCGCGCGCTGGTGCGACCCGGCGCGCGCGTCGGGCGCGGCGACGTGGTGGCGCTGTCGGGCAGCTCGGGCATGGAGCTGGTGCTGTTCTTTCCGTGGGTCGCGCCGCACGTGCACTTCAACGTGCTGCTCGACGGCCAGCGCGTCGATCCGTTCGCCCATGCTGGGCTGTGCTCGCTGTGGCGCAGCGGTGACAACCAGCCGCTGCCGCACCGCGGCGAGCCCGGCGAGACCCACGGCTTCGTCGAAAGCGACTACGATGAGCAAGGCGTCGAGGCCGCCATCGCCGACTGCAAAGACGACGACGAAGCATGCCGCCTCGCCGCGATCCCCGATCTCGAAACGCGCGCTGCCGAGGTGATGATGAGCTACATGTTCCGCGGACCGCTCTACTCGCGCGCGCCGCGCGTCTACGCGAGAGCCTACGAGCGCCGCGCCGTGCTCGACCTTCCGTTTCGTGCCGCCGACGTCAGCGGCGTGATCCTGCCCGAAGCCACGCGATGAAAGCGCGCCTCCTGTTCGCGGCCGCGCTGCTGTGCGCGACCGTCTGCCAGCATCGTGCGGCCATCGCCGCGGGCTTCGCCGTGCCGGAGCACGGCACGCGCAAGAACGCGATGGGCGCCGTCATCGGGCGCCCCGACGATCTGTCGGCCATCTATCACAACCCGGCGGGGCTGATCCTGACGCGCGGCACCAACCTCTACATCAACGCGGGCGTGCTGCTGCCGACCACCGATATCAACCTGCGGCCGTGGCCAGGCTCCGATCGCTACATCAACGAGCCGGTGACGGCCGAGGGCTACTACCCGCAGATCCAGCCCAAGCGCGCCTTCGGCGTGGTGCCGATGCTCGTCGGCTCTACCGACTTCGGCCGCGACGATATCGTCGTCGCCCTCGGCGCCTTCGCCGGCAACGCCGCCGGCGGCGCCTTCGCCGACGACAGCCTGGCGCGCTATCACCTGCTCGACAGCTACATCGTCGGGCTCTACGTCACCGGCGCGGTCGCCTGGCGCCCGCACCGCTACATCAGCATCGGCGCCGCCCTCTCGGCGGTCTATCTGCGCATCCGCGCCAAGCGCGACCTGTTTCCCGTGCTCAACGGCATCGACCTCGGCGGGCTATTGGGCGGCCAGTCGAAGCTCTATCTGGCCGGCGAGGACGTCAAGCCGCGCTTCAGCTTCGGGCTGCTCTTCACGCCGCACAAGCGGCTGTCGATCGGCGTGGCGATGCTGACGCGCGTCGACATCAAGCTCGAGGGCGACGTGCGCGTGACCAGCGGCGCCGACGCGCCGCGCAAGTTCACCTTCGAGGGCCGGCAGAAGACGGCGCTGCTGTTTCCCTGGTCGCTGCACCTCGGCGCCAACGTCGACGTCTTTTCGTGGCTCGAGCTCGGCCTCGAGCTGCGTTACTGGTTCTACTCGCAGTTCGTCGAGCAGCGCACCGAGGTGACGGGCATCTCGCTGCTCGACGAGCTGTTGACGCCCAAGAACTACCACGACTCGATCCAGGCCTCGGGCGGCGTGCGCATCTCGCCGCCGTTCGTGCCCGGGCTCGAGGTGATGCTCGGCATGCACTACGACCGCACGCCGGCGCCGGACAACACGCTCAGCATCGAGCAGCCGACGTTCAACCACTGGGGCTTTCACAGCGGGCTGCGTTACCGCATCAACTCGCGCTTTCGCGTCTCGGTGACCTACGCGCACTACATCTACGTCGAGCGCACCACCGACAAGACGCTGCTGAAAAACCCGCCTTCCAACTACCGCGCCTCGGGCGAGGGCAACTGGGTGACGGCCGTCTTCGAGGCGCGCTTCGAGCCGTTCCAGCGCAGCAGCAAGCGCCGATGAGAAGTGTGCTCTCGCGTGTGCTGCTGCTGCTGCTGCTGCTGCTGCTGCTCGCGCCGGCGCCGCGCGCGGAGGCCAAGACCGCGGCCAAAAGCAACAAGTGCGAAAAGTGCGCGGCGCTGAGGAAGGTGTATCCGAGGCACGCGCGCTGGGTCACGATCCGACCGTTCCCCGGCATCGGCACCACGTTCACCGACGTGCAGCAGTACGCCGACGGCGGCGCCGACGTGCGCCCGCTGATGACCTTCGGCCCGCGCCCGGGGCTGCAGTTGATGTTCGACCTCGGGCCGCGCTCGTTCTTGTGGCTGACGCGCGGCGACTTCTTCGATCACTCGCGCGTCGGCTTCGAGGTCGCCTACTACCACATCCTCGCCATCGACAACGTCGGCGGCGTGGCGGGGCGCGACCTGCGCGGTCGCATGCTCAAGGTGGCGGCGATCTTCGAGCTGCGCCGGCTCGTCACGATGCAGCTCGGCGCCTCGGCCTTCGTGCGCATCGGCGACATCGTCGACGGCGCGCTCGAGCGGCGCGTGGCGCCGGGCATCCACTACGCCATGGGCCCCGAGATGCAGATCTGGTCGTGGCTCAGCCTGGCGCCGATGGCCAAGCTCGAGGCCGTCTTCGACGAGAGCTTCATCTTCATGGTCAGCCTGATGCTCGGCCTCCAATTCAACATCTAGGGGTCACTCTCTGCTCCGCAAGTGCGCGTAACGACTGCGCGTATAGCCCACAATGACAAAACCCGAAGTGCGATATGCGCACTTCGGGTTTTGTCATTGTGGGCTACGCGCGCTTTGATTACAGCGGGTTGCGAGGCGTAGAGTGACCCTGTGCTTACCAGCGTTTGTAGGCGATCTTGACGGTGCTGCCGACGGCGATGGCGCCCGAGCCTGGGAAGGCGAGGGTGTTGCTGGCGGTGTTGAAGTTGAAGCCGTTGGTGAGGCTGCGCTGCAGCGTGGTGTTGTTGACGGCGACGTTGACGCTGGCGGCGATGCCGGGGTGCGAGAGCTTGATCTGCGCGCTGGCTGCTTGGATGTCGTTGATGATCTTGGTGATGCTCGGGCCGAGGTTGCTCTGGCAGACGTCGTAGACCGCGCCGTTGAACTGGGCGGCGACCTCTTTGTAGCCGTGCGCGATCTGTGGGAAGCCGCCGCCAGCGCAGCTGCTGTTGCAAGCGCCGGCGATGACCTGGAAGAAGTCGAGCTTGGCTTCGGCGCCGGTGGCCGACGAGCCGGCGAATAGATCGATGGTCGGCTTGAGCGCGGTGTCGAGCTGCTGCTGCACGCCGTTGGGCAGCACACACTGCGAGGCGTAGCTGACGACGATGCTGCTCACGCTCTGCGGCACCTCGTCGGTGACAACGATGACGACCAGCTGGGCGCCGGTGCGGATCTTGTCGACGGCGTTGGCGGCGCGCGGCAGGTGGCGCTTGACGGCTTCGGCAGCGTTGACGAGACCGTACTCTTGGCCGCCTTCATAGCCGGGCGGGTTGTTGATGCAGGCTTCGAAGGTGGTGCGCTCGCTGGGCAGCAGGAAACGGTCTTGCCCGCCGAGGTGGTTCGGATCCTGCGAGGCCACCGAGCAGAACTTGCCGACGACCTGCGCGTAGGAGCCGTTGGGATCGACGACGTTTGTGACGCCCATGCGGAAGTTGAGCCCGCGCTGGGTGGCGAGGTTGAAGAAGTTGGTGGCGTTGGCGGCGATGTTGGCGCGGCGCTGCGTCATCGAGCCGGACTCGTCGATGACCCAGATGATGTCCACCGGCGCCACTGGCTGCGTCACGGTCTGGCTCTCGCACTCGTTCTGCGGCGTCTTGCTCTGCTGCGCGAGGCCGCTCGCGCCGGCGATGTCCTGCGAGATGAGGCGCGTGTTCTTGGAGAAGTCGCCGTCGCTGGCGGTGTCGGTGACGGCGCCGACATAGACCACCTGCGAGCCGCGATGCACCAGCGCGAGCCGCACGGTGAAGTTGGTGGTGGGCACACCGAAGTTGCCGGGCAGGCCCGTGAGCGCGCTCTGCGCGCGGCCGAGCAGCGCGGCGAGCACGCGGTTTCGCTGCAGGCTGACGTCGCTGGCGCTCGCGGCGGTGATGGTGAAGGTGAAGCCTGTCTGCGCGTCGAAGCTGTCGTGGGTCTTGCCGGCGAGGCCCGAGCTGACGACGGTGAAGCTGTTGAACAGCGTGCCGCTAAGCGCGCTGCGCATCTGCGTCAGCGCGTCGGCGAGGTTGGTGGTGGTGGTGGCGCGGCTGACCGCGAAGCCGGCGACCTGCTGCAGCGCGACGTTGTAGTCGAAGACGGCGGCCGCCTCTTTGCTCGCCGACAAGGTGATGCCGACATTGGCGTAGCTCGTCTGCGGCTCGAGGATCAGGTGCCAGTCACCGCTGGTGCTCTTGCCGCTGACCACCGCGCGATGGCCGGGCGGCGTGCAGAGCACGGGCGGTGGCGCGTCCGCCGTCGTGTCGGGGGTAGGCGGAGGTAGGTCGTTGGGCGAGGGGCCGTCGGTGATCTGCGGTCCGTCACTGCGCGGACCATCACTGCGCGGACCATCACTGCGCGGCCCGTCGAGGGTGAGGTCGGCGACCGGCGGCCCGTCAATGACAAGCGGCCCGTCGTCGGTGATCGGCGGTCCGTCGGGCAGCGGCCCGTCGCTGCTCTTCACGCACGTGCCACCCTGGCAGGTCAGCCCGGTGTTGCAGGTGTCGTTGGGGTAGCAGGGGCCGCCGAGCTTGCCGGTGTTGTCGCTCTTGTCGAGCCCGCCGTCGGTGACGGTCCCTGGGTTGCGCGTGGTGCAGCCCGCGGCGAGCAACAGACAGCAGATAAGCGATACGGTGGTGGCCCTCATAAGTCCCTTCCTGTCAACGACCCGCGAATCCACACAACATACGGTAAACGACCTCGGACCTTCTTTGTTTCCCTGCTTTGGGTAGGTATTCATCGGCGCGTGTAGGGGCCGTCGTGTGCGCGGCGTCATATACTGCGCACGGTGAGCCGGGTTCCGCGCATCGGGATGCAGCTAGGCGCCGCCTTTGGCGGCGTGATCGTGCTCTTCGCGCTGATGTTGGCGCTGACGTTGATCGCGCTGGCGCAGCTCGATGAGGCCGAGCGCGAGGTCGCGCTGCTCGATCACGCCAAGCACGCGGCGCACATCGCCGAGGCGCAGGTGCGCGAGCTTCATCTGTGGCAGGCGCGACTGGTGATCAGCCGTGACGCCACGCGCGCGCCGCGCTATCGCGCCGCCGTCAAGCGCACGCGCGGCGCCATCGACGACGTGGCGCGCGCCGCGCGTGCCTTCGCGCCACGCGAGGTCGAGCGCCTCGGCGCGCTGGTCGGCAAGCTCGACCGACGCTTCGTCGAGACGATGCTGCCGCGCCTGTCGTCGGCGGCGCCGGGCGAGCTGGCGCGCGCACACGACGCGCTGGTCAAGCTCACCAGCAAGGCGACGCAGGTCAACGCGCAGCTGTCATCGGCGCTCAACGCGCGGGCGGCGCGCGCGCGTGCCGAGGCGGATCGGCTGCGCGCCAGCACGCGCCGCGCGGCGCTCGGCACCTTCGGCGGCGCGGTGCTGCTCGCCATCGGGCTCGCCTTCTACCTCGGGCGGCGCATCGCGGGCCGCGTGGCGGCGCTTCGCAGCGGCGCCGAGCGCGTGGCGGCCGGCGATCTGTCGACCACCATCGAGCTTCCGGGCGGCGACGACGAGCTGGTGCAGCTGGCGCGCGCCTTCAACCAGATGGCGGCGGATCTCGGCGAGCAGCAGCAACGCGCGCTGCGCGCCGAACGGCTGGCCTCCATCGGGCAGGTCGCCGCCGGTGTGGCGCACGAGATCAACAACCCGCTGGCGGTGATCCTCGGCTACGCGAAGATGCTCGAAAAGAAGCTGCAGGACGACAGCGCGCGCGACACCACGCGCGTGATCGCCGAAGAGACGCGACGCGCTCAGCGCATCGTTGACGAGCTGCTCGATCTGGCGCGCCCGCAGCGGCTCGAGCGCGAGTCGGCGGATCTCGCGGCGCTCGCCCACGAAGCAGTGGAGAGCCTGCGCGAGGCGGGGCAGCTCGACGAGATCGAAGTTTCCGTGCGAGGAAAGGCGACGGCCGAGGTCGATCGCGCGAAGATCAAGCAGGTGCTGATCAACGTCACGAGAAATGCCGCCGAGGCGACGCGCGCGGCGGGCGGAGCGGGCGTCGAGATCGCGCTCGAGGCTGCCGAGGGGCGCGCCAGCGTGGTGGTGCGAGACGAGGGCGCGGGAGCCGACAGCGAGGCGCTCGGCCGCGCCTTCGAGCCGTTCTACTCGAGCAAGGCCGAAGGCGTAGGGCTCGGCCTCGCCGTCTGTCACGCCATCGTCGACGCCCACAGCGGGCGTATCGCGCTGCAAAACCGCGGCGACGGCGCGGGCGCCGAGGTGGTGTTGAGCCTGCCTGCTGCGGAGAGCAGATGAGCGGCGGCGGCGGCGACAGCGGGGCGGCGCGGCGCGGGCACCTGCTCGTCGTAGACGACAAGCCCAACATGCGGCGCATGCTCTCCGACCTGCTCGGCGAGCAGCACGACGTGCGCACGGCCGAGGGCGCCAAGCGCGCGTTGGCGATGATCACCGCCGGCGCGTTCGACGTGGTGGTCAGCGACATCCGCATGCCCGAGATGGATGGCGTCGAGCTGCTGAGCGCGATCAAGCGCGAGCAGCCCGAGGTCGAGGTGGTGTTGATCACCGCTTACGCCAGCGTCGAGCGCGCGGTGGAGGCGATGCGTCTCGGCGCCTACCACTACCTCAAGAAGCCCTTCGAGCCGGACGAGCTGGTAGTGGTGGTCGAGCGCGCGCTGGAGCGCAAGCGGCTCGCCGAGCGCGCCCGTCACCTCGAAGGCGAGCTCGAGCGCGCGCGCGCCAGTGGCCTGTCGCAGATCGTGGGACAGAGCCGCGCCATGCAAGCGCTCTTCGCGCTGGCGCGGCGCGCGGCGACTAGCGACGCCACCGTGCTGGTCAGCGGCGAGAGCGGCACCGGCAAGGAGCTCGTCGCGCGCGCGGTGCACGCCGAGAGCTCGCGGGCGCGAGGACCCTTCGTCGCGGTCAACTGCGGCGCGCTGCCCGAGGCGCTGGTGGAGTCGGAGCTCTTCGGTCACGCGCGCGGCGCATTCACCGGCGCCAGCGACGACAAGGCGGGGCTCTTCGAGGAGGCGCACGGCGGCACGCTCTTTCTCGACGAGATCGGCGACCTGCCACTGCCGGCGCAGGTCAAGCTGACGCGCGTGCTGCAGGAGGGGCGCGTACGGCGCGTGGGCGAGACGCGCGAGCGCGTCGTCGACGTGCGTGTGGTGGCGGCGACCAATGTCGACCTCGAGCAGGCGATGGCCGACGGGCGCTTTCGCCAGGACCTCTACTATCGCCTCAACATCTTCGCGCTCGCCGTGCCGCCGTTGCGCGAGCGCTCGAGCGACATCCCCGCGCTGGCGGCGTTTTTCTTGGCGCGCTACGGCGGCGGCGAGAACGGTCCGCGCCGCTTCACGCCGGCGGCGCTCTCGGCGCTGCTCTCGTACTCGTGGCCCGGCAACGTGCGGCAGCTCGAAAACGCTGTGCAACGCGCGGCGGCGGTGGCGGGCGGCGAGCCGCAGATCGATGTCGAGCACCTGCCGCCCGAGCTCGGCCAGGCGCCGGTCTCGGTGAGCGGCGAGCTCGAGCTGAGCCATCGCGAGTACGTCGACCTGGTCAAGGAGCGCGCCTCGCGCGAGTACCTGGTGGCGCTGATGCGCCGCTTTGGCGGCAACGTCGCGCAGGCAGCGCAGTGCGCCGGCACCGAGCGCGAGTCGCTGCATCGGCTCTTGCGGCGACACGGCGTGAGGCCGAGCGACTTCAAGGCAGAGTAAATAAGAGACATATGGTCGTGGATAGATAATATCGACAGACAGCGCAATGCGGCGCCGGTAGCCTGAAGATCTATCGAGGCTTAGATCCCGGGAGGTCGCTGATGAGACGCGCTGTCCTATTGTCTGCCCTGCTGATCGCGTCCGCGTGCTCGCGGCGCGCTGCGACGACGAGCACCGAGCCGCCACCGATCAACAAGCCGCCCGCCAAGCGCGAGCTCTCGCTGTGCGCGCCGGCGGCGCCCGAGCCGCTCAACTCGGCGCTGCTCTACTACCAGGGCGCCGACAGCAAGGACTGCACGCTCGAGCGGCTCGATCGGCGCGAGGGCCAAAGCGGCGCGCTGCGCTCGGCCGAGGTTTACGAGCGCAAGGCGGATGGCGTGGTCGAGGTCGTGACGGTGCTGCCCACCGGCACGCGCCGGCTCGACCAGCGCTACAAGCGCGACGCTGCGGGCAACGTGATCTGGCACGAGCGCATCCGCAACGACGAGGTCCAGCAGCGCACCGAGCGCACTTACGACGCGTCCGGCCACATGCTCAGCGAGCGCCGCACCAACGCGTCGGGCGTGACCGAGACCGAGCAGCGCTTCGACGGCGCTGGCCGCATCACGTTTCGTCGCGTGGGCAACGGCAAGTACAAGAGCGAGCTCAGCTGGCGCTACGACGACGCCGGCCGGCTGCTCGAAGCGATCGAGCGCGACGCGACGCAGACGCTGCAGCGCTCGCTGTGGACCTACGACGACGCGGGGCGTCCGGCGACGCTCGAACGCTACGTCAAAGGCGAGCTGTCGACGCGCCAGAGCTGGAGCTGGAGCGCGCCACTGGAGGGCAAGACGCCGCAGCTGACGGCGCGCACAGCGGAGGTCTTCCCGCCGTCGGTCTATTACAGCTCGACGCTGCTCGACAACTACCAGCCGCGCGGCGCCTGGCACTACTACTACGGCGCCTACGTCACGCCGTGGTTCGAGAACCTGCCCGGCAGCGACGGCAGCTGCACGCCGCTTCGCACCACCTATGGGCTCGACGCGGCCGACGAGTACGCGCTGGTCTTCCAGCGCGGCGAAAACGGCACGTTGGCGTCGCTGCGCGACAAGAACGGCCAGGGCACCTGGTTCGACGGATCCGCCTCGGGGCTCGGCTACGCCGGTTACGGTCTGCCCTACGACTACTACGTGCCGCCGCAGCCGGTGATCTACGGTCACCTCGGCGCGGGGCGCCCGTGGACGACGATCTTGCACAGCGGCACGACCAAGATGGTCGAGCGCTTCGACAGCAGCGGTCGCATGATCGGTCAGACGGTCAACGTCACCGAGAACGCGGGCGATCCCGAGCGCGAGCGCAGCGTGCGCCACGAGCGCGAGCGCACCTTCGAGGGCGCCCTGCTGCGCAGCGACCGCGTGGTGCTCTTCAGCGGCGAGGTCGACCAGATCACGCGCACCCTGCGCTTCGAGCACGACGCGTCGGGGCGCGTGCTGCGACGCGAGCTGTTCGACGGCAGCGACGGCGCCGAGAAGCTCATCGAGTGGCAGAGCTGGCAGCGCGACGGCAGCGGCCGCGCGGTGATCTACAAGACGGCGCTGCAGAAGGACATGTGGCAGGTCAGCGAGCCGAGCACCGTCAAGGACCCGCCGGCCTTCGAGGCGCCGAGCGTCAGCGGCACCATCGAGCGGCGCTTCGAGGGCGCGCGGCTGGTCAGCGAAAGCGAGCGCTGGAACGGACAGTACGGCGAGCGTGACACCACCGTCAGCTACGATGGCGAGCGCGTGCTCGAGATCGCGACGGTGCTGCGCCGTCCGATCACGTCCACCGGCGGCCGCAACGACAGCACGGCGCGGCTGCGCTTCGACGCTGACGGGCGCATCATCGAAGAGCAACGCGAGTACTCGACGATCAAAGACGGCGCGCAGACGACGATGTCGAGCTCGCGCAACGACTACGAGTACAACGCCTTCGGGCTGCTCACGCGGCAGGAGACGCAGACGCGCTCGTCGAGCACGGCGCGCCACGACATCGCGACCTACACCTTCGCCTGCGCCAACGACTAGAGTCGCTGCGCTCGGCGCGCGCTCGCTGCTCCGGCGCGTGCTACTTCGACGCCATCTCGTCGGCGATCAGCTGGTAGGCGGCGAGCTGGTTCTCGTCGAGGATCTTGGCCAGCGCGGCGCCGATAGCCTTCATCGCGTCGGCGCTGGCGGGCTTGCCCTTGTACTGCTTGGCCAGCGCCTGCAGCTTGTGCTGCTGGTCCTTCTTGAGCTTGATCGCCTTGAGCAGGCGCGCGAAGAGGGCGTCGGGGGAGACGGGCTTCTTCGGCGCCGCGGCGGCGGCCGAGCCGGCGCTGTCGCCGTCGTCAGTAGCCGTGCCGCTACCGCTGCCCGAGGCGCTACCGCTGCCGGCGCGCGTGGCCGCTGCGCTGCCGCTGCCCGAGCCATGCCCGGCGGTGGTGCTGCCCGAGCCGCTGGCAGAGCCATGCCCGGCCGTGGCGCTGCCCGAGCCGCTGCCGCTGCCGGCGCCGGGCTTTTCTTTCTTGCAGCCGGCCCACAGCGCGCACGAAAGGAGCGCCAGCGCCAGCAACGTGCGAGATACCTTCATCATCGCGGCAGCCTCGCATAGCGTCGGATCGGGTGCAACGCGGCGGCGAGATCTCGCCTGACGGCGTGTATGGCCACAGGAGGATCGCGGGTGAGAACCATCGCGGCGCTCGTGCTCGTGCTCGTAACCACCGGGTGTGGCGGCCGTCAGGTCGTCGTCGCCGGCGAGCTGGTGTCCGGCTTCTACGCGCTGGCCGGCGCGAGCATCGTCCATTCCGCCGACGGTGAGCGCTGGGCCACCGTCTACCAGGGCGACAAGACGCTCGCCGCGCTGGCGCACGCCGCGGGGCGGCTGGTGGCCGTCGGCAGCGCGGGGCGCATCGTCGTCAGCGGCGACGGCGCCCGCTGGGTTGTCGTCGGCTCGTCGACGACGGTGGACTTAGCGGATGTGACGCACGACGGCGAGCGCTTCGTTGTTGTGGGCAGCAACTGGACCGATGGCGGCGCCGTGCTGACGTCGGCCGACGGCGAAGGCTGGCGCGTCCTCGCGCAGCCGCAGCTGCGGCCTGATCGCGTGCGCTGCGTGGGCGGTCGCTGCTTCGTGCGCTCGGGGCACTTCGGCGATCTGCCGGACACGTACTTTTCGCGGCTTCGAGGCGAGACCTTCGAGCGCGGCGAGCGGCTCGGCTGGGATGGGCCGGCGGAAGACGTGCTGGTCCGCGCGGCGCTCGGCGTCGCGGCCGACGCGCTGGTGACGTTCAACGACGGCGAGCTGCTGCTGCCCGGCGCCGACAAAGACCGCGCGTCGCTGGCGGTGCGCTCGGCGCTGTCCGGCTACATCGCCATCGGCTGGAGCGAGGCGTCGACCTCGAGCGACGGCCAGCGCTGGACGCCGCTGTCTCTGCCAGCGTCGTCGGCGGCGGGAGACCGCGCGCCGAGCTTTCACGGCGCGGCCGCGTCGGGCGACGTGGCGATCGTCGGTTTCTCCAAAGGCCGCGTGCTGCGCAGCACCGACCTCGTGCGCTGGGACAAGATCGCGGCGGCCGCAGCCGACGCCGCCGTAGCGGACGCGATGGTGAGAGACGTGCGCTACGTGCCGTGAGCGCTCAGGGCACGCAGCGCCGCGCGTAGACCATCTTGTTGTCCGGCCCCGTGATGACGTGCACGGCCTTGTCGTTGTCGTCGGCGACGATGTTCCACGGATGGTTGATCGCGCCGGTGCCATCCAGACGTGCTGGTGGTTGCGGTTTACACCCGGGTCGTTGAGCAGCACCTTGGCGGTGCTCCAGCTGGCGCCGCCGTTGCTCGAGCGGTTGTAGCCGATGCGGTCGGCGGGCAACGTCGCCCCGGTGAACGCCCCTTCGCGCTGCCAGATGGCGAAGACGTAGCCGCCGGCGGCGGTGATCTGGACGCGCGCCTGGCGGCTGCTCTGCGCGCTGTTTTCACCGATGAGCTGTGGGGCGCTCCAGGTGGCGCCGTTGTCGGTGGAGCGCCGGTAGGACGTCGGCGCGCCGCCGCCACCGACGTGCACGTAGTTGCCGTTGGCGGCGATGCGCATGCGAAACACGCCCTGTCCTGTCTTGGTGATGCGCACGGGCGCGCTCCAGGTCTGGCCAGCAGCAGCCATCCTCGCCTTGCGATCATGTCGACCAGCATAGGCGTACCGGTCTCGCTAGTGCTTCATGTGACCGCTGGCCTTGCCCTTGTGCGTGCCGCCGATGATCTGTCCGCAGCTGAGCATCTTCGCGCCGTAGTAGGGGTTGCGGATCTTGGCGTCGGTCTGCAGCCAGCTGCCCTTGGCCATCGAGCAGAAGACGACGTTGACGCCCGCTGGCTTGGACATGGTCACCCACATCGCCATCGGCCGCGAAAGCTCCTTGAAGGCGTCGCGCGCCGTGGCGAGCGACTTGGCGCCGGCGAGCTTCTTGGCCGCCGCGCGGATCTTCTTCGGCAGCGAAGCGTAGTGCGCCTTGTGCTGGCCCTTGACGGTCTCGGGCTTGACCTTCGTCGCCAGCTTGGCGATGCGCTTGCCCGCCGCGGCGACGCCGGACAGCTTGTCCGAAGCCAGCGCGTCGTGAATGCGCATGTACTGCGCGAGCAGCGGCTTCATCGAGCGATCGAACGTCGCCGTCCCCGACGACGCGGCGTGACTGTCGCTGCAAAGCGCGACGACGAGCAGGCTCGAAGCGAGCGCGACGAGATTACGCGTGTTCATGATCATCCTCCGTGCCGGCGCTGTCGGCCGTCTCTAATACGGCAGCCTCGCTGGCGTGCGCGCGCGCTGGCGCGAGCGTGGACGCCGCGGGCTGTCGGTTTATTGCGATGCCGCGCCACAGCAAATACAGCGCGGGCAAGATCACGAGGGTTAGCAGGGTCGACGAGATCAGGCCGCCGACCATCGGCGCCGCGATGCGCTTCATCACGCGCGCCCCCGTCTCGGAGCCGAACATCACCGGCAGCAGGCCGATCAGCGTGGTCGCGACGGTCATCAGCTTGGGGCGCACGCGATCGACGGCGCCCTCGGTGATGGCTTGCTCGAGCGCGGCGCGGTCGACGAGGCGTCCGCTCTCGCGATAGCGCTCGTAGGCCTCGTCGAGATAGACGAGCATCACCACGCCCGTCTCGGCAGCAAGGCCGGCGAGCGCGATGAAACCCACGCCGACGGCGACGGACATGTTGTAGCCGAGCGCGAACATCAGCCACACGCCGCCGATCAGCGCGAAGGGCAGCGTGAGCATCACCATGCTGGTCTCGACGACGTTGCGAAAGTGGGCGTAGAGCAGCAAGAACACCACCGCGAGCGTCAGCGGCACCACCAGCGCGAGCCGCTTGTTGGCCCGCTGCATGTACTCGAACTGGCCGGACCAGACGATCGAGACGCCGGGAGGCAGCTTGACCTGCCGTTTGACGGCGGCCTTGGCGCGGCGCACGTAGCCGCCGATGTCGGACGTCTTGATGTCGACGTAGATCCACGCCGTGCGGCGCGCGTTCTCGCTCTTGATGGCGGGCGGGCCCTTGGCGACCTTGATCGTCGCGACCTGCCCGAGCGGCACGGTGTGACCCATCGGCGTGGGGATCGGGATGCTGCGCAGCTTGGCCAAGTTGTTGCGAAGCTCGCGCGGGAAGCGCACGTTGACCGGGTAGCGCTCGAGCCCTTCGACGGTCCAGGTCACGTTCATGCCGCCGAGCGCGCTCTTGATCACGTCCTGTACGTCGCCGACGGTCAGGCCGAAGCGCGCCGCGTCGCCACGCTTGATGTTGATGTTGATGAAGTTGCCGCCGACCACGCGCTCGGAGTAGGCCGACAGCGTCTCGGGCAGCACGCGCACGACGGCCTCGATCTTCTCGCCGATGGCAGAGAGCTGCTCGAGGTTCGAGCCGAGCAGCTTGATGCCCACGGGCGTCTTGATGCCCGTCGCCAGCATGTCGATGCGCGTCTTGATCGGCATCGTCCAGGCGTTGGTCACGCCCGGAAACTGCACCATCTTGTCGAGCTCCTTGATGATGTCCTCGATGCTCTTGCCCGCTGGCCATGTCTTCTTGTCGGTGAGGATGATCGTCGTCTCGATCATCGACAGCGGCGCGGGATCGGTGGCGGTGTCGGCGCGGCCGATCTTGCCCAACACGTGTTTGACCTGCGGATGCTTGGCGATGAGCTTGTTGGTCTGCTGCAGCAGCTCTTTGGCTTTGGTGATACTGATGCCGGGCGGCGTCGTCGGCATGTAGAGCAGATCGCCTTCGTTGAGCGGCGGCATGAACTCGGAGCCGAGCTTGCTGAAGGGATAGACCGTCGCGGCGACCGCGAGAAGCGCGACAAAGACGGTGGCCTTGGGGAAGCGCAGCACGCTGCGGATCACCGGGCGATAGACCCAGATGAAGAAGCGGCTGATCGGGTTGGCGGCTTCGCTGCGGATCTTGCCGCGCACGAAGTAGTACATCAGCACCGGGATGATCGTGATCGCCAGCAGCGACGAGGCAGCCATGGCGAACGTCTTGGTGTACGCCAGCGGCGAGAACATGCGCCCTTCCTGCTGCTGCAACGAAAAGACGGGCAGGAAGCTGACGGTGATGATGACCAGCGAGAAGAACAGCGCCGGACCGACCTCGCGCGCGCTGCGCACGACCAGCTCGGCTTGCGAGAGGTTGAGGTCGCGCTCTTTGTGCTTGTGCAGGTTCTCGACCATCACCACCGACGCGTCGACCATCACGCCGATGGCGATGGCGATGCCGCCGAGGCTCATGATGTTGGCGTTGATGCCGAGCAGGCGCATCACGAGCAGCGAGGCGAGGATGCCCACCGGCAGCGTGACGATGGCGACAAACGCCGAGCGGAAGTGCAGAAGGAAGATGATGCAGATCAGCGCGACGACGGCCATCTCTTCGAACAGCTTGTGCTCGAGCGTGGTCACGGCGCGCTCGATCAGCGCCGAGCGGTCGTAGGAGGTGTGGATCTCGACGCCGGCCGGCAAGCCAGCCTTGAGCTCCTCGAGCCGCTTCTTGACGCGCTCGATGACCTCGAGCGCGTTTTCTCCGAAGCGCATCACGACCACGCCGCTGACGACCTCGCCTTTGCCGTTCATCTCGGCGAGGCCGCGCCGGATCTCGGGGCCGAGGTGCACGTCGGCAACCTGCGAGAGCAAGATCGGCGTGTGCGTCTTCATGTCGACGCCGATCGGCACCTTCTTGAGGTCGTCGACGGACTTGAAGTAGCCCTGTCCGCGCACCATGTACTCCGTCTCGGCCATCTCGATCAGACGACCTCCGACGTCCATGTTGGAGCGGGCGATGGCGCGCTTGACCTTGGCTAACGGCACGTTGAACGCGCGCAGCTTCTCGGGGTCGACCTCGACCTGATACTGGCGCACGAAGCCGCCGAGGCTGGCGACCTCGGCGACGCCGCGCAGCGCCATCAGCTCGTAGCGCAGGTACCAGTCCTGCAGCGAGCGCAGCTGTGCGAGGTCGTGCTTCTTGGAGACGAGCGTGTACTGGTAGACCCAGCCGACCCCGGTGGCGTCAGGGCCGAGCTGCGGCGTGGCGCCTTCGGGCAGACGCTTCTGCACGAAGTTGAGGTATTCGAGCACGCGCGAGCGCGCCCAGTAGAGGTCGGTGCCGTCCTCGAAGATCACATAGACCAGCGAGAAGCCGAAGAACGAGTAGCCGCGCACCACCTTGGCGTAGGGCACCGACAGCATCGCCGTGGTCAGCGGGTAGGTGACTTGATCCTCGACAACCCGCGGGTCTTGTCCGTTGTGCTCGGTGAAGATGATCACCTGCACGTCGGACAGATCGGGGATCGCGTCGACGGGCGTCGTGAAGAGGGCCCACACGCCGCCGAGCACGACCATCGCCGTGACGACGATCACGAAGAAGCGATTGCGGACGGAGCCCTCGATGATCCACTTGATCATGGCTATGGCTTCTTCGGCTTGCTCTTGCTCTGGGGCTTGCGCTTGACGAGCTTCATGCCGCAGATCGGGCAGTCGCCCGGCTTGGCTTCGCTGATCCGCGGGTGCATCGGACAGGTGTAGTCGGCCTCGTGCTTGGACGACGCCGGTGGCTTCTTGGCCGCGCTCGCCGGCAAGGGGGCGTTGCCGTTGCCGCGCTTTGCCTGCAGGCGTGTGGCGATGAGCTTCTGCACGGCCTCGCGGAGCTGGCTCTCCGAGTCGAGCAGGAACTGACCCGAGACGACGACGGTCTCGCCGTCGGTGAGACCCGACTTGACCTCCGTGAGGTGGTCATCGGCGATCATCCCGGTGGCGACTTGGCGCGCCTCGTACTTGCCGATGCCGCGCGTGACGAAGACGAGTTGCCGCTCGCCGGAGTGGATGATCGCCTCGGTGGGGATGGCGAGCACGTCCTTCTTGGCGCGCGTCTTGATGCGCACCGTCGTGAACATGCCGGGCTTGAGGCGAAGCTTGGGGTTGACGAACTCGAGGCGCACCGTGAGCGTGCGCGTGCGCTCGCTGAGCGTCGGATAGATGTAGCTAACCTTGCCCTGGTAGAGCTTTCCGAGCTGAAACGACAGCTCCATCGTCGCGGGTTGGCCGACCTCGATCCACGGCGCCTGAAACTCGTAGACCTGGACGTGGACCCAGATCGCGCTCAGCTTGCCGATGCGAAAGAGGTCCTGACCCGCCATCGCGCGCGTGCCTTGCACGATGCTCTTGTGCAGCACGTAGCCCGATCGCGGCGCGCGGATCGTCAGCGTGCGCCGCGCTTTGCCGCGCTTGACGATGGCGGCGATCATGCGGTCGGAGAGATCCCACAGCTTGAGCTTGGTGTGCGCGGCGCGCGCCAGCGGCGTGTCCGTGCTCTTGGTGGCGCGCACGGCGAGCAGATACTCCTCCTGTGCCGAGACCAGCTCCGGCGAGTAGATGCTGAACAGCGCCTGGCCGGCGCGCACGCGCACGCCGGTCTTGTCGACGTAGAGGCGCTCGATCCAGCCCGAGAACTTGAGGTTGACGACCGAGAGCTTGTCTTCGGCGACGACGACCTCGCCGATGGTGCGCACCTCGCGCGTGAGGTCGCGTCGTTTGACCTTGGCGACGCGCACACCCATGTTCTGCACGACGACCGGATCGATAGTCAGCGTCTTGCTGCTAGCTGCGCCCTTGGCGCCGCCGCCGCCGCCGGTGCTCGACTTCATCGGCGTCAGATCCATGCCGCAGATGGGACACTTGCCCGGTCCCTCCTGCACCACGTTGGGGTGCATGCCGCAGGTATAGAGCGTCTTCTTGTCTTTGCCTTGCGCGTGGGCGTGCTCTTGGCCGGGCAGCGCCTCGCGCGAGCTCGGGACGAGCTGCCACGCGAGCAGCAGCGCGATGGCTGCGAGGGGTAGGGCGAGCAGGAAGCGGCGTTTGGCTAGCGTTGACATGAGCTCCCTAGGGTTGCCTTCCAAGGCCAGGCGGGGCCTTCCTGAGCGCCTTTCCGACGAGCGCTTCGACGTTGACGCGGGCGATCCAAGTCGTCAGGCGGGCGCGGCGAATGACGCGCTCGAACTCGAGCAGCTGAAGCTCTGCCTGATAGAGCGCGGCGAAGTCGGTGCGGTCGACCTGATAAGACGCGAACGTCGCGTCGAGCGCCTTGTGCGCGAGCGGCATCAGTGTTTGTTCGTAGGTGCGTGCTTTCTGGTGGGCGCGGCGCCAGGCGGCGAGCTCGCGCCCGAGCGCGCCGCGAATGCGATCGAGCGCGCTCGAGCGATCGGCGAGCGCGGCGCGTGCGAGCGCCTCGCTGGCGTGCCGTTCGCTGCCAGCGCGGCGCTTGTACCAGAACGGGATCGGCACCGAGACGCCGACGCCGATGAAGTCGGTGCCGCTGTCGGTGCTCGCGAAGCGCAGTCGATAGCCGAGCCACGCGGTGAAGTCGGGATAGCCCTCGCGTGCGGCGCTGCGTGCGGCGAGCCGGCGTGTGCGGCTGACCTCGGTCTGTTGGCGCAGCGCGGGCCGGTGCGCGCTGGCGAGCTCGGCCAGCTTGGCGGCCGTCGCCTTGGGGGCGGCGGCGGCGGCGAGACTGCTGGGCGTGACGATCGGCGTGCGCGCGCGATGAAGCGCCGCGTCGATGGTGGCGGCGAGCGCGCGCTCGTCGCGCTCGAAGTTCTTCAGGTCGTCACGCAGCTTCTGCGCGAGCACCTGCAGCCGTAGATAGTCCTGCTGTCCGGCCTTGCCGACCTGGTACTTGATGCGGACCACGTCGGTGAACTGATCGACGAGCTTGACGTGCTGCTCGGTGACCGAACGCAGCTGCCGCACCAGCACGAGCTTGTAGTAGGCGCGCTTGACGAGCGCTCGCAGCTGCAGCGCGAGCTCGTCGAGGGCTGCGCGCGTCTCGCGCACGCGCCCGCGGCCGACCTCCTGGCGCAGCCCGACCTTGCCGGGGAACGGAAACGTCTGCTGCAGCTTGAACTGGATGCCGGCCATCGGGTGGGTGCCGGGCCGCCAGGCGTCGATGGGCATGTTGCTGTACTCGACGGCGACCTGCGGGTCGGGCCAGGCGCTGGCCCTGCGCACGCGCTGCTCGAGCGCCGTGATGCGCGCCCTCATGGCGGTGATCGAGGGGTTGGCGGAGACAACGCGCGAGGCGAGGGCGGCGGCGAGCTGCTCGTGGTTCGCCGCCGCGCTGGGCTCGGCGAGCGCCGGGGCCGCGGCGAAGACGGCCGCTGCGAAGACGGCCGCGGCGACGAGAAGCAAGGTCGAGATCCGAGGGGTTGGAGGCTGCATCGCTGCGGAGCAAAGCAACTGCAGGACCAGGACATGGCAATTGGGCGCGCGGCCGTAATGGCCTGTAATCGCTTTGCTATGTCGACTCCGCAGCCTGGCTTGAAGCGAGGGGCCGGCCTCGACTTGTGAGCGTTTCGGTCACAAAGGACGGTGGCGGTCACATCGGTGGGCTCGATGCCCCAGCTGATGCTGCAAACCCCCACGCCGCGCCTGCCAACTGCGCCTAGCCACTTAGCAAAAGGCGGGCACCCATTTTGCTTTTTGACCTCGCAGGAGGTCCGCCCCGTGTCCAGAACAAGCGCACGTCTCTTCGCCGCAAACCTCACCGTCGCCGCGCTGCTGCTCGCCGCGTGTGGCGGCGACACCGTCAGCCGGCCGCCGGTCACGCCCGACGGTCCCTTCGGCACGCAGCTCGGTCTGACGGTCAACAACATCGAGCTGCCCGACTGCGCCGAGCAGCTTCACGACCTGCATCACTTCTACAAGCAGGGTGACGGCCTGCTGGTGGTGATGACCATGGGCGTTGGCTGAAAGACCTGCGGCGAGGTGAGCAGTTGGCTCACCCAGACCGTCAGGCCGCAGTTCCCGCGCGTCGGCGTGGTGGAGCTTCTCGACGGCGCCTTCAAAGACGGACAGCAGTCGGTCGAACGCTGCAACGCCTGGGTCACGCAGAACGCCACGTCGCACATGATCTTGCGCGACACCCTGGGCGCCGGGTCGGCTGCCGAGACGCTCGAGCTGCCACCGCACCAGGCCATCCTCACCGACGGCAACCTGCGCATCGTATGGCGCGGCGACTTCGACGAATACGCGACCATGCAGGGCGAGCTGGCAAAGCTCAAGTAGATCACCGCTTTGGCAGGCAGCGGGGCTTCGTTCGTCCAATCGGATGAAAGGAGCCCGAACATGTCCAAGCCGATCACTCTCTTCGGATTCGCCCCCAGCACGTATACCCGCAGCGCGCGTATGGCCTGCATCGAGGCCGGCGTCGCGCACCAGCTCGCGCCGCTCGAATTCAAGCAGCCGAGCCATCTCGCGCTGCACCCGTTTGGCAAGATGCCGGCGCTCTCGCACGGCGACGTCGTGCTCTACGAGACGCTCGCCATCTGCAGCTACGTCGACTCGCTGGCCGCCGGCGAGCTGCTCGGCGGCGACGACGCGCTCGCGCGCGCGCGCGTGCTCGGCTGGTGCAGCGTGGCCATCGACTACAGCTACCCCGCGCTGGTCAGCCCGCTGCACGACGAGCGCATCGCGGCCGAGGCGCGCGCGGCGGCGCGAGCGCACCTCGAGACCCTCGACGGCCTCGTCGACGAAGCGACGTTTCTCGTCGGCGGGGCGCCGACGCTCGCCGACCTGATGCTCTACCCGATGGTCGAGTTTGCCGCGGGCAAGCTGGGCGCCTCGGCGTTCGAGGGCCTGCCGTCGCTGTTGCGCTGGCGCGCCGCCGTTGCCGACCGCCCGTGCGCGCGCCAGACTGCGCCGTGATGACGACGATGCATGACGATCTGCAGGCCGCTCAGCGGGGCGACCGCGCCGCGTTCGAGCGACTCTTCGCCGAGCACATCCCCACGCTGCGCGGCGTGCTGCGCCGCATGGTGGGCCACCCAGACGACGTCGACGAGCTGGCGCAGCAGGCGCAGCTTCAGGCCTTCGAGTCGATCGCCGCGTTTCGCGGCGACGCGCGCCCTGCGACCTGGCTCTGCGCCATCGGCACGCGGCTGGCGATCGATCACCTTCGCCGGCGCGAGCGCTGGCGCGAGCGGGCGCAGGTGATCTATGCCGCGTCGTGTCTCGAATCGGAGGCGCTCGCCGCCGACATCGGCGCTGCGTTCGGTGACGAGGCGTATCGTTACGACGTGCGCGAGCACATCGCCTACTGCTTCACCTGCGTGGGGCGTACGCTCGAGCCGGAGGCACAGGCGGCGCTCGTGCTGCGCGACGTGCTCGAGCTGTCAAACGACGAGGCGGCCAAGGCGCTCGACCTCTCGCGCTCGGTGTTTCGCCATCAGCTCGCCGCCGCGCGCGAGACGATGCAGCGCGTCTACGACGGCCTCTGCGCGCTGGTCAGCAAACGCGGCATCTGCTGGCAGTGCGCGGGGCTTCGTGACGCGTCGCCGCCCGAGCGCCGCGGCCCGCCGGCGCCCGCCACACTCACTTGGCCGGAACGGCTGCGCACGGTGCGCGAGGCCAATCTCGATCGCGGCACGGCGCGCGCGCTGCACGACGTGTTCTTCAGGCACACCGAGGTGCAGGAGCGCGAGGGGCGTGTCGCGTCGCGCGAGACGACGCTCTGCGGGCATCCAAGCGACGAGTAATCGCCTTATGATGGTGGCATGCGCCACATACAGGTCGCCGCTACGCTGCTGCTGGTAGGATCTTGCGCGTCGAAGACGGCCACGCCGGTCGCCGCGTCCAACACGGCAGCGCCGGCCGCGAAGGCTGCAGCGCCGAAAGCGGGCGCTTCGACCAAGCCTGCGCCGCCAGCCAGGCGGGCCGGCACGACGACGGCTGCCGCTGCAGCGACGCCGCGGCGGGTCGACGGCGCGCTGCTGCTCGCGGGGCCGCTTCGGCTCGGCGCGGACGCGCTCGCTGTCTCGCGTGACGGCAAACACGCCGCCTTTGGTCTCGCCGACTACACGGTGCAGGTCTGGGACCTGACGACGCGCAAGCGCGTGGCGAGCTTCCGCTACGGTCGCAAGGTCACGGCGCTGGCGATCTCGCCCGACGGCTTGCAGGTCGCGATCGGCGGCGCCGACGAGGTCTCGCTTTGGCGGCGCGGCGACAAGAAGGCGGCTTCTCTCGGCAAGCACAACGGCCCGGTCAACGCGCTCGACTTCTCGCTCGACGGCAAGATGCTCGCGTCGGGCAGCGACGAAGAGCAAGCGGCGATGTGGGATCTGACCAAGCGGCGCCTGCACCGCACGTTCTTCTTCTCGGCGGCCTGCGGCGGCGCGTGCACCGCCGAAAAACGCGTGGTCGCCGTGCGCTTTGTCAGCAAGCGCCTGCTCGCGTTCGGGCAGAACAGCGAGGTCAAGCTGGTGCACGCGCGCACGGGCAACAAGGTCGGCGAGTCGCGCTGCGTCAGCGGCGACAGCAGCACGTGCACGGGCATCATCAGCTCCAACATCGCCGTCGATCCGCGTGGCCGCTTCATGGCGTTTCACCTTGGCGGCGGTTGCGCGCATCTGGTCTCGTATACGGGCTGGTGCCGCCGGCTGAAGCCAAAGAAGAAGGGCGACCCGGCGCCGCGCGCCAGCGTCGCGTTTCTGCCGAGCGGCGAGCTGCTGGTGCCGATGGACAGCGGACGCTTCGCCACGTGGACGGTCAAAGGGCGGCGCCGCGCGGACCGCGTGTTGACGACCGGCAACAGCAGGATCGCGGTCAGCGCGGCCACCTCGCAGATCGTGAGCATCGGCGCGAGCACGCACGCGCTGCTCGAGCCGCTGCTGGCGGGCAAGGGAAAACCGGTGCGGCTCGGCTACTGGAGCAAAGCGCCGGCGACGACGGTGCGCGTCGCCGCCAAGAGCCTCTTTTTCAGCAAGGACGGCCAGTATCTGGAAGGGCGCGAGACCAAGGGGCGGCCGTTGCGCTGGCGTGTGGGGTCCTTCGCGTTGACGCGGCCTGCCAAGCTGTCGGTCGCGGAGGCGGCGCTGGCGCGCGGCATCCGCATCAGCGGCGGGCAGAAGTACAACAAAGCGCTCGGCATCTCCAAGAAGCGCTTCCAGCGCTTCGAGCGCATCAGCGCGGCGATGGACAAGTCGTTCGAGTGCTGTGGGGCGGACTGCACCTTTCCATATCGGGCCATCGCCTTCGACGTCTTGCTCTCGCCCGACGGCAAGGTCGGCGCCTACCGCGACGACAACAACGAGCTGACCTTCGTCGGGCTGTCCAAGGCGACGCGCAGCCGACTGCCCAGCAAGGCCAAGGCCGTGCTGGCCTTTCGCAGCACGCGCTGGCTCGCGCTGATCGACGAAAACGGCGCGCTCGAGATGGTCGACCTGAAGACCACCAAGACGTACACGCTGGCCAAGCACGGCGGCGAGATCGGCACGCTCGTGCTGCGGCAGCTCGCGGGCGGCAAGGTGCTGGTGGGCACCGTCGACTCGCAGGGCGAGGTGCGCGTGCAGCGCCTCGGCGCCAAGCGCGTGTTCGAGACGCGCCCGCCGGGCGGCGGCGTGGCCGCGATGCTGGTCGGCCCGCGCGGAAAATACGTCGTCGTCGCCAGCAATGACACCTCTCTGCGCGTCTATCCGCTGCCGCCGCTGTAGCTCGGGCCGACATGCGCTAGGATCTCGGACGTTGCACTGGCGGTACTCGATCCTCTCGCTCGTGGTGGTGGCGTGCTCGCTGAGCGCGTGCACGCGCTATGGCTTTGGCGATCGCCGCACGGCCACCACCGGCCAAGATGCACGACCCGAGACGGCCCCGACGGACGGCGCCAGAGACATTGCTGACATCGCGACGCCGGGCGATCTGACCAACGATGGTCCGCCCGCGGTGATCGCGATCAGCACGCTCGCGCAAGACTGGGCCACGCCCAACACGATCCGCTGGAGCTGGCAGGTTGATGGCGAGACCGACAAGCTCGCCGGCTACACGCTGGTGGTCGGGCTCTCGGCGCAGGACGTGCGGGCGAGCCAGGGATCGGCGAAGCGCTGGGACGTGCAGCAAAACCCCGAGCTGGGCGTCTTTCAGCTCGCCGGCGTGCAAGGCAACCAGGTCATCACCGGCACCATCACGGACCTACTCGCGCCCGACACGGTCTACTTCGCGCAACTTCACGTCACCGACACGGCCGGCGGCACATCGAGCACGACCGTCGTGCAAGGACGCACCGCGCGCGCCGCGAACAACGCCGTGGTGCTGTTCTCCGACGACGACACGCAAGGCTACTCGATCCCTTCGACGCTGGCGCTTAGCTCGCGCAGGCCGTATCAAGGGAAGTTCTGCTACGAGTACGTCTCGATCTGTCCCAATACCAAGCCCGACTGCTGGGAGAATCTGCGCCGCCAGGACATCAAGGTCGCGCTGCCCGCGCTCGACGCGGCCAGCTTCGCGCAGGCGTACTTCGAGGTGGCCGTCGGCTGCAACGGAAAGCACTCCTACTGGTCGAGCGTGTGGCTGACCTTCGGCTCGCTGCAGAACGACTTCTTCAGCTACGAAGGCTTCACCATCCGCTGCAACGACGGCTATAGGCTCTACCAGTTCCCGCTGCGCGTGCTGAAGAGCAAAAGCGGCAGCCTCAACGCGAGCGACGCGGCCGACGGCGTGAGCGAGTTCAACGTCGGTGGCCTGTGGACCGCGGGCGCGACGGTACGCCTCGACGAGCTGCGCATCCGCTGGTAGCGGCGGCGTCGGCGGCTACCAGCCCCAGACCTTCTCGATGTCGATGGTGTCGTGTCTCTCGTCGCAGAGCACCTTGTACATCTCGACGATGCGGCCGTTGAGCCAGTAGGGCGCGGCTTCGTCGTCGAGGCCCATGGCTTCGAAGGCGGCTCGCAGCGGCGCGCGCCGCAGCTCGGCGCGCAGCGGTCGGCCGTCGCCCTCGTCGTAGTAGTCGATCTCTTCGTAGGCGGCGATGAGGCCGTCGACGGCGGCGCGCTGCGGCGCCCCGAGCGCGGGCCAGTGTTCTTCGATCAGCTCCATCAGCGAGGCGAAGCCGACCCACACACATTCGGACTTGTCGCCGCTGTTGACCTCCAGCACCTCGCGGCCGCGCACCGCCCACGAAGGACGATGTGGCAGCACGGCTTCGATCTGCAGCGCGGGGAGCATCTCGCGCAGCGCGTCTTCGCTGACCGCCGAGGCGTGGGTGTAGAGGCGCGGCATCGAGAGCTTGGCGATACGGCTCAGCGCGCCGGCCTGCGCCCGCAGCGCGTCGGCGGCGTGCTCGCCGAGGGGCGTGGGCAGCAGCAGCGTCTCGGGTCGGCGCTCGGCGAGCGCGGCGAGCAGCTCGGGCTGATAGAGCGGCTCGGAGCAGTCGTCGTTGCGCGAGAGGTCGATCGAGCGCAGCGCGGGCATCGCCGGGTTGCACAGCAGCGTCACGAGGCGCGGCGGCTGCGTCGCGTCGACGGGCGTGTAGTAGGGGCTGTTGCGCAACGCGAGGTCGAGGTGCGAAAGCGCCGGCAGCTCGGGCGCGTCGTCGCGCGCGATGTCGTTGTTGTCTTCGAGCAGGCCGTCGAGGGCGTCGGCGCGGTCGAGCTGCAGCGTCTCGAGCGCGGCGTGGCGAAGGGTCTGCAGCATGCGCGCGCCGTGCAGCTTGAGCTGGCGCAGCGCGGGCAGCGCGTGCGCGAGCGCATCACAGCGCGCCGTGCCGACGGCGGGCTGATCCACCTCGCGGGCCCAGCAGCTGAGCTCGAGCGCGGTGACGGCGCGTGGCGTTCGCGCGATGACCTGCACCAGATCGTCGATATGGCCCTGCTCGCTCACCGAGCAGGCGAAGCTGCGCAGAAAGCGCGCGGCGTCGCAGTCGAGCAGCGCGCCCACTTGGCGCGTCATGCGCGCGCGTGCTTGCTCGAAGCTCTCCTTGTCGGTCTCGTAGCTGAACCACAGCGAGAGCCGTTCGAGATAGCCGTAGCGCCACGTGAGCACTCGGCCCAGCTCGCGGCCGGGCAGAGCTAGCGCCGCGGCGACCTCGTCGCCGAGCCAGCGCGCTTGGTTGGCCTCGACGAGGGCGTGGCGCCGCTTCCACAGCGCGCGCGTCTCGTCGTCGATGTCGGCGCCGTCGTCATCATCGCGCGCGGCGAGGCGCTGCTCGATGGCGATCAGCTCGCCGCGCGGATCGCCCGCGTCAGCGAGTTGGTCGCCAAACACTGCCCAAGCGTGGGACTGATCGTCTACGTAGGATCGCGCGAGGGTGCGCGCGAGCTCGGCGTCCATCGCCGATACGCCTAGAGGTCGATGCGCTCGACCCAGCCGTGAGGATCTTCGACCTTGCCGTACTGCAGCGCGGTGAGGTGATCGAAGAGGCGCTGCGAGAGCTTGCCGGTGAGGCCGTCGCCCACGGCGAACGTCTCGCCCTTGTAGTTGAAGTGGCCCACGGGCGAGATCACGGCGGCCGTGCCGGTGCCGAAGACCTCTTCGAGGCGCTCGTTCCTGGCCGCGTCGACGATCTCGTCGATGGCGAGGCGACGCTCGCTGACGGGCACGTCCCAGTCCTTGAGCAGCTGGATCGTCGAGCGTCGCGTGACGCCGGGCAGGATGCTGCCGCGCAGCGGCGCGGTGATGACCTCGCCGTCGATCTTGAAGAAGATGTTCATCGTCCCGACTTCTTCGACGTAGCGCCGCTCGCTGGCGTCGAGCCACAGCACTTGCGTGAAGCCGGCCGCCTTGGCCTGCACCTGTCCGAGCAGGCTGGCGACGTAGTTGGCGCCGGCCTTGGCCTCGCCGATGCCGCCTTCGACAGCGCGCACCATGGTGTCGTTGACCTGGATGCGCACCGGGTTGAAGCCCTCGGGGTAGTAGGCGCCAACCGGCGAGAGGATGATGTAGAAGAGGTAGTTTTCGGAAGGCCGCACGCCGAGGAACGGGTCGGTGGCGATGATGTTGGGCCGGATGTAGAGCGAGCAGCCCTCGGTCTTGGGGACCCAGTGACGGTCGAGCAGCACGAGGTGCTTGAGCGCGTCGGCGACCTTGTCGACATCGAACTCGGGGATGCAGACGCGTTTGGCCGAGGCGTGCAGACGCTCGAGGTGGTCGCGATAGCGGAAGAGGCGGATGCCGCCGTCGGCGCCGCGGTAAGCCTTGAGCCCGTCGAAGACTTGCTGCGCGTAGTGCAGCGCCATGCAGGCGGGGTCGAACGTCAGCTTGTGATAGGGCTCGATGCGCGCGTCGTGCCAGCCCTTGTCGGGGCTGAACTCCATCAGCATCATGTGGTCGCTGAAGTAGCGGCCGAAGCCCAGCTGCGTGTCAGCGGGTGGTTTGGGTTTCCGCTTGGTCGCCTCCACCTCGATGATCTTCAACGGCCCCTCCTCGGTCAGTAGATCAGTCAACCGCGAGGCACAGTAGCAGACCGCTAGTAGCGCGACAATCGCTCGCCGGCCGATCGCCGATGACCCAGATTGTTTTAAGCATTACATGTGCTTGAGAGCGGCGCCAGGACGCCTAGTGGGCGTGCGCCTTGACCTTGTTGCAGGCGCCGGCGTGGCCATAGCGACAGGCGGCGCGCAGGTCTTGGCGCGCGCCGCGTGCGTCGCCGGCGAGCTGGCGAACGATGGCGCGGTTGACGCGGTATTGCGCGTGCTTGGGGCGCGCGTGCACGGCGCGATCGATGTCGGCGAGCGCCGCGCGCAAGCGGCGGCCGTGATAGTGCGCGAGGCCGCGATGCATCATCACGCTCGGCTCACCTGGCGCCAGCGCGGCGGCGCGCGTGCAAATGCGGATCGGCTCGAGCCAGCGGCCGTCGGCGCCGGCGCCGTGCTCGGAGAGCTGCCGGCAGAGCTGGCGCACGGCGCGCGCCGAGCGCGGCGCGAGCGCGACGGCGCGACGAGCGGCGCGCACGGCGCGCTTGGGATCGGGCTCGGCGACGGCGAGGTCGATCCAGACCTTGGCGCGGAAGGGCTTGAGCTCGGCGACGCGACGCAGCAGCGCGGCCGCCTCGGCGACGCGATCGAGCTTGTAATAGATGGCGGCGAGCTCGGTGAGGCCTTCGGCGTCGGCTGGGCGCAGTCGCAGCGCGCCCATCAGATCGGTATAGGCGTCGCGCGTGCGGCCGAGGCGGCGCCGCACGATGGCGCGGTTGCGCAGCACGTCGACGCGCGTGGCGTCGAGCTTGACGGCGCGCGTGAGCAGCCGCTCGGCCTCGTGGCGCTTGCCGCGGCGCATGGCGAGGTAGCCGAGCATCGACCACAGATCGACCAGCTGCGGCTGCTCGCGGCGCAGCTTGGCGAAGAGCGAGTTTGCCTCTTTGAGACGACCGAGGGCGGTGAGGATCAGCGCGCGCGAGACCTGAAAGCGCGCGTCGCCGGGTGACGCTTTGATGCGCGCGTCGATGGTGCGCAGCGCGGCAGCGGGCCCATTGGGCAGCAGGTGGCTGGGAACGAGCTTGCCGGCGCGCGCGCGCTGGTCGTAGCGCTTGTCCGGCGGATCGCTGTTGGAGAGCGTGCTCGGCTTGATCGGTCGCACGGCGCGCAAGCCGCTGGGCGCGGCACTGTCGCTGTCGGTTGTCCGTGGAGCGGTCGTCGTCGGCGAGCTGCTGCCGCTGCCGCTGCCGCTGCTGGCGCTGGCGGGCTCGGCGCTGGCGAGCAGCTTGGCCACGCGCTTGTCCTCGCTCAGGAAGCGCGCGGCGTGTGCGCACGCGGCTCGGCGCGGCACGCCGGCGCGCGCTGCCGCGATGCACAGCGCGCGCTGCACGTGCGCCTCCGACGGGTCGAGCGCCACCGCGCGGCGCGCCGCGCGCAGACCGTCTTGGGCGTCGGCGGCGGGGTCGTCGGCGAGCAGCACGGCCAGCTCGGCCCAGCCGTCGGCGCGGCTCGGCGCGATGCGCAACAGCCGCTCGACGAGCGGACGACCGCGCTGCGCGAGGCCGACGTGCGCGTAGATGCGAAACAGCTCGGGCAGCGCCTGGCGATCGGACGGGTCGAGCCGCAGCGCTGCGACGAGATCGTGATAGGCCGAGCGGGTCTTGCCCATGCGCCGGCGCACGATGCCGAGGTTGCGGCGCGCTTCGACGCTCTTGGGGGCGCGGCTGACGGCGCGCAGCAGTGCCTTTTCGGCTGCCGCGCGATCGCCACGCCGCAGCGCGATGTAGCCGACGAAGCTCGCCGCCGCGGCGCCGCCTTCGCGATCGAGCTGCGCGAGCCGCGCCAGCCCGCGTTTTTCGGCGCCGCTGGCGACGAGCGCGATGGCGTAGCGCGCGGCGAGATCGCGGTCGCCGGGCGTCTTGTCGAGCCTGCGTTCGAGGCTGTCGCGCAGCGCGGCGGGCGATGCGCCACCGAAGATCTTGCGTTCGACCAGCGGGTCTCCCGCCGCGCGCTTTTGTACCGCGGCGAGCGGCGTGTCGTCATCGCGCATGCGCGCGTCGGCGATGGCGCGCAGGCGTGGGATCTTGGGGATGGGCGAGACCCCCGCTGCGCTGCCGCTGCCGGAGGTCGCGGCGCTGTGTTGCGTGACGCCGGCCGTGGCGCCGGCACGTGCGGCAGGCGGTGCGGCTGTGCTGCCGCCGAGCAGGGCGCGCCACTCGGCGTCCTTCTGCGCGCGCTGGTCGACCCACGGCCGCCAAAGGGCGAGCGCTGTGCCCACGATGCCGAAGAGCGCCAGCACGGCCGCGGCGAGCGCCAGCCGGCGCTTGCGTCCGTGGCGGGCGTCACCGTCGACGCCGGGGCTGCGCGCGAGGCTCTCGCTGTCGCGCGCGCTCGGCACC
>JAGQIK010000704.1 GCA_020431405.1 Myxococcales bacterium
ATGCAGGCTGCGCCCCGAGGTCTGGATGTGATACTTGAGCTTCTGGCTGCGCTCGTTGGCCCCGTAGAGATCCCGCATGGCAATGGCCCAGATGCGCCTGGCCACGCGGCCGATCACGCTGTACTCGGGATCCAGGCCGTTCGAGAAGAAGAACGAGAGGTTGGGCGCAAAGTCGTCGATCTTCATGCCGCGGCTGAGGTAGTACTCCACATAGGTGAAGCCGTTGGCGAGCGTGAAGGCGAGCTGACTGATGGGGTTCGCCCCCGCCTCGGCGATGTGATAGCCGCTGATGCTCACCGAGTAGAAGTTGCGCACGTCGTGGTCGATGAACCACTGCTGTACGTCGCCCATCAGCTTGAGCGAGAACTCGGCGCTGAAGATGCACGTGTTCTGCGCCTGGTCCTCTTTGAGGATGTCGGCCTGCACGGTGCCGCGCACGCGCGCGACGGTTTCGTCGACGATGCGCTGCCAGCTCTCGTCGGAGACCATCGCGCGCAGCTTGGCGAACGGAAAGTCACCGCCGCCGTCGGGCTGCAGACACTGCGCGTCGGAGAGCTTTATCTTGCCGGCGTCGCGCAGCTCGCGGCGCAGCGTCTGCCGCGCGGCGGCGTTGAAGTAGAAGGCCAGGATCGTCGGCGCGGGGCCGTTGATCGTCATCGAGACGCTGGTCTTGGGCGAGACGAGGTCGAAGCCGGCGAACAGCGCCTCCATGTCCTCCACCGTCGCGATAGAGACGCCGGAGTTTCCGACCTTGCCCCAGATGTCCGGGCGTCGATCGGGGTCTTCGCCGTAGAGGGTGACGCTGTCGAAAGCCGTCGAGAGCCGCACCGCCGGCGCGTGGCGGCTGAGGTAGTGGAAGCGCTTGTTGGTGCGCCACGGGCCGCCCTCGCCGGCGAACATGCGCGCCGGGTCCTCGCCACGGCGCTTGAACGGGAAGACGCCGGCGGTGAAGGGGAACTCGCCAGGCAGGTTCTCGAGCAGGCGCCAGCGCAAAAGCTCGCCCCAGTCCGTGAGGCGCGGCAGCGCCACGCGCGGCAGCTTCTGGTGCGAGAGCGTCTCGCGGTAGCTGTCGACCTCGATCGGACGGCCGCGCACTTCGTAGCGATTCTTGTCGGCGCGATAGCGCGCGGAGAGGGCCGGCCACTCGGCGAGCGACTGGCGCGCGCGCGCGTCGAGGCGGCCGAGCAGCGCGTTGGCTTCGCGCATCAGCGGCGCGACGTGGTCGTCGGCGGCGTCGATGTCGGCGGCGGGGTAGGGCTCGGGCGCGAGCGGCGTGGCTGCCTTGTCGCCGCCGCGCAGATGGCGTACGGCGCGCAGCAGGGCGTGGATGTCGCCGGCGAGCTCGGCCTGCTCGGCGGCCCAGGCCTTGTAGCGACGCACGTTGTCGGCGACGTCGGAGAGGTAGCGCGTGCGGCGCGGCGGGATGATCGTCTCTTTGTCGGGCAGCCCCACGGGCAGCGACTCGGTGAATCGACCGCGCTGCTCGCTCTTGGTGCGCGCCGCGAGCGCGTCGAGCAGCGCGACGTAGACCTGGTTGGCGCCGCGGTCGCCGAACTGATGGGCCATCGAGGCGAAGACGGGCATCGCGTCGGTGGGCTCTTCGAAGCGCGAGTGCGCGCGCTGGAAGGCCTTGCGCACGTCGCGCAGCGCATCCTCGGCGCCGGCCTTGTCGAACTTGTTGATCACGACCACGTCGGCGAGGTCGATCATCTCGATCTTCTCGAGCTGCGACTGCGCGCCGAACTCGGGCGTCATGACGTAGACCGAGATGTCGGCGAGGTCGACCACCGCGGCGTCGGCCTGACCGATGCCCGATGTCTCGACGATCACCAGGTCGAAGCCGGCGGCGCGGCAGACGAGCACGGCCTCGTCGAGAGCTTCGCTGATCTCGCGACCCGAGCCGCGCGTCGCCAGCGAGCGCATGAACACGTTGCTGCGCTCGCCGATAGACAGCGAGTTCATGCGGATGCGATCGCCGAGCAGCGCGCCGCCGCTGCGGCGCTTTGTGGGGTCAACCGAGAGCACGGCGACCTCGCGCACGGGAAAGTCCTCGACGTAGCGGCGCACGAGCTCGTCGGTGAGCGACGACTTGCCCGCGCCGCCGGTGCCGGTGATGCCGACCACGGGGGCGCCGGCCGCGTCGCCGAGGCGCGCGCGCAGGCTCGCGCTGATGGGGTCGAAGGTGGGTTTGTCGCCGAGCAGCGCCGCCTCGGCCGCCGTGATGAGCCGCGCCAGGTCGCGCCAGTCGCCGGGCGAGACCGCGCGCGCCAGCTCGGCGCCGTCGCCCGCGAGGGCGACGGGTACGTCGCACAGCTCGACGATCTCGTTGATCATGCCCTGCAGGCCCAGTCGGCGGCCGTCCTCGGGGTGGAAGATGCGGGTGATGCCGTAGGCCTCGAGCTCGCGCTTCTCTTCGGGGATGATCGTCCCGCCGCCGCCGCCGAAGATCTTGATGTGTCCGCAGCCCTGCTCGGCGAGCAGGTCGAACATGTACTTGAAGAACTCCATGTGGCCGCCCTGGTAGCTCGAGATGGCGATGCCTTGGGCGTCCTCTTGGATCGCGGCGTCGACGATCTCGCGCACGGAGCGGTTGTGGCCGAGGTGGATCACTTCGGCGCCAGTCGCCTGCAGGATGCGACGCATGATATTGATCGCCGCGTCGTGTCCATCGAACAGCGAAGCCGCCGTCACGATGCGCACGGGGTGCTCTGGCCGATAGACTTCCGGACGACTCGAAACCGACGCTACTGCAGTGCTCATGCGATGTTAGCTACCACCAGGCTGTGGCCAAGACAAGGCTGCTGCGCCGCCCGCGAGAGGCTGACGGCATGCGCGTAGTATCGATGGTGCCCTCGTGGACCGAGACGTTGATCGCCGCCGGCGTCGACGTCGTGGGCCGCACCAAGTTCTGCATCCACCCCGCGGCGCGCGTCGCCGACGTGCCCGTCGTCGGCGGCACGAAGAAGATCAACTGGGACAAGCTGCGCGCGCTCGACGCCGACCTGCTGCTGCTCGACAAGGAGGAGAACCCGCGCGAGATGGCCGAGCAGTCGCCCATCGCGGTCTACGCCTCGCACGTGCGCAGCATCGACGATGTGGCGCCCGAGCTGGCGGCGCTCTCGGGGCGCCTCGACGCGCGCCCGACGGCGCCGACGGCGCTGGTCGACCTGGCCGAGCGCTGGCGCCGCGTCTGCGTGCGCCCAGCCGAGCGTTCGCCGCGGGCGCTGCACGAGCTGCCCGGCGTGCTCGAGTGGGTCGAGCGTCCCGGGCCGCACGTCGACCGGCTGGTCTATCTGATCTGGCGCGATCCATGGATGGCCGTCGGGCCGCGCACTTTCATCGGCTCGATGTTGGCGCGGCTCGGCTTCGGCGCTGCGCACGTCACGCAGAACGAGAAGTACCCGGTGGTCGACCTCGGCGCCTTCGACGCGGCGCGCACGCTGCTGTGTTTCTCGTCGGAGCCGTATCCCTTCGCGCGCTACCCCGAGGTGATGCGGCAGCCGGGCTTTGGCGGGGCGGCGCTGGTCGACGGCGAGGTCTTCAGCTGGTTCGGCGTGCGCGCGCTCGAGTTTCTCGAGCGATCGATCGGAGACGCGTGAGCGGCGACGCGCTGTATCTCAACGCCGACTGCGACGCGACGCTGGGGCAGCACGAGGTCGACGCGGCGACGCGCCGCCGCGCGCGCCTGCTCACGCTGCACGCGCTGATCGGCTGCGGCCACGACGATGTCGCGCTCGTCGAGGCGCGGCCCGCCGACGAGTTCTGCGACTATCTCGAGTCGCTGGGCCTCGGGCGCCCGCGATGGCTCGAGCTTCCCGACGTGGCGGAGGACTTGCGCTTTTGCCCGCTCGGCTACAACCCCGCGGCGCACGCGCTGGCCGAGCGCCACGCGCGCGCCGAGCCGCGCTGCGCGCTCGACGTCAGCCGCCGGGTCAACGCGCGTAGCTTTGGCAGCGAGCTCGAAAGACGCCTCTTCGGCGCAGACGTTCACGTCGTGCGCGACCTCGCGCAGCTCGAGCGGGCGCTGGCTGCGCTCGGCACCGACGCCGTGCTCAAGCTCGAGCGCTCGGCGGGCGGCCAGGGGCTGCACCGCGTGCGCGGCGTCGGCGCTGCGACCGGTCTGGACGACGCCACGCGCGCCTTCGCCGAGCGCGCGCTGCGGCGCGACGGCGTGCTGGTGGTCGAGCCCTGGCGCGAGCGCATCGTCGACTTCGCCGTGCTCTTCGACGTCGCGCGCGATGGCGCGACGCGCGTCGTGTCGATGCACCAGACCAGTCAGACACGCGACGGCGGGCTGATCGGCGCGATGCTCGGCGCGCCGCCCGAGATCGCCGCCGAGGAGCGCAGCGAGACCGAAGCCGCCTCGGCGCGCGTCGGTGCGGCGCTCGCAGCCGAGGGCTACTTTGGCCCGGTGGTCATCGACGCCTTCGTCTACCGCGAAGCGAGCGGGGCGCGGCGACTGCGCCCGCTGGTCGAGATCAACGCGCGCCGGCCGATGTCGATGGCGGCCGCGCGGCTTCGCGCGCGCTGCTTCGGCGAGCAGGTGCTGTCGTGGCGCTTCGTCGGCCGCAAGCGGCTGCGCGTCGCGCCCGAGCAACGCACCGTGCACGGCCTCGCGCGCGCGCTGGGCGAGCTCGCCTACGACCCGGCACGGCGACGTGGCGTGCTGCTCGGCGCGCCCCTTCACGCAGAGCTCGACGGGGAGCGCGTGGCGCTGGCCAAGCTCGGCGTATGTATCGTCGCAGACGACGCGCCCGCCGCGCGCGCGCTCGAAGTCGAGATGCGTCGCCGCGTCGGCGGTTGACAGCGCGCGCGGCGCGGCTACAACGCCGGCCGTTACAAGGAAACGACTATGACGACTCGCGCCACACAGCGCGCCGCGGCGACGTCCGCCGTGGCCCCGCTTTTCGGCACTGCTGCCGCTCTCGACCATCGCACGCTGCTCGCCGCCGTGGCGACGTCGACGCCCGCGATCCGTCAGCCGCGGCGCGGCGCGCCGATCACACCGGACGCGCAGCTGCAGCTTGCATACGAGGCGCAGCCGCGCTTTTTCGCCCTGGCGGCGCTCTCGCCGAGCGCCACCGATTCGCAGCGCGCCCAGATCCTGCTCGCCCTGCTCGCGAGCTCGCGCCAAACGCTCGATCCAGCGGCGCGCAGCACCTGCGAGCGCGTCGCCGACCTGCTCGTAGAGGCTCTCGACGCGTCGACGGTGGTCGACGTGCTGCTCGCCTTGCGGCGCGCGCGCACCAACCACCGGCACGCCACGCGTCTCGCCGTGCGCTTCACGCTGGCCGGCGACCGCGCGGAGGACCTCGTCGTGCTGCGGCCGCGCGCCGTTCGCGACATCGTCGAGCACGCGCTCGGCGCGCGCGTGGCTCGCGCCGCGGGCGCCG
>JAGQIK010000705.1 GCA_020431405.1 Myxococcales bacterium
CAGCAGCGCGCCCTGCGCCACTTCGCGCCAAGCGGCGTGGTGCGCCTGCGAGACCAGGTCGACCGTGTCGCCCTCGACCCTCACCAGCCCCTGTCCAACGAGCCTCTCGAGATCTGCCCACAGACCATCGTCGAGCTCGCGCTGCACGAGGCGCGAAAGCCCCGCGCTGTCTATGGCGCGTCCCCAGGCCGCTAGCGCGTCGACGAGCTGGCGCGCGCCGTCCTCGAGCATTTCGCGACGCCAGCCAAGCAGCGTCGACAGCCCCGGCACGGTCTCGCCACGCGCGCCGGCGCCCTCACCGGCCGAGCCCGCGCCATCGATCAGCTGGCGCGCGAGCTCCACGGCCAGCCGCGCGTTGCCTCGCGCCTGGCGTGTAACGCGCTCGGCGGCCGCCGACGCACGCTCGCGCCCCATGGAGCGAACGAGCGCTGCCACCTCGCCGTCGCCGAGCGGCGCGAGCTCGAGCTCGTCGATGAGCAGCGCGCCCAGCTGCTGTGCGCTCGCGCGCCCCTCGGCCACGACCTTGACGTCTCCGCTGGCGCCATCGTGCTGTGCGGCGAGGGCGCGCACCAGGCGCGCCGCCAGCGGGTCCTCGTCAACGCTGTCGAGCACGAGCAGCAGCGGACGCTCGCGGGCCTGCTGCTCGAGCCGGTCGGCGAGCGCCAGCGCCATCGCGTCGACGGCTTCCGGCCCGCCCTCGCCGACGCTCTGCTCGATCCAGCGCGCCGGCAGGCCATCGATCACCGAGCGCGCAGCGCTGCGACCCGCCATCTGCTCCTGGCGCAGGCGCCTGAGCGCTTCGGCGACGAGCCGCGACTTTCCAACACCCGGCGCCCCGCTGACGAGCACCACGCGCTGCTGCGCGTCAGCGAGCCAGCGCTCGAGCTGCGCCAGCTCGTCCTCGCGTCCGACGAAGGCCGGCGCCAGCAGCACCTCGCCACGGCTCAGCTCGACCACCGCGTCGTGATCACCTTCGATGCGCGCCAACTCGGCCAACACGGCGCGCGCGCTGCTCGGCCGACGGCTGGGATCCTTGCGCAGCAGCCGCGCGAGCAACGCGGCCAGCTGGGGATCGATCCACGCCTCGGCCTCGCCGAGGCTCGGATCCTCCTCGAGGATCGCGCGCACCAGCCGCGCGCCAGATCCCTCGAAGGGCACGCCGCCGCGTGCGATGGAGAGCAGCGTGGCACCGAGGCCGTAGAGATCGACGCGGTGGTCGCCGCCGCCGCCGAGCGCCTCGGGCGCCATGTAGGCGAGCGTGCCGCGGGCGCCGCCGGGCGCCGAGCGCGCTAGCGGTGTCGCCAAGCCGAGATCGATCAGCACCGCCTCGCCGTCCGCGGCCAGCAGCACGTTGTCGGGCTTGATGTCGTGGTGCACCAGGCCGCGCGCGTGCAGCAACTCGAGCGCCGAAGCGAGACCGCGCGCGATGCGCAGCAGCCGCGCGTTGCGTGCGTCGGCGTCAGCTTCGCCGAGCGCCGCCGGCTGCCCCCGCACGAGGTCGAGCACGATATAGGGCGTGCCGGCGACAAAGGGCTGCGGCTCGTCAGGCAGCACGAGATCGGCCGCGAGCCGGCCGCCATCGTGCACGCCGACCAGGTTGGGGTGCGAGAGGCGCGCGAGGCGCGTGAACTCGCCGACGAGATCTCCCGCGCTCCAGCCGCTGCCCTCGGCGCGCAGCAGCTTCAGCGCCCGCGCCACTCCAGCATCGTCCACGGCGTAGACAACCGAGCTGCTGCCGCGCCCGACTAAATCAACGACGCGATAGCGGCCCGCGACGACCACCGAGGGGGAGGCATCTGACAACTTTGTTTCCACCTGCCTCCGAACATTACAGCACGGAGATACAGCAGAGACCAGCTGAATCGCGGAGGTTTCACCGAGAGGCGGACGAACGTCTCGCTGCATCAGCGCGCTGATGCTGCAAGACGTGTTCTAGGTTTGCAGGAGGGGTGCTAGCTAATGAATTCAGCCAGCTAGGTCGGAGAGTTGCGGCAACACTGTTGCCACCCAGGTTCGTTCTGACGGTCGGCCTAGAAGTGGAACTGGATGTTCACGTCGATGCTGACGCCGTTGACGAAATTGGCGCCGTCGAGCGTAGTACCCACCGCGGTCTTGGTGAAATAGAGGCCGCGGTAGAGCAGCCGACCTCCGAGCGAGAAGAACGGTCCCATCCAGAAGTCGAGGCCACCGCCGATGTTGAAGGCAGGCCCCTTTGCGAACACCGAGTCATACCCGTCGCAAACACCGCAGCCGGCGTCATAGCTCACACCTGTGTACGCGAAGCCGATGCCGGCCTGGAAGTACGGCTCGATCGGCCCGCGCGTGGGGATGTGGATCTTGCCGTTGAGCGTGAATGTCATCAGGTAGATGCTGTCGAGCGTCCCGACCGTCTCCCCATCATCGTGATAGGTAATGCCCCAGTCGAGCTCGAGCGAGAAGAATGGGCCGAGGCGGATGCCGCCGAAGAGGCCGCCGCCGCCGCCGTGGCTAAGGAAGCCGTTGACACCCGTATAGTCGTTCACCTGCGCCGCGACGACGAAGCCCTGCAGGTAGCCGCCGACGTAGCCGTGAACGCGATGGCGGAAGCCCCAGCGCGGCATGCCATAGCCACCACCCCCTCCTGGAGGAGGTCCACCGCGATAGCCGCCACCGCCGTAGTACTGCGCCTGCGCCTCTTGCGGAGCGAACGTCGTCGCCACCATGACGAGCGCGGGCAGGACGAGGACCAACCAACTCTTGCGCTTCATTGTTGTCTGCCTCCCAAGTTGCTCACCGTTGCTGCCCCGAGCGAGCAGCCGATCGGCGAGCGTAATAAACCGGCCACAGCCAGCTCGGTACAGTCCGTCTCGGCATCTCGAGCACCACGGCGCGAGCCGCGATGCGTTGAGATTCACGTCGCTAGAGGTGTGCGCCATATAACACACTCCGCATGCGCCGCGTAGATTACCGTCAGGTCTATACGGTCTAGCTCAGGCCTATCTTCAACCGCTGTGATCGAGCGCAAGTAGTTTTTTCTTATCGCACATTATCCGCCATCGCCTTTGACGTTCGAGCCGCCAGGCGGGTTGCTCGACGGCGCGCTATCCTTTGATCGTGCGTTGGTGCTTTCTCGGTCGCGTCCCCTACGCCAAAGCGCTCGAGCTTCAGCTCGCGCTGCGCGAGGCGATCGCCTCCGGCCGCGGCGAGGACACGCTGCTTTTGCTCGAGCACTCGCCGGTGATCACCCTCGGGCGCGCCGCCAACGAACAGAACGTGATCGTCGATGACGCCACGCTGGCGCGGCTCGGCGTAGAGCGTCACGAGATCGGTCGCGGCGGCGATGTGACCTATCACGGCCCTGGACAGCTGGTCGGCTACCCCGTTCGCTACGTGGGCCGCGCCATTCGCGAGCACGTTCGCGTGCTCAGCGACGAGCTGGTCGCCTACGTTGGCGAGCTCGGCATCGAGTGTTGGTGGCGCGACGACGTGCCGGGCGTGTGGACGGCGCTCGGCAAGATCGCTGCGGTGGGGATCGACGCGCGCCGTCGCGTGGCGATGCACGGCTTCGCGCTCAACCTCGCGCCCGACCTCGCACACTTCGACCTGATCGTACCGTGCGGGCTGCAGGACGCGGCGGTGACCAGCGTGGCCGCGATCCGAGGCGAAGCGCCGACGGTCGAGCACGCGGCACGCGCCCTCGCCCGACGGCTCGCGGCGGCCTACGGCACACAGGCGCGCGAAGTATCGCGCGCGGAGCTGTCGCCATGAGGCGCGCGCTGCTCGCTGGCAGCGCGATGGCGATCTGCCTCGGCGCGCTGGCGCTGCTGATGACCAGCTGCCCCAAGCGCAGCGGCGACCCCGAGCGCTCGCGCAAGGTCGAGGTCTATCGCGTCGAGATCACCGACCGCACGCCGCCGGCGCATCGCGTGTCGGTCACGCAGGACAAGCTCGAGGCGTTCTTCAAGAAGCGTCTAGAAAAGTCCGGGCAAGTCTATGTAACCTCGCTCAAAAAACACGGCGCATATCGCGTCGCCGTCGAGGTCGGCATGCGCCCCGATGGCTCGGGTGGGCTCGCCGCGCTGGTGGTGGCGCGCGCGCGCCCGCACCGCTCGGACGCGCTCACGCTGCAGTCGAGCACGCTCACACATCTGCGCAAGCCGCCCGTCGGCAAGCCCACCGAGGCGGACCGACGCAAGCACCTGCTCGACGCGCTCGCACGCGTGGCCGATGACCTCGCCTTCCAAGCGCGGCTCGCGCGCGCCAAGCCGAAGGAGATCATCGAAGCGCTCTCGGCGACCACGGATAAGGCGCGCCTCGGCGCAGCGATCGAGATCACCGCGGTGCGCGGCGTCAAGGAGGCAGGCCCAGCGCTGATCAAGCTGCTTCATCACGCGCAGGAGGAGATCGCCGACCGCGCCATCGGCGCGCTGGTCTCGATCCGCGAGCGCCGCGCGGTCAAGCCGCTCACGCGGCTGGCCAGCTTCAAGGACACGCGACGGCTGGCCAAGGTCATCGACGCTATCGGCACCATCGGCGGCAAAGAGGCGCGTCAGTACCTCGAGTTCGTCGCGGTGGGGCACCCGGACGCCGACATCAAGAACCTCGCCCGCGAGGCGCTGGTGCGCATGAAGCGCCCGGCGACGGTCACCAAGAAGTAGCGCGCCAGTTTATTTGACGCTCCTGGCAGCGCTGGTGTAACTCCGAACATGCGTTGAATTGGACGCGGTGTTCGTGGGTCGATTGCCGCAGCGCCGGCATCGGGCTGATAACGCCTCGAAAGAACACCTGGCTATCCAAGGCACGCTGTTTGCTCTTCCGACGATCGCGAGAGCGCAGGAGCTACCATGGCCAACACCGAGAGCAGCAGCAAACAACGCGTCGGCGTGCTGATGGGCGGACTGTCCACCGAGCGCGAGGTCTCGCTCAAGAGCGGCGCCGCGGCCCTCGAGGCGCTCGCTCAGCGCGGCTACGACGCCGTCGAGCTGCGCGTCGACAGCCAGGTCGATCTGCTGCTGCGCGAGGCCGATGTCGACGTCGTGTTCAACGCACTGCACGGTCGCTACGGCGAGGACGGCTGCGTCCAGGGGCTGCTCGAGCTGATGCGCATCCCCTACACGGGCAGCGGCGTGCTCGCCAGCGCGCTGTCGATGAACAAGGTCAAGGCCAAGGAGCTGTTCCGTCTGCACAACCTGCCGACGCCGCCCTACTACATCCTCGACCGCGGACACCGCGATCGCATCGCCGACGTGCACGGCGCGTTCGGCTTCCCCGTCGTCGTCAAACCGTCGGGCGAGGGATCGAGCATCGGCGTCTCGCTCGTGCACGACCTCGAGGAGCTCGAAGCAGCCTGCGAGCGCGCCTTCGAGCTCGACGACTGGCTGCTCGTCGAGCGCTACATCGTCGGCAAAGAAGTACACGTCGGCATCGTCGGCGGCCGCGCGCTCGGCGCCATCGGTATCACGCCCGCCGGTGACATCTTCGACTACACCGCCAAGTACACGCCCGGCCACGCGCACTATCACGTGCCGGCCAAGCTCTCTCCGGAGCGCTATCGCGGCGTGCTGACGCAGGCGCTGCGCGCGCACCAGGCGCTCGGATGCAGCGGCGCCACGCGCGTCGACATGATCGTCAGCGACCTCGGCAACGAGTACATCCTCGAGGTCAACACCAACCCCGGCCTCACCAAGCTGAGCCTGCTGCCGCGCATCGCCGAGCACGCAGGCCTGAGCTACGCCGATCTGATCGAGCGCATCCTCGACGGCGCACGCCTGCACGGCATGGGCGCCGACACGTCGCGTCCCGAGCGCCGCGTCGGGCAGCGCGGGTTCGAGGGCGGCGAGCGCCGCAAGCGCAGAGTCGCTTCGATCTAGCGCGGGCACCAGCGCCGGTCGCTCTTCCACGATCCCAGCTCCACGACAAGGCCACGGGCTCAGGGCCACGGGCCACAGGCACGTCTTCGAGCGTAGGGGCTCGCTGTGCTCGATGGGGCGACGATCCGCCGACGCTTCGGCGAAGCGTGCATCGAGCTTGCAGCCGTCGCCCTGTGGCCTGTGGCCTGCGGCCCGTGGCCTTGGCCCCGAGGGCAAAAACTGGCCCATCGCGATCGCGTTCCTATGATGGAGCCGTGCGATCTTCAGCCTTCGAGCGTTGGGCGCCAGGGTGCGCGCTGTTGCTGCTTTTGGTTGGTCTGCCGGCGTCGCTGTGGCGAGCCGAGCGGCGCATCACGCGCGCCGTCGCGCGTACGCTGAGCGTCGCCAGCGGACAGCGCGTCTCGATCGAGTCGGTGCTGTTTTCGCTGCAGCCTGCGCTGCAGCTCGATCGCGTGCGTGTCGGCGACGCGCTGAGCATCGCGCGCGTAGAGATCGCCATCGACACGTCGACGCTCTCGCGGCCGCGGCTCGCGTCGGTGACGCTGCTGCGCCCTGCCCTCACGCTCTCGGCGCATCGCACCGAGGCGCTGTGGGATGCGCTCGCGCGCGAGCGCCTGCGCGCAGCCTCGAGCGAGACCAAGCGCAAGACCGCCGCACGCCGAGGCAGAGAGCTCGACCTCCTGCGCGTGGTCGACGGCAGGCTCGTCGTCGAGCTGTCGAGCGGCACGCATCGCTACACGCTCGACGTGCAGCGCCTCGACCTGCCGGCACGCGCGCGCGGCGCGGCGAGCCGCCGGCTGGTGCTCGGTGAGACGCGACTTCTGCGCGACCGCACGCCGCTGCTCTCGCTCGCCGCCAGCGGGCTCGATCTCGACGAGAACCTGCGCCCGCGCCGCGCCGCCGTGCTCGGTGGCCGCCTGGTGCTGCCCTCCGGTTGGACCCGCGTCGGCAGCGACGCTGCGCTGACCGTGCAGACGCTGCGCCTGCGGCGCTTGCGCGGCGGCGCGCTGCGGCTGCTGCTCAAAGCGCGCCCACCTCGTCGCGACGCGGGACACCTCTGGCTGACCGTCGACATCGCGCACGGGTCGCTGCGCCGCGCGCGGCTGCACGTGGCGCGCTTGCGCCTGTCTCCCTACGCGCCGCTGCTCGCGCGCGTCGGTTGGCTCGCCGAGCGCTCGCGTGTCGACGGCGACCTATTCATCACCGCCGCTGCCGCCGACGCGAGCGCCGACGGCGTGCCGGGCGCGCGCGCGCTGTCGCGACGTGACGGCTACGCGCTGCGCGGCGATCTGCTGGCGCGACGCGTGCGCATCGAGCACCCCTGGATCGCCGCCGGCATCGTCGGCCCCTTCGACGCGAACATCGAAGCCAACGCGCACCTCGACGAGCGCGGCGTGCTGACCTTGAAGCGCGCGCGCGTCGCCAGCGGCTCGCTCGAGCTGCGCCTCGCCGGCCGCATCGCTGCCGCGGCGAAGGGCCTCAAGCTCGCGCTCGACGCCGAGATGCCGCAGCTGCCCTGCCAGCGGCTGCTCACCGATCTGCCGCGCGGCTTCGCGCCGCACCTCGACGGCATCGGCGTCGAAGGCGACGTCGGCGCACGCTTCGCGCTGCGCGTCGACAGCAGCAAGCTCGACGACACGCACGTCGACCTGGCGCTCCTGCCCAAGGGCACGCGCAGCTGCACGGTGAAGGCCGACCCGCCAGCCGCCGACGTCAACACCCTCGCGAAGTCGCTGACCATCGCCGTCGGCGGCGCGCGCGGTCTCGGCCGCCGCCTGCGCCTCGGCAAGTCCAACAAGCACTTCCGCAGCTACCGGCGCATCCCCAAGCACGTGCGCGACGCCTTCGTCGTCGCCGAGGACACGCACTTCTATCGCCACCGCGGCTTCGACCCCAAGCAGCTGCGCAACGCCTTCGTCGCCAACCTGCGCGCCGGGCGCCTGGTGCGCGGCGCGAGCACCATCAGCCAGCAGCTGGTCAAGAACGTCTTTCTGCACCACGCGCGCACGCTGTCGCGCAAGTTCGAGGAGGTCGTGCTGACTTGGCGCATGGAGCAGGTGCTGGCCAAGCGCCGCATCCTCGAGCTCTACCTCAACATGGTCGAGATGGGCGCCGGCGTGTATGGCGTGCAGGCCGCCGCGCAGCGCTACTTCGGCCGCGACGTGAGCGAGCTGACGCCGCTACAGGCCGCGCACCTCGCCGCCCTCACCCCGGCGCCCCGCCCGCTCTCGCGCCGCTTCGCCAAGGCCGAGCCCGACGCCAAGTGGATGGACAAGCTGCACCTGCTGCTCCGCCTGATGCGGCGCTCGGGCAGCATCTCGCGTGGTCAGCAGCGGGTCTGGGCCAAGCGCAAGCTGGTGCTGGTCAGGCGCTAGGCGCCTCTACACGCCCAAGAACAAGCGATTGCCGAAGTTGCGCTCGAGGTCCGTGTCGAAGATCTTCGAGGCGGCCTTCTCGATGTCGTATTCCTGCCGCTTGAACTCGAAGGTCATCTCGTCGGTGTCGAAGATCGTGTAGCTGGCGCGCGGGTCGTAGTCGCGCGGCTGGCCGACGCTGCCCACCGAGATGATGTACTTGTAGTTCTCGCGGATCTGGAAGTGCGTCGCCACCACCTCGTGCACCTCGGTGGGGCCGATGGCGAAGGCCTTGCACAGGTGCGAGTGGCCGATGAACGTCACGCGCGCGAGGTCGTCGAAGACGGGCAGCAGCTGGCGCGCCTGGTCGAGCGCGAAGATGTACTCGAACTCTTCGAGGTTGACCGGCGAGCCGTGGCAGAAGGCCAAGCCCTGCTCGCGATGCTCGTAGGGCAGCGTGCGCAGCCACTTCAGGTTCTCTTCGGTGAGCAGCGACTGGTGCATGTCGAGCGCGTTGCGCGCGGCCTCGTAGTAGTACGAGTAGTCCATGCGCCCCGCCACCGCCGCGTCGTGGTTCCCCACTATCGTCACCGACGCGATCGAGCGCACTCGCTCCGAGCAGGCCTGAGGGTCGGCGCCATAGCCCACCGTGTCCCCCAGGCAGATGATCTTGTCGATGCGCTCGCGATCATAGGCGCGAAGCACCGCCTCGAGCGCCTCGAGATTCGAGTGCACGTCGGAGAATATGGCAATGCGCATGCGTAAGATGGTACTCGGCGGCGCGCGCGGGACGCAAGCACCACCGGCGCTGCGTCGACGCGCAACGGCGGAGCTGCTAACCTCAAGGTATCGTGGAGAGAGGTACCGATGGCCACACCTAAGGCAGGATCTCAGCGTCAACAGGGCGGCGCGCGACCCGGCGCCGGCGCCGCCGTCATCGACGAGCGAGACGACGGGGGGCTCGGCAGCGACGACCAGCTGTGCGTCTGCTGCGACCCGCGCAACCCGCTGGTCATGCGCCCCGACTACGGCGCGCTGGCCGACGGCAGCGCCGAGTTCGCGCTCTGCGTGCTTCACGAGCCGCAGCCGTCGGTCTACCGCAACCGCGGCGACGGCTTCTACGTGTGGCTGCGCGAGCACTCGCTCAACGCCGCCGGCGAGATCGTCGATGGCGCGGGCAAGGTCGTGGCGCGCGTTGCCGGCGACACGTTCCAGCGCCTTTCGACCCTCGATGACGACGACGACGGCCCGCTGCCCAGCGATCCCGGCGGCGGCCCGACCGGCGGCGCGGCGCGCGAGCTGCCCGGCGGCGCAGCGCGGCCAGCGACCTACCACGTCGATCTCAGTCAAGACGACTTCTACCGCTAACACCTACCTCAGCACCGCGGCGGCGGGTCGATGATCCAACAGAAGGCAAACGCAGACGGTACGATCCGCCGCTGGGAGCTCGATATCGGCGCCATGGCGCGCGCCGCACGCTGCGAGGGCAGCGAGGTCGAGCGACTGGGTGACGAGGTGGAGAAGGTGCTGGCCGCCTTCCCGACCATGCTCGCCGTGCTCGGTCAACCGCTCGGCGATGACCGCTGCTGGGTCGAGGCGGCCGAACCGCATCACTGCCCCGCCGGCGAGCACCTCGTCGTCTTCGATCGCGGCACGCGCTGCGTGGAGTGCGGCCACGAGGTGGATCCCCCACGGGACGCCGTGGTCGGGTTTGTCGGCAGGATCCCAGCGCTGATCAGTGGGCGCCCCTTCGAGCGCGCCGTCGATCGGCGCCTCGAGACGCTCGCCGCACACGACGCGCAGTCGGCTAGCGTGTGGCGCAGCGCGCTGGTCAGCGCGCGCGACAAGCGCTACCTCGCGCCGCGCTACCACATCTGGTTCGCCGAGTCGTGGCCGCACTCGGATCCACCGGTGATGGTCTGGCCCGAGTACTTCCCGATGCTCGACATCCCGCCCGACCACGTCTACCACGCCGACCAGTACTACCGGCTGTGCCTCTACGCTGCCTGGCGCGAGCAGCCGTGCGTGCGCGTGCTACAAAACCGCGTCGTGCCGCGGCTGCTCATCGACTTGATGGTCGCCGATCTCCAGGCGCTCGAGCAGCTCGACGCCGCGCTCGACCGCCTCGATGTTACGCTCTACGAGCTCTACAACATGGTCGGTCGCGAGGAGCAGACGGAGCGCTTCCGAGCCGTCTATCGCGACCTGGCAGCGGGCTCCTAGGTCCCTGGCGAGAGAGCGGAGGCGGATCGCGTGAAGGGTTCTCAAAGCAGCGCCAAGGTCGTGGTGTCGCACACCGCGGCGCGCGCGATCTTCGCCGAGGTGCAGCGCTGGGTCGATCACGGCCTCGCCGACGGCGGCATGCCGCTCGAGTCGATGATCTATCCGCTCTCGGCGCTGGTGCCGCGCGACGCGGTCTTTCGCTGCCCGCTCGAGCTGGCCAGCGTCGAGCACATCAGCGAGATCGTGATCGACGGCGCGGCCGTGCCGCCGGACGAGGTCAAGGCGTTCTCGCCGCATAACTGCCACTTCGCCGCCGAAGACATCGACCAGGCGAGCGCGGCGTTCAACGAGGCCATCGACCGCGCCCTCGCCGAGCGCCCGCGACTCGCGGTCAACTCGAAGCTGCACAGCCACCCCTTCTCGGGCGGCAAGTTCCTCTCGTCGGGCGACCTGCGCCACGGCGTCAGCGCGCCAGCCGCGCTGGCCTGGCGCGAGCGGCGCGGCCTCGGCACCGCGATCCTGCACGTGGTGCATCCTGACGGCGATCCGCTGCCCTGCCCCGCGCCCTGGACCATCGACGCCGAGGGCGCCGTGGCGAAGGCTCCCGGTCAGCGCGCGGTGCGCTGGCGGATCTCTACGTGGGCTTCCGTCGGGCATTCCGGCGCTGCCGGGCTGGGCTCGATCGACGCCCCTCAGATGCAAGACCTCGGCGAGGCGCGCATCGTCGGCGACGACTACGACGCTGTGCAGGCCTCGCGCAGGCCGACCTACTGGCAGACGACCCACGGCGCGGCCTGGTGCGACGCGCAGAAGGCGGCCCTGCGTTCGGCGGGCTACAAGGTCAGCCGCAACGTGCTCGGCCGCGGCTGGCGGCGCTATTTGGTCGAGGCGGGCACGCGCACCGTGCTGATCGCCTTGCCGCCGGACTTTCCACACGCGCCGCTGCGCGCGCTCGAGGTGCGGCGCGCCTGGGCCAACGACTTCGCGCCGCTGTCGCCGCCGCCGGGCAGCGCTGGCGGCGACGGCACGCGCATCGGCAACTGCTCGCTGCTCAAGCTGGCGCGCTACTTCGGCCCGCCAACGCAGCGGGCAGCCGGCGCAGCTGGCGTCGCCGGAGCGCAGCCGTCCGCGTGAGCGAGCGCCCGACTCACGAGCAGCTGCGCGAGCGCTACCACAGCCGCGTGCGCCCGGTCATCGGGGAGCTTTTCTTCGAGCGGCGCGTGGCGCTGTGGGGCTTGTCGCGTGGCTACCTGGTGGCCGAGGCGCTCGCGCGCACGGGGCTCAGACAGCAGCTTTGGCTCGACGACGACGACGAGGTCGCCGCCGAGAGCGCCCTCGCGCGCTCGCTCGGCCTCGGCGCGGCGGGAAGCTCGCGCGCCGCCGCGCTGGCGCGCCACTGCGCCGAGCACAATCGTCTCGAGACGGACTACGCGCTCGAGCGCGTGCCGCGCACGCTCGATGCGCTGCGCGCCGCGTTGCCGCGCGACCTGCTCGTCGCCGAGGTCGACGAACACGCCGCGGACGTCGCGCGCGCGGCCGCTGACAGCGGCACGCCGCTCGTGCTGGCGCTGCTTCCGCGCAGTGCCAGCGTCGGCTCCATCCACCTGCTCTGGACGCCCACGTGTGCGCTGAGCGCCGACGATCTGGTGAGCCTCGCCGGCCGGCTCGCCTCCGTGCCGCGCGCCGACGCCGACGAGGCGCAGGTGCACGTCGATCACCTCGAGGCCGCGTCGGTGGCGCTTTCGCTGGCGCGCTACGCGCTCGCGCCGGATCGCCCGCAGCGCCCCGATCTCGAGGCGGCGCTGCAGAGCGGCCGCGTGTTGTTCGCGCGCGGCGAGCCGACGTGGCCGTGGTCGGTGCGCCTGCTCGGGGCGCGCAACGAAGCGCTCTTCGAGCTGCTCGGCGACGGGCGCCCCGCCGTGCGCGTGCCCGCGGCGCTGCTCGGCCGGGAGCGCGTCGTCGTGCTCGGGCTCGGCACGGCGAGCCTCTTTTGCGCCGAAGCGACAGGGCTCGTCGGCGCGACGCTGCTGCTGCTCGACTGCAAGGAGGTCTCGCCCGAAAACCCGGTACGCCAGGTCTACGGTACTGACCGTATCGGCGAGGTCAAAGGCCGCGCGCTGGCCGAGATCCTGCGCGCTCGCGTCGACCCGCACGGCGCGCACAGCTGGGACGAGCACAGCGGCGAAGGCGACGTGACGTGGCTGCGCGGAGGGCCCTGGGCCTTCGGCTTCGGCGAGCTGCGCCTGCGCAAGCGCGACCGCGCCTCTGTCGCGCGCTTCGAGGCGATGCTCGACGCGCTTCGACCCACCATCGCTGTGGTGGGCATGGGCCAGAGCCGCGACGACAACTTCACCGCCGCGGCGCTGCTGCGCGCGCGCGGCATCCGCCACGTCACGCCGACGGCCTTCCCCGGCGTCAGTCACTACAAGCACATCCTCACCGACGGCCAGAGCGGCCCCTGCTACGACTGCCTGCAGGGACATCTGGCCGTCGACGGTGGCGCCGGCCCGACGCTGGCCCGCGAGGAGCGCGAGATGTTCTACGGCGGCACGCAGCCGGCGACGCTCGCCGAGACCATGCCCTCGGCCTTCAGCCTGCTGCGCCTGGCGCGTGACCTGGCGCTGCCGCCCGCGGCGCGACCGGCGTACCTCGCGCAGCAGCTCTACGCCGAGCGCCCCTGCTTTGTCGGGGCCAACCGCGCCGAGCGCACGACGCTCGCCGACGGCTCCAAGCAGTGGCTCTACGGCGTCGACCGGCCGTTCAAGATGGTCAGCTACGGCATGGGCGACCTCGTCGGATCGCGCAGCGAGGAGCGTTGCCCCAGCTGTGGGCGCGTCAATCGCATGCGGGTGGTGCAGTAGTCGCGGACACTGGTATTTTTAGTCGAGGCTCGATGACCCTTCCGCCAGACGACGACAAGCTCAAACAGGTGCTCGACGAGGCGAGCAACTTCGCCGCGCGCGCCGGTGTGCCCTACTGCAGTGCTCACCTGTTGCTCGCGCTGCTCGCCGCCGACGACGCGAGCGCCAACCTGCTCAACGATCGCGGCCTCGACGCGTCGCGCATCGTGCGTCACCTGGGCGAGATCGGCAGCAGCGAGTTGAGCCGCAGTGAAGCAGAGCCCGACGACATGCTGCAGCAGATCCGCGACCGCGCGCGCCGCATGGCGCAGAGCTGCGGCTCGCGCGCCGTCGGGACGCTGCACTTGCTGCTGGCGCTGGCGAGCCTGCGCGGCTGCATCGCCTATCGCGTGCTCGCCGCGGCCGGCATCGACCCGGCCAGCCTGCGCGCCATCGCGTTAGCGCTGATCACCGGCGGACCCGAGCGTCTCGCCGCCCAGCGCAGGCGCGCCGCAGCCGCTGCCGCCGCGGCCGCCGCCACGACGACGACCACCACCACGGCGACCGCCGCCGATGACGAGCGTGACGGCGCGACGGGCGACGCCATGGCCGGCGACGCCGCACCGGGTGACGACGACGAGCCCGTGCGCCAAGGCCTGCTCAGAACGGGCGGCGCGGCAACTCCACGCCGCGGCCAACCGGACGGCGGCGGCGGCGCCCCGCCCCCCACAGACCCGCGCATCACGCGCGGCCTCGAGCGCGCCGATGGCGCTGCCGACGCTGACGAGGCCGCTTCGCGACGCGCGCTGCCGGCCTCTCGCTACGCCCTCGACGAAGAGCGCTACCCGACGCTGGCGATGCTGTGCCGCAACCTCTCGCTCGCCGCCGAGAGCAACCAGATCGAGCCGCTGATCGGGCGCCGCGAGCTGGTCGAGCAGATCCTCGACATCCTCGGCAAGCGACGCGCGAACAACCCATGCCTCATCGGCGAGCCCGGCGTCGGCAAGACCGCGATCGTCGAAGGCCTGGCCTACCTGCAGGTCAAACACCCCGACGAGGTGCCGTTCCTCGACGGCAAGATCCTCGTCGAGCTCAACATGGGCGCGCTGCTCTCGGGCACGCAGCTGCGCGGCGCCTTCTCCGAGCGCATGGCCGCCCTGCGCGACGAGGTCGAGGCCGCCGATGGCAGCGTGATCCTGTTTCTCGACGAGATCCACACGCTGGTCGGCGCCGGCGCCGTCGGCGATGGATCGCTCGACGCCGTCGGCGAGCTGAGCGCCGCGATGGCGCGCGGACACTTCCCCTGCGTCGGCGCGACCACCAGCGATCACTACCGCAAGAGCATCGAGGAGACGCCGGCGCTACATCGCCGGCTGCAGCCGGTGCTCGTGCCCGAGCCCGAGAGCGACGAGGCGCTGGCGATCATCGCCGGTGTGGCGCCCGCCTACGCCGAGCATCACACCATCGACTTCTCGCCCGACGCTTACGAAGCCGCCGTGCGCCTCTCGAGCCGCTACATCACCGACCGCTTCCTGCCGGACAAGGCGATCAGCCTGCTCGACCTCGCCGGCAGCCGCGCCAGACGCCGCGGCAAGCAAGCCGTCGGGCGCGCCGAGCTCGCCGAGCTGGTCGCCGAGCGCACCGAGATCCCCGCCGAGCGGCTGCTGATGAGCGACACCGAGCGCTTCCTGCAGATGGAAGGCTTCATCTCGAAGCACATCATCGGCCACGACAAGATCATCAAGCGCGTCTCGGAGGTCATCCGCCGCAACTACGCCGGCTTCTCGAGCGACCGGCCCATCGGCTCGTTCCTGCTGCTCGGCCCCACCGGCGTCGGCAAGACCGAGCTGGTCAAGGTGCTCGCCGACTTCCTGTTCCAGTCGCGCGACGCGCTGTGCCGCCTCGACATGAGCGAGTACATGGAGCCGCATACCGTCGCACGCCTGATCGGCTCGCCGCCCGGCTACGTCGGTCACGAAGAGGGCGGCCAGCTCACCGAGTCGGTGCGGCGCAAGCCGTACCAGATCGTGCTGCTCGACGAGGTCGAGAAAGCACACCGCGACGTGCTGCAGGTGCTGCTGCAGCTGCTCGACGATGGCCGCCTCACCGACGGCCGCGGCCGTACGGTGGACTTCTCGAACACCGTGGTGGTGATGACGTCCAACCTCGGCAGCGAGCACTACGATCGCCGCCGCGGGCACATCGGCTTCGGCCTCGGCGTCGGCGCCCCCAGCGGCGACAACGAGGCGACCCTGACCGACGAGGAGTGGAAGCGCATCGTCGACGAAGTGCTGACCACCGCGCGCCGCGCGTTCCCCATCGAGCTGTGGAACCGCATCGAAGAGCGCATCGTCTTCGAGCCGCTCACGCGCGCGCAGATCCTCGAGGTGGCGCGGCTGCTCGTCGCCGACTCGGCGCGCCGGCTGGCCGCCGAAAAACAGATCAGCTACGTCGCCACCGACGCCGCGCTCGACTACCTGATCGACAACGGCGGCTACGACCCGCTGCTCGGCGCGCGCCCGATGCGCACCACGATCCAGCGCCTCATCGAGGGGCCGGTCGCCGAGCAGATCCTGCTCGGCAAGGCCAAGCCGGGAGACGAGCTGCGCGTCGACTGCGTCGACGGCAAGCTGGTGGTCGACAAACGCGTCGCGTAGCTGCGCGCTACCAGCGGATGCTGCCCAGCCCGCCCTGCTCGACGTAGTCCGATCCGCCCTGCGTGCCCGCCACCACGCCGACCACCACGCCGGCGGCGACGGCGGCGCCGATGGCCGTCCAGAACCACCAGCGCTTGTAGACCGGGCGGCTGCTCGCGCTGGCGTCGCCGTCGGCGGGGTTGTTCGGGTCTCCAGCCGGCGGCGGCGTCACGCCCGGCGGCGGCGTCGTCGCCGGCGGTGGCGTCACCAGCGCCTTGCGGCGCGCCTCTTCCTTGCGCTTCTTCTCGGCGATCAGCTGATCGATCTCGGCGACGAGGCGCTCGACTTGCGGGCGCAGCGTCGAGCGCTTCGGCGCCAGCTCGAGGAAGCGCTGGTAGTTGGCCTTGGCCTGCTCGAGATCGCCCGCCTGGCGGTAGCTCTGCGCCACGTTGATCAGAAAACGCGGCCGCGGGTCGGCCTTGTAGCCGGCCTCGAAGTGTTTGGCGGCCTCGGCGTACTTGCCATCGCGATAGGCCTGCTGCCCGGCGCGGAAGGCCTTACGCGCCGCGCGGCGCTGCTTGCGGCTGATGCGCCGCGCCGCGCTCTCGTGCGCGCTGACCGCGACAAAACCCGTGGCGAGCACCAGCACCAGCAGCGCGCGAGCGAGCCTACGAGCGATCATCGACGATGTCCTTTGCCCTGCTACTTGTCGTTGGCATAGGGGTCCGCGAGCGCGCCGCCCTTGAGGTCGGGCACCGTGCGCTCGAGCTTGTAGTGAAGCTTGCGATCGCGGTCGGCGCGAAACACGCGCCACTGCGTCTTGTGCTTGGCCAGGTCGAGCCGCACGCGCACGCGCGTGCCGCGCGGCACCGTCGTCGACAGCGGCGTGCGTCCGCGCACCCGCTTGCCGAAGTAGACCGTCGCGCCCGACGGTGTCGAAGCGATGCTGACCTGCACCATCGCCCCCGCCGCCGGCGCCGGCGTCGCGCGCTTGGTTCGCACCTGCGCGGCGCGTTTGGCCGGCGGCGTGCGCACCTTCGTCGTTCGCCGCACCACGCGTTTGCTTGGCGGCGCGCGCTTGGTAGGCGGCAGCGCGGCAGCGGTGCCACTCGCGCTGCCGTCGTCGGGATCGCGGTCGTCGGTGCGTACGCCGCTGCCCGTGCCGCTGCCGGCGGCGGCCGCGCTGCCGGACGCACTGCCGGACGCACTGCCGGACGTACTGCCCGGTGCGACGTCAGCGCTGCCACTGCCCGCCGCCGCACTGCCCGCGGCCGCACTGCCCGCGGCCGCACTGCCCGCGGCGGCACTGCCCGCGGCTGCGTTGTTCACCGCGCCGCCGCTGCCGCTACCGCTGCCGCCCGAGTTGGCGGCCATCGCGGAGCCAGAGCCCCCACCCGAAGCCGACGCCGTGCGCGTGGGTGGCTTGAGCAGCGCGTAGAGCGTGACTACCACGAGCGTCGCCAGCACCAACCCCGCGATGACCAGCGGCATCACCAGGCTGCGCTTGGGCGGCACGAGCTCGGCCTGCTCGCCCGCCGGCATCATCGTCACGCTCGCGCTCTGGCTGCGGCTGCCGCTCGGCTCGGCGCTCGCGCGGAAGCCCACGGCCGATGACGAGGCCGAGTTGGACGTGCTGCCGCTGCCTTCGCGCGGCGTGCTCGGCGTGCTGCGGTGCTGCTGCTGCTGCTGCATCAGCGGGCGCACCATCTGCGTCAGCTGCGTCGGCGCGAACGGCCGGAAGTGCAGAAAGCTCTCCAGCGCCTCGCTCATCTCCTCGGCGGTCTGGTAGCGGTCCTCCGGCTTGCGCGCGAGCGCGCGCGCGCAGATCTCGTTGAAGACCGCCGGCGCCTCGGGGCGAAACTCGGTGACGGGCGGCACGCGCGCTTTGACGACGTTGGTCAGCGTCAGGTAGTCGGTCTTGGCCTTGAAGAGCCGCCGGCCGGTGAGCATCTCCCAGAGGATGATGCCGGTAGCGAAGATGTCCGACTGCGCGGTGACCGGACGCCCCTCCACCTGCTCGGGCGACATGTAGCTCCACTTGCCCTTGAGCGTGCCGGTGCGCGTGTCTTCGCGCTCGAGCGCTTCGACGGCCTTGGCGATGCCGAAGTCGAGCAGCTTCACGCCGCCGTGCGCCGTGATCATCACGTTGGCCGGGCTGATGTCACGATGCACCAACCCCAGTCGCTGACCGCCGCGGCTGAGCTGATGCGCGTACTGCAGACCAGCGCAGACCTGCTGCACGATAAACGCCGCGGCCGCCGGCTCGACGGGGTTGCGCTTGCCGTGCGCGCGATTGAAGCGCAGCAGCGTGACGCCCTCGATGAACTCCATCGCGATGAAGTAGCGCCCCTCGACCGATCCGAAGTCGTAGATCTGGACGATGTTGGGGTGCTCGAGCAGCGCCGAGAGCTTGGCCTCGTCGATGAACATCTTGAGGAAGTGCTCGTCGCGCGCGAGGTCCGGCAGGATGCGCTTGATCACCATCTCGCGCTCGAACCCGCCCAGCCCGCGCAAGACGGCGCGGTGCACCGTGGCCATGCCCCCCTGCCCGATCTCCTCGAGCAGCTGGAACTTGCCAAACGGCTGCGGTGCAGCTGGTGGATGTTCGGCGGCGTGCACGACTTCCTCTACGTCTACGCCAGCCTCACTGGCGAAGACCCCTCGGCGATTCGACACACGTGCCCTGGCCGCCGCTTGGGTGGATCGCGACGCACCTATCCCCGCGCCGGCAAGGCGCACGTATGCACTCTTCCTGTACGGATCATGCCCGACGGGGGATGCGCGAGTCAAAGGTAAAGCATTGGAATCAGGGCAAACGGAACGTTGCCTGCATCACGACCGAGCCCTCTGCGCCGCTCGAAACGGCCTCGCTGACGAGGTAATAGGCGCCGGCTGGCAGATTGCTCCACGTCAGCTTGCCCGCGCTCTGACCGTTGGTGGCCTTGCACGAGACGGGCGCAGCGTCGCAGGCGAAGCCGGTTCCCTTGTCGTTGAACAGCGCCAACACGTGGTTGCCGAACTGCGCGTAGTCGATCTCGAGCGTGCCCGCGGCGGGCAGCGCGAGGCCGACCACAGCGTCCTCGCCGCCGCCTAGCGCGCAGCTCGCCGAGTTGGAGTCGCCGGCGCCCGAGGTGGTGACGGCGACGCTCTTGGCGATGCCGGCAGGCAGCACGCCGAGCTTCTGATCCGGCGTGCAGGTCAAGCCCTGACAGAGCGGCTTGCTCGAGCAGTTGCTGTCCTGGCAGTCGATCTTGCCGTCGCCGTCGTCGTCGATGCCGTTGTTGCAGATCTCCTGCGCGGCGTCCGGCGTCGCCGAGAGGCTCAGCGAGACGGTGCCCTCGGCGCCCGGCTTGAAGCCCTCGACCACGAGGAAGTATTTGCCCGGCTGCAGGTTGGGCATGATGAAGTTGCAGCCGAAGGGGCCATTCTTGAGGTCGGCGCAGTTGACCGGCGTCTTGTCGCACGGGTCGCGCGGCGCGCCCGCGGCGAAAAGACCGAGCACGTGATCGCCGGTCTGCGTGCACGAGATGTTGAGGCCCGAGACCTTGTCCAGCTCGAGGGCGATGACGGTGTCCTTGCCGCCGCCCAGCGCGCACGAGACGGTCTGATCGTTGTTGGCGGTGGTGGTGTTGACCGAGACGCTGACCGGCGGCGCGCCGTGCGTCAGCACGCCGACGTTCTTCTCGGCGGCGCAGACGGGCCCAGGGCAGCCAACGACGCCCGTGCAGTCAGGATCCATGCAGTCGGTGAGGCCATCGCCGTCGTCGTCGATGCCGTTGGCGCAAAGCTCGGGGCCGCGGTTGGCGAAGGCGCGAAACTCGACGCGCACGGTGCCTTCCTGACCGGGCGCCAGCGCGTCGACCACGTAGTAGTAGACGCCCTTCTTCACCGATCCGTAGCTCAGCTGGAAGCGACCGCGGTTGTTGGAGTCGAAGCACGAGCCCTTGTCGGCCGTGCAGACCGTGCCGGGGCCCGCGTCCTCGTGCAGGCCGAAGACGTGGTAGCCGCTCTGGTCGACGCTCACCGCGAGGCCGCCCGCCTGCGGCATCACGACGCGGATCACGCGCTCTTTGCCGCCGCCCGCCGCGCAGGTCTCCTCGACGTTGTTGGCGCCGGTGCTGGTGTCGACGTTGGCGACCTTGCTCGGGCCGTTGATCACCAGCGCGCCGAGGTTGACGTCCACCTGGCAGATCTGCGACTGGCAGCCGGGGTCGAGCGCGCAGTCGAGGTCGGCGCAGTCGGTGGCGCCGTCCTGGTCGTCATCGATGCCGTTGTTGCAGACCTCTTTGCCGGCGGGCGTGCCGGTGCTGAGCGTGACCTCGATCTGACCTTCGAGCGACTTCGCGAAGGCTTCGGCGATCAGGTAGTACTCGCCGGCCTGCAGGTTGGGCACCGAGAAGGAGCCGCTGTTTTTCGACTGCGGATCGAAGCAGCCGCGCGAGTTGGCGTTGCAGGCCTCGCCCGTGCCGGCGCGAAACAGCGACAGCACGTGGTCGCCGCTCTTCTGCACGTAGCTCAGCTTGACGTCGGCGGGCGCGTCGAGCTCGAAGCGCGCGACGAGCTCGCCGCCGCCCGGCACGGCGCACGGCGAGGTATAGACGTCTTTCTGGTTGGTGGTGGTCAGCGTACGCGTCACCGACGCGCCGCTCGCCTTGATTGTGCCGAAGTCCACGCTCGGCTTGCACAGCAACGACTGGCAAGACGGATCGTTGAGGCAGTCGGGATCGTCGCAGTCCACCGCGCCGTCGAGATCGTCGTCGAGCTGGTTGCCGCAGATCTCTTTGCCCGGGGTGCAGATCGGCAGCCCACTGCAGTCGCTGTCCTTGCAGTCGATGTCGCCGTCGGAGTCGTCGTCGATGCCGTTGTTGCAGACCTCGGCGCCGGGCTGGCGGCAGCTCGGGTGCTTGAAGCAGTCGGGGTCTTGGCAGTCGACGAGGCCGTCGTTGTCGTCGTCGACCTTGTTCTCGCAGCGCTCGCGGCCAGCGGCGCAATTGGCGGCGCCGTTGCAATCGTTGTCGTCGCAGTCGACCAGGCCGTCGCCATCGTCATCGAGGCCGTTGGTGCAGTTTTCGGGATCCTTCATGTTGCAGATCGGCTGGCCGAAGCAGTTGGGATCGGCGCAGTCGACGAGCCCGTCGCCGTCGTCGTCGCGCTTGTTGTCACAGATCTCGACGCCGGGGATGCAGCGCTCGTCGTTGCGACAGTCGCTGTCGGCGCAGTCGATCAGCCCGTCTCCGTCGTCATCGACGCCGTTGCCGCACAGCTCGAAGCCGGGATTGCGGCAGCTGGGATCCGAAAAGCAGTCGGGGTCGGCGCAGTCGGACAACCCGTCGCCGTCGTCGTCGCGACCGTTGCTGCAGATCTCGCGACCGCCGTCGCCGTCGGGGCCGCTGTCGGTGCCGTTGCCGAAGACGTGCGTGCGGCCACAGGCGGCCAGCAGCAAGAGCGACAGCAGGAGGGGGAAGATGGCGTGAGGAGGGATGGCGTTAATAGTGAAACGGTTGGTCGTCACGGCTGCTCACCGAAGCAATAAATGATCCACCAGGTATCGCACAGAACATCGCATTTGGACGAACGAGACATCCTGCGGCCTTGCAGCCGTTAATGCCCTAACACCCGTGCCACGCGCCATGACATTGGTGGCAGGGCGCGCGGCACAGCATCGAGCAGACTACGCCGCGCCGTCGGCTGCTGGCTTCAAGAGCTCTTGAAGGCTCGCGATATCTTCGACATCGGGCGGATCCGCGCTCGCGCGCGCCAACTCCAGCGCGGCGAGGCTCGCCGCCCGATAGAGAGGCAGGATCCTGGGAAACTGTTGCGCCAGCGACTCGAGGTGTCGAGAAACTGTCCCTCGGTCGCCACGGCGAACGGGGCCCGTCAGCGCACCGATCGGTCCCAGCGTGGCGACATTGTCCACGGTGCTGCGGATCAGAGGTAACAGCGCCGCGAGGCCATCGCTGACGCCGGCCGACTCGAGCAGCGCCGCGGCTTCGCCCCACAGCGCCACCGCGAGGTTGCTCGCGGTCACCGCCGCCGCGTGGTAGCGCACCATCTGCTCGGCCTCGAGCTCGAGCGCGTGCGCGCCGAGGCGTGACACCAGCGCGCGCGCCAGCTGCCGCGCCGGCTCGTCGCCTTCGACGCCAAAGTAGACCTCGCCGAGCACGCGGCGCGCCTGCGCGAGGGTCGAGACGGCGGCGAGGGGATGCAACGTTCCGCGCGCCAGCTCGGCGGGCGCCTCGGCGAGCGCGCGCGCTGCCGGCGTGGCGCCGCTCACGTGAAGCACGACCGGGGCGCGCTCGAGCAGACGCGCCCCCGCACGACAGACCTCGGCGACCACGTCGTCGCGCACGGCGATGATCGTGGCGTCGGCGGCGAGCGAGGCCGCCGGCTCGGCGTCATCATCGAGCGCGCCCGAGCGACAGGGCCGCCCGATCGCGGCGCTCGAAGCGGCCGCGCGCGCGGCGCTGCGCGTCCACAGATCGACGATCTCGCAGCCGGCCTCCTCGAGCAGCGCCGCCAGCGCGCTGCCCACGCGGCCCGCGCCGAGGATCCGCAGGCGCGGCGCGCTAGGAGCCACGCCGGTCGCAGCCGTAGAGGCCGTGCGCGACGATGTAGTCGTGGACCGCTGCCGGCAGCAGGTGCTCGACGGGGCGCCCGTCGGCGAGCCGCGATCGCACCTCGGTGCTGCTGATGTCGGGCAGTGTGATCACGTCGCGTCCCGCGTCGTAGCCGACGCGACCGAAGACGAGCACGTCCACGCGGCGCTCGATTTCCGGCCAGCGGTACCACTCGTCGGTCTCGCCGAGGATGTCGGCGCCGATAACGAGCGCCAAGCGGCGGCCCGGCTGGTCTGCCTCGATGCGCTCGACAGTGCGCAGCGTGCGGCTCGGCTCGCCCAGCTCGCGCTCGATCTCGCTGACGCGCACGCGCGGCCCGAGCTCGGCGACCGCGGCGCGACACATGGCGACGCGGTGCTCGAACGGCTCGAGCGCCTTGCCCAGCGCGTGGCGGTAGCACGGGATGACCCACAGCTCGTCGGCCTGACGCGTCGAGAGCACGGCCATCGCCAGCATCTGGTGCGCGAGGTGCGGCGGGTTGAAGCTGCCGCCGAGCAGCGCCAAGCGTCGTCCGCTGCCGCTCATCGCCCTACTCCATCGTTATCCGCTCGATGGTCGTCGGCGTAGAGCAGGTGCGCGCGCCGGCGCTCGGCGAAGCGCGCTTCGCTGTCACGCCACGGCGCGCACAGCGCGTCGAGCGCGAGGTTGGCCTCGATGCCCTCGCGCAGCCACGCGCCGCCGGCGAGCAGGTCGATGGCGGGCCGATCGCTGACGAACTCGTAGGGCGCCGCGCGCCAAGCGAAGCGCTCGTCGAGCGCAGCTTGGCCCACGCCGCCGCTCAGCTCGGCCGCGGCGAGCATCACCGCGACGCCGCAGCGCAGCGGCGCGAAGCGCGCGCGGTCGGTGACGTGGATCTGCACCCCGCCGCACACGGTGCCGCTGTGCTTCTGGAAGGTGGGCTGGAAGGACAGCGCGCGAAAACGCACGCCCTCGAGCTCGAAGCGCGTCAACCGCTCGGCGAAGGCGCGTCCATCGAGATAAGGCGCGCCGACGATCTCGAAGGGCCGCGTAGTCCCGCGCCCCTCGCTGAGATTGGTGCCCTCGTAGAGGCAGCCGCCCGGGTAGACCAGCGCGGTCTCGAGCGTCGGCATGTTCGGCGAGGGCATGACCCACGGCAGGTCGAGCTCGTCGAACAGCGCGGCGCGGCGCCACGCCTGCATGGTGATGACCTCGAGCTCGACGTCGATGGTGCGCTCGGCGCGGCACAGCGACGCGATCTCGCCGGCGGTCAGCCCGTGGCGCACGGGCATGTCGTGCAGGCCGACAAACGAGATGCAGGGCGGCTCGATGCCCGGCCCTTCGATGGCGCGCCCACCGAGCGGGTTGGGCCGGTCGAGCACCCACACCGCCACGCCCGCGCGCGCGCAGGCCTGCATCGCCAGCACCATCGTCCAGACGTAGGTGTAGTAGCGGCTGCCGACGTCCTGCAGGTCGACGAGCAACAGGTCGAGGCCGTCGAGGCTGCCCGGCGGCGGCGAGAGGCTCGCCTCGTCGCTGCCGTAGAGGCTGATCAGCTCGATGTCGCGCGGCGCGCCGCGCCGGGCAGCGGCGACGGCGACCATGTCCTGCGCCGCGCCGTCGAGCCCGTGCTCGGGGCCGAAGAGCCGGTGCGGCGTCGCGCCGCGCGCGAGCAGCGCGTCGAGCGCGTGCTCGAGCCGCGAGCTGACCGAGGCGGCGTGGCAGAGCAGGCCGAAGCGACGCCCGCGCAGCGTGTCGATGCGCTCGTCGAGCAGCTGATCGAGACCACAGCGCGTCACGGCATTGCCGGGTGGATAAGTGCCGGGTGGACGATTGCCGGCTGGAAGGCTAGCGGGCGGTGAAGCCCAGCGGGCCTCAGTCGATGCGCACGGGTTTGAAGCTGACCTTGCCGCCTGCGCTGCTGACGACAAAGCGGACCATGCGACACTTGTGCTTGGCCTTGAGCATCGCCTCGTTGGCGCGCAGCTTCTGCGTCAGGTTCTCGAGGCTGATGCCCTCGGTAGGCAGGTTGGCCTGCTTGCGCGCTTCGACGTACTCCGAGAAGAGTCGCGCGAAGTACTGGTCTTCGGCCTCGCCGGCGAGGCTCTGCGCGAGGCCTGGATCGCTGGCGCCCTCCATCGCGTCGACGACGATAACGTCGGCGCGCCAGGCGGCATCGCCCTCCTCGTCCTCGCCCGGCTCGGGGCGGCCGAGCAGTCGCGCGAGCATCACGTTGAGGGCGTTGGCCATGCCCTCGAACTCCTGACGGGCGTCGAAGATGTACTCCATGTTGCCGTTGATGACCTCGTTGATACCGAGCTCGAGGTGATCCTGCGCGTTGACGAAGTGGCGCTCCACGCCCCACATGCAGCCGAAGACGAGCAGCAGCACGATCACGCCGAAGACGAGCACGACCAGCCGCGCGCGGCCGGCCGGCGCGAGCGCCTTGTCCAGCGACGACAGCACCACGAAGCCCACCGCGGTCTTTTCTTTGCCTGCCGCTTTGCCGGGCAGCGTCTGCGTGACGATCGAGATCGGCGCCGGCAACGGGCCGGTGATCGCCTTGTAGGCCTCGCCATTGATGGTGATGTCGAGCACGTCGCTGATCTTGCCCGCGGCGATCGCCTGCTTGGCCTTGGCCATGATCGCGCTGGCGACCGCCGAGACCTTGCTCGCGTCCTCGGTGTTGGGATCGTTGGCCTCGGTGAAGCTCGTCGCGCGGATGTTGCCGTCGAGGATGTACGCCACGTGCGCGCCGAACTGCGACTGGTCCTGCCGCGCCTCGGCGACGGTGAAGTCGTAGGCCAGCACGACGGCGCCGACGATATTGCCCGCGTCGATGACGGGCGCCACGGCGGCGCGCAGCATGCGGTTTTTCATCAGCCAGACGGCGCTGCGCGCGCGGCCCGAGCTGAGCACGGCCGTGACCGTGTCGTACTTGAGCTGCTCGCCGTGGTCGGCGTTGGGGTCGAGATCACGCGCGATGATCACGCCCTTCTTGTCGACGCAGCCGAGAAAGCCCGGCTTCAAGTTCTTGTCTTTGAGCTTCTTGTCGATCTGGTTGATAGCGTCGAAGATCGCGGCGCGGCGCTGCTTCTCGTCCTCCTGACGGATGCCGTCGGCCCAGGCCTTCTTGGCGGCGAGCGCCTTGGCGCGGGCCACCAGGTCGTAGGCGTACAGGCGCTGGCTGCGCTCGACGAGCTTGCTCGCGCGCCGTACCGCCGACGTTGCCTTGTGCATACCCTGGGTGCTGAGCGGACTGACGGCCAGCATCAACATCGCGACCGTGAGACCACCGATGATGATCAGGGCGACGACGCCGATCTTGACCTTGAACGTGGACATGCGCGGGACCTCTCCTCCGAGACCATCAGCGGGGCAAATCCAGAACTGTGTTGGATGGTTGCCGACACTACTCCCCCTACGTTGTCAAGTCAACTTCGGGGTCGCGTGGCTGTCACCCACAGGAACTACCCACATATCAACAGCTTTCCCACAGCGCCGGCGCCGCTCCGACCTCGTCCCCCCGGCGCGCACGAGGTGCCGCGCTGTCCCCCATAAAGCCCAGTCGTCTCCAATTGTTGCCGAGTGCAACCGAGTTAGATCGACCGCTGCAGGACCCGCGCCGGACAGCCAGGATCGCGGCGAATCGCCGAAACCTGGGGACTCGCTGTGGATAACTCGATCAGGGGCCGCGCGGGGCCACCAGCGCCCTCGCCGCGCGCACCGCGGCCGTGTGTTGGCCGACCCGAGCGAGGGTCGCCGCGCGCACGGTGGCGAGCGCCCGGTATCGCCGCGCCGACGGCGCGTGCGCCGCCGCCGAGATGTAGAGCAGCGCCTCGAAGGCGTTGCCGGCCATCGCCTCGAGATGCCCCATCAGCGAGAGCGCCGCGTGGTGCTGGCGAGCGTCGGCGATGTCGAAGATCGCCTCGAGCTCGGCGAGCGCGCTGTCGCGCGGCTTGGACAGCGCGGCCCAAGCGCGCTCGAAGCGCGATCCTCCCCGAGCAGCGTCGCCGAGCAGCGCGGTCACGTCGGCGCGGGTCGGGGGCGCGACCTTGGCGAGAAGCTCCGCCGCCGCCACGCAGCGCGCCCCGAAGGATGCGCGCGCCGCGCCGAGGGCGTCCGCTTCGACGCCGAGGCTGTCGCCGGCGCGAAGGCGCGCCCAGCACAGCCGCCGCGCGAGGTCGCTGGGCTTGTCATCGACGAGCGCCGCGCCGGGCACCGACGCGGTGGCCGTGGCCGCTGCTGCCGGGCCGCCCGCACGCCGCAGCTGGCGCACGATGGCGCGCGGCGAGTAGCGGCGATACTCGATCAGATCGCGCGGCGCCGCGAACTCGATGCGCGCGTTGTCGTCGGTGTTGAGCGGCGCGCCGCGCGCCACCTTGGCCACGCCCGCGCTGCCCGCGTGTACGCGCACGACGATGTCGGCCGGATCGACGATGCCGAGCAGCGCCAGGGCGCGCACCCCGGCGATGCGCACGTCGCGCAGCGCCTCGAAGCGCGTGGCCAGCGTGGGCCAGTGCAGCCGGCCGCGACGCGCCGGCGACGCGCCGGTGCGCGCCACCAGCAGCATGTCGGCGCTCGACTGCACCGGGCCGAAGACCAGCACGTCGTCGAAGACGCTGTGCAGCGTGGCGAGGATCGAGGCGACGTTGCGCGGCGCGATCTCGTAGGCCTGCAGCCACTGCAGCAGCACGCCACCGGGGACGAGGCGCGCGCGCACGGCGCGAAAGAACTCGTGCGTGAAGAGGTTGCCGCAGCCCGCCATCCACGGGTTTGACGGCTCGCTGACCACCATGGCGAAGCGCTCGCGCGTGGCCGCGAGGTAGTTGCGGCCGTCCTCGGCGACGATGCTGAGCCGCTTGCTGTCCACCGGCGCCGCGAGCGGCGAAAAGGGCGCCGCCACCGAACGCACCACCTCGCGCTCGAGCTCCACGGCGGTGACGTCGAGCGACGAGTTGGCGAGCAGCGCGTGCACGGTGATGCCGCTGCCCCAGCCGATGACCAGCGCGCGCTGGCTGGCGCGCGCGCCGCCGAGCAGGCGCGGCAGCAGGCCGCTCAGAAGCTGCGTCTCCATGTCGCCCGAGGGCGAGACGGCGAGCGGCCGCAGGAGCTTGGCGTCGCGCCGCAGCAGCAGGCCGCAACCAGGTTTCGGCCGTGCGAAGAGCAAGCTCAGCGAGGCGTCGGGCTTGCCGTTGACCAGCAGCGCGTGGCGCACCCAGCAGGCAGCGCCCGATAGCGAGGCGTCGACGCTGCGCGAGATGCCGACGGTGGTGGTCACACCCTCGACGTGCGAGACCAGCGCGCTGCCCGCCGTCGGCTCGCGGAAGGTGTCGACCACGTCGGCGGGCGGCACCAGCCGCAGCGCCAGCGCGCGCCAGCGCCGACGCAGCCGCGGCGTGGGCGACTCGGCGACCTTGGCGTGCTTGGCGTGCTTGGCGTGCTTGGCGCGCGCGCCGCCGAGCGTCTTGACCACGTCGGCGTAGCGCGAGACGCGAAAGACGCCGGACGAGAGCGCCTGCAGGTTCCAGCGGCGCCAGCTGCCGAGCGTGCCGAGCAGCGCGGCGAAGCAGACGATGGCGAGCGTCAGGCGCCGGCGCCGCGTGCTGGCCAAAAGCCCGAAGGCACCCGCCAGCGCGATGCCGGTGGCGACGAGCAACATCAGCGTCGCCTGCAGACCGAGCGCGGGCACCAGCGCGAAGCCGGCGGCGAAGGCGCCGACGATGGCGCCGACGGTGTTGACGGCGTAGACGGCGCCGGTGGTGCGCGACGGCGCGCGGCGCAGCGCCGCGTAAGCACGCACCACGGCGGGGAAGACCATGCCGAAAAAGAAGCTCGGCAAGAGCACCACCACCGCGCAGAGCGCGAACTTGAGCACGAAGGCGGAGCCCGGCGTGAGCGTCAGCTTCTTCAGCGCCACCAGCATCACCGCCGGCAGATCGTCGAGCAGCGCGACGCCGGCGGCGGCCGTCAGCGCGGCGAGCAGATGCGCCAGCGAGAGGTTCTGCGCTTGGTCGCGCGCGGAGGTCTGCCGGCGCGCGTAGAGCGCGGCGCCGCCGGCGAGGCCCACCAGCACGCAGGCGAGGATCAGCGAGAAAGCGTAGGTCGACGAACCGATGACGAGCGACAGCGCGCGCGTCCACGCCACCTCGTAGGCCATCGCCATCGCGCCGCTGACCGCGACGCTGGCCAGCGCGACCAGCGCCAGGCGCCGCGCCGCCGGGTCGGCGTCGAAGGGCTCGGCCGCACCTGACGCGCCATCACGCGCTGCCGATGGGCGCGCGGAGAGATCGTCGTGCGCGATCGGTGTGTGCGCGTCGAAGCGGCGTGCGAGCAGCAACGCCAGCGCGGCCAGCAGCACGTCGGCGCCGCAAGCGATGGCGTTGGTCGTGGTGAGCCCAACGCTCGGCAGCAGCACGAAGCCAGCGAGCAGCACGCCGACTACCGCGCCAGCGGTGTTGATCGCGTAGAGCGTGCCCACGCGGCGACCCGTGATCTCCGGGTCGCGCCCCTCGCAGTAGACGTGCGCCAGCACGGGCAGCGTGGCGCCCATCGCCACCGTCGGCAGCAGCAGACACAGCGCGGCGATGACGAAGCGCAGCAGCGCGAAGACATAGTAGCTGCCCCCGCCCTCGCCCCAGATCGCGCGATGGATCGCCGGCAGTGCGTCGGCGATGAACGGCAGCGCCAGCGCGTAGAGGCCGATGCACAGCTCGAGCGCGGCGTAGATCTGTACGCCGCGCCGGCGCGTGGGCACGATCCTGACCGCTGTGCGTCCTGCCAGCGCGCTGCCCAGCGCGAGCCCGCCCATGAACGCCGTCAGCACCGTCGAGACGGCGAACGTCGTCGAGCCGAAGGCGAGCACCATCAAGCGCGTCCACACCGTCTGCAGCACCAGGCTCGAGAGGCCCGATAAGAAGAACAGCAGAGCTAGCGTCGTGCGCATCAGGCGCGTGTTTAGGACCCGTCGCCCTTGAAGCCGGCGAGGAACTTCTCGAAGCCCTCGGCGAGCTGATAGCAACGCGCGTTGGAGAGGCGGCGGTCGGGGATGCGCGCGCAGAAGTGCAGCGCGAGGCCGAACGGCAGATCGCTCTTGGTGAAGCTGCTGCCGTTGTGAACGTAGAGCGTGCCGGCCGGGGCGAAGTAGCGCGTGGGGTAGTCGACGTTGGGCTTGCTGTTGGGAAAGTGCGAGCGGTTGTTGAGCAGCGCCTGCTCGGCGACGACCAGGTTGAGCGGCCCGATGCGAAACGCGAAGGTCATGCCTTCGGACTTGAGGTAGGCGCGATAGGCGGCCTTGGCGCGCCGATAGAGCGTGACCAGCGGTTCGACTTCGCGCTTGTCGGTGCTCAGCACGCGCAGGCCGAGCGACTTGTCAGTCTTGTCCACGGCGAACTTCATCGAGGCGGCCACGCGATGAAGCGCAGGCCACGGCAGCTTGCGCCGCGTGCGCACCATCGAGCCGCTGCCGCTCGAGCCCACGGCCACCACGCCGCCCGAGCCGCGCCCGCGGCCGCCGCCGGTGTCCACCAGCGCCCAGACCACCGCGCCGAGCGAGCCGAGCAACAGCACGACGGCGATCACGATCGGCGCCACCCGCCGCTTGGAGCGCGGCGCGGCACTCGCCGCCGTCGGTGCCACCGCCCGCTTCTTGCGTGGGACGTCGTCGTCCTCGTCGAGCTTGGGCAGCTTGACCGAGCGTGTCAGGCGGCGCTGGTCGGCGTCTACGGGCACGTGCTGAAGCGCGCGGCGAAACTCGAGCGCCGACTGGTAGCGGTTCTCGGCGCGCTTCTCCAGCGCGCGCATCAGCACGTCCTCGAGATCCTGCCCCACGTCGACGTGCGTGCTCGGCGGCGGCGGCACGTCGGTGAGGTGCTTGCGCATGATGTCGAAGTGGTTGTCGCCGTCGAAGGGCGTGCGGCCGCAGACGCCCTCGTAGAGCGTGACGGCCAGCGAGTAGATGTCCGAGCGGTGGTCGACCTGCTTGCCGCGCACCTGCTCGGGCGACATGTAGCGCACCGTGCCCATGGTCTGGCCGGTCTGCGTCAGCTTGCTGCTGCCGACGATCTTGGCGATGCCGAAGTCCATCACCTTCACCGAGCTGTCGCCGCGGATGATGATGTTGGAGGGCTTGATGTCGCGGTGCACGACGTTGCGGTCGTGGGCGTACTCGAGGGCGCGCAGCGTCTCGATGCCGATAGCGACCACGTCGGCGACGGCCACGCGCGCCTCGCGCTCGATGATGTGGTCGAAGCTCTCGCCCTCGGCGAACTGCATCACCAGATAGAGGTGACCGTCCTCTTCGGCGAAGTTGTAGAGCTGGACGATGTTGGGGTGCTCGAGGCGCGCCAGCGTGCGTGCCTCCTCGATGAAGCGCGCTTTGACCTCGCGGTGGCTGGCGAGGTCGGGCGGCAAGACCTTGATCGCGACGTCCTGGTCGGTGAGCAGGTGGCGTCCGCGATAAACCACGCTCATGCCGCCGCGGCCGAGCACCTGCTCGATTCGATAGGCGGAGAGGATCTCGCGCCCCAGCAGCGCGTTCTGCCCGACGTCCCTGGGATCGTCCACGGGCAGAGCTTGGCCTCGCGACTCGCCGTGGGTCAACGATTCGCTGGCCGCGGAGCGGTCGTCCGCGGTGAATTCGCTGGCCGCCGTGGCGGCGCGGGTGGTGGATAATTTGGAGCGAGGTAGGACATGTACCTACAATCGGTCCCACACATCATTCGGAAGGGACCTCATGCAGAGCAGCTCAGTGGACGACCGTCGCATCGATTTCCGTATCTCCGTCGATCTGGTGCTCAACAAGTACATCGGTGGCCGCCCCTACCTTTGCCGCGCCAGCAACCTCAGCCGCTGCGGCCTGCTGCTGCATCGCGTCTTCGAGCCCGAGAACGACCTCGAGCGCGTCGGCCTGCAGTTTCAGCTGCCGGGCAGCGATCGCGTGATCACCTGCGCCGGGCGCGTTGCCTTCGAGCTGCCCGACGGCGGCGGCACGGGCGTCGAGTTCACCAATGTCGATCCGGAGCACCAGACGATGATCGACGACTTCATCCTCTCCAGCCTCGACTGGGCGAGTATCTAGGGCCCGAGGCCCAGCGCCCTACCAGCCGATCTCCTCGCAAAACGCCAACAACGCCTTGTTCACCTCGGCCGGGTACTCCACTGCCGTGTAGTGCGTGCCGCCCTCGATGATCTCGAGGCGCGCGTCGCGGATCACGCGCGCCATCGCCTTGGCGGTGGCGAGGGGCGTCATGATGTCGCCGCTGCCCGTCACGATCAGCGTCGGGATGCGGATGCGCGGCAGCACGTCCGCGGCGTCGTGCTCGCCGAGGTAGCGGAAGGTCTCGGCGTAGGCCTCGAAGTCGAGGTTGGTGAAGTCCGAGGCGAGGTCGTTGAAGACCGCTTCGTCGAGGGTCTGCCCGACGAGCTTGAGCCGCTTCATCATCGGCACCAGGCCCGACCACGCGGTGACGGCCTTGCCGCCGGCCTGTATCAGCGACGTGCCGCGCCCCATCACGGCCATCAGCAGCGGCATGATCCGCTCGAGCATCGGGCCGCCGACGGTGGTGGCGAAGGGCCGGCCCGACGTGCCGTTGAGCGCCACCAGGCCGGCGAACTGCTCGGGGCGGCGCCGGTAGTACTCGAAGTTGACCTGCACCCCCATGGACCAGCCGATGAACAGCGCGCGCTCGACGCCTTCGGCAGCGAGGACGGCCTCGATGTCGCGCGTCTGCTGGTCGATGGCGAGCGTGGCGAGATCCGCGGGCCGCTTCGAGCCATACAGGCCGCGGTAATCCCAGCAGATAACGCGATACCGCTCCCCGAAGGCGGCGTACTGGTGCCGCCACACACCGACCGATCCGCCCAGCCCGTTGGCCAACACGATGGCGGGTCCCTGCCCGCGCACCTGATAGGCGATCTCCGTGCCGTCGAAGCTCGACACGCGCTTGTGCTCTAGGTTCGGGATCGTCAACGGCTGTGCTCTTTCTCGCGCGTGGCGTTGGGCGGCGACAGCGCGGCGACGATGGCGCGCGCGACCACGTCACGACGGGCGCGCAGCTTAGCCAGCGCCGCGCCGCGCTCGCCGGCATGCGCGCGCTGCTCGGCGTGCAGCGAAGGCAGCTTCGCGGCCTTGAAGGTCGAGTCAACGCGCGCGAGGGCCAAGCGCCAGCGCGCGAGCCGTGACGACAGCTCGCGACGCAGCGTGGCCGACTTCTGATCGGGCAGCGTGCGCAGCACCTCGACGATGGCGTGAAGGTCGCGCTCGGCGAGCGCGGCGGTGGCGCGACTGGCCTTGGTCAGCTCGCTGGGGAACGCGCTCTCGAGCCAGCGCGCGCGCGCTTGCAGGGCGCTGCGTAGCGCGCTGTCGCGACCGCCCTTGCTGCCCGTCGCGCCGTGCCGCGAAGCCTCGCGCGCGAGATAGCGCGCCGTCAGCGCGCGGCCGCGCTGAGCGAGCCCCATCAGCATCGCCCTGCCCCGCGACTGCTCGCTCGCGCCGCCAAAAGCCGCCGCGACCCAGCCGCGGCGCTGCGCTTCGTCGGGGTTCTCGCGACGAAACGCGCGCCCCAGCTCGCGCCGCACGAAGCGCGCGCGCCGCTCGCTGGGCAGCCGCGCGAGCCACGCCCGAAAATAGCCCGCCGCCGCCCATACGGTGGCGATGCGCGGCGCACCCACGCGCCGCAGCAGACGCCTGCCGGCGCGCACGTCGCGGTGCCACGACAGCGCCGCCATCGCGCCCCAAGCGACGAGCGGATCCGGATCGTAGAGCGCGCGCGTCAGCGCTGCCACCGAGCGCGACGGCTGAAACGGCGACGCTTGCCGTGCCAGCGCGGCGTAGCGCGTGCAGCGCCGCGGGCGCGCGCGACACCAAGCGAGCACCTTGGCCGCGCGCTTGGCCACGTCGTCGTCGGGGCTGGCGGCGCGCAGGCGCGCCAGCGCGATCAGATCCAGCCGCGCGAACGCATCGCGCAGCTGTCCGCCGCGCACGAGCGCTTCGAGGCGCGCGAGCTGCGGATGGCGGGGAAAGCGGCTGCGCAGGTGCTCGAGCAGCGCCGGCTGCGGGTCGCGCGCCACCAGCGCGGCGAGGCGTGCTCCGAGCTGCTTTCGCGCCGCCAGCGCCGCGCGCGTGCCGCGCCAGCGCGCGATGAAGCGCTCGAGCGCGTCGACGCTGACGCCGGCGGCGCCGATCAGCAGCGAGGCGAGATGCTCGCGCACGTCCGAGGCGCGCTCGTGATCGGCGAAGCGCTCGAGGAATCGGCGCCCACGCAGCGGCCGGCGGCTGGCCAGCGCTTCCTTGGCGAGCGCGCTGGCCAGCTGCGCTTGCGCCTTCTTCGCCGGCGCGGTGCCGCGATAGCGCTCGGCGACGAGCTCGAGGTCGGCCGAGCTCTTGGCGCGCGCGAGCGCCAGCTCGGCGAGCCGCGAGCGCACCGCCTCGGCGTAGCGGCCCTGCGGATAGCGCGCGAGATAGCCGCGGTACCCCAGCGGGCGATCCGCCGCGCGCGCCTGACGGTACACCGCACCTTCGAGGTGCAGCCGCGCCTTGGCTGCGCGCTCGCCCTTGGCGTAGCGCGTGAGGAAGCGTCGATACGCAGCTGGCGTGTCCGCCGCGCGCGCCGCGTCGAAACGGCTCGCCTCGCAGCCCACGAGCGCTGCCGCCAGCGCGAGCGCCATCCAGCTCAGCGCGAACGAGGGGTGAGATGAGGGTCGATAGCGCACGGCGCCCAATGTAGCGCAACCCGCCGGGAACGTCCGGCGCCGACTGTCGTCAGATGCTCTGCAGGCGCGCGGCCTTACTTGACATGTCTCAGCGTGATTTCTAGACTCCCGCAGCTGCAAAGCCCCTTGTAACCCCAGGTAAAGAGAGCGCCCTAGGTGGCAGACGATAAAAAGAAACCCAACCGAGATCTCAGCGCGCTCAAGGCGCGGCTGGGGCTCGCCAAGGGTGGCGAGCAAAAAGCGGAACCCCCGGCCCCCGGGGCGCCAGCTGCACCAGCTGCGCCGGTCGCGCCGGTCGCCGCACCACAAGCCCAAGCCCCTATTGTCGCGCCTCCTGGGGTCGTACCGCCGCCCGGCATGCACCCGCCGCAGCCCGCGCAACCCGCGCCTGCGCCGGCGCCCGACGTGCGACGCGACCCCTTCGCGGCGCGCCCGCAGGCAGCCGCCCCGCGCGCGGCGGCGCCCGCCTTTGTCGACGCGGGACCGCCGATCGAGATCCCGCCCGAGAAGAAGGGCAAGGGCAAGTGGATCGCGATCATCCTCGCGGTGTCGATGATCCCGCTGGTGGTCGGCTGGAGCTGCGGCCGCATCTACGGCGCGCGCCTGATCTTCAACCGCACCATCGAGGACGCGAAGAAGATCGAGACCGCGCTCAAGCCCATCGTCGACACCAACAAGAAGGTCGTGCAGGCGCTCACGCAGGCGCGCGTGCGTAGCAAGGGCAAGAAGCTCGGCTACGACGCCACGCTCGTCAGCGAAGTCGAAGAGCTGCTCAAGAAGGCCGGCCTCAAAGAGACGAAGAACAAGCAGAACGGCATCTTCCGCACCAACTACGCGCGTATGGAAGACCTCGTCGTGCAGAAGCTCTTCGCCTACTACAACAACACGCTGCGCCTCTATCAGAAGATGACCGAGTTCGTCGACCGGGCGAAGCGCAACCAGAAGGCCATCGAGGACTACGTCAAGGCCACCGAGGTCACGCGCAACTACGGCGTGGTCTTCATGGCCGACAAGGGCGGCTACTACCTCGGCAAGCTGGTGCAGATCGGTCCGCCGATCTGCAAAGACAAGAAGAAGCAGTGCAAGCCGGGCGAAGTGGAAGGCTTCCCCGTGCGCGTGGGCAACAGCAAGTCGTGGAACCCGCGTCCCGGCAAGCCCAAGTCGCTCTCCAAGATCGGCGAGATCGCCGTGCCCATCGTCCCCGACGAGGACTGGCGCCAGGTCGCCGCCGGCCGTCCCGGCTACCTGATCTACCGCCAGTACGCCCTCGACTTCGCCAAGCTGCTCGCCCTCTCGGCGCTGCTCAAAGCGGACGAGAAGGAGCTGATGCGCGGCCTGTCCAAGCAGGGCAAGCGCCAGAAGCTGTTCGCGCCGCTGTAGGGCGTCGCAGCTTCGCTGCGCCGCGGCCTCGGGCCTCAGGCCACAGGTCGAGCCGCAGGCTCGCTCGCTGCGCGAGCTCGCAGCTGATCTCCTCCCTCACACCTTCAACCAGCCACCGTACCCAGCAGGGGCGGCCAGCTTCGCAACACGCCGGAGCTCGCGCCTGTGGCGCGCGCTAGTTCGGAATCGTGCTCGTCAGGTCCTCGGCGAGCTCGCCAGTTCCTCGGATCATCGGCGTCCCCATGCGCGAGAACGAGAAGTTCACCGTGGTCCCCACCGGCAGGTCGTTGCTCTGGTTGTCCTGCGGGATCGTGAAGTGCCAGCGCGTGGCGATGCCCGACACGCCGGCGGCGCCGGGCGGGTCTTGCTCGTCGGAGACGAGCGTGACGTTGCTCGAGCTGGCGCCGATCTCGGCCGGCGAGTCGCCCTTGGCGCCCGAGCCGTCGATGTCGTAGTCGAAGTAGAGCAGCGCGTTTCCGCCGCCGAGGTTGCCTGCCACGCCGATGCCGAGCGGCTCGTTGAACAGCACGCGGATGATCCGCGGGTTGTTGGGGTCGCGCGTGAGGGTCACCGTCGGCTTGCTGCCGCTCATCGGGGGCGTGAAGAACGGCGCACCGAAGATCTTCTCGATCACCTGACCATCGGCCTCGGCCACTGCGCGCAGGTTGAGGTTGTACTCGGCGCCGGGCTTGAGGTTGGTGAAGCTCATCTGCATCGTCGTGCCGTCGACGTTGAGCGTGGGCGCGGTAGCGGGCTGGCCGAGCTCGTCGTAGAGCAGCGCCTGCGTCTGGTCTTTGATGATCGGCCAGTTGAAGACGACGAACAGCGGGCCGCCCACCGCGGCGACGGCGCGGTTGCCCGCCTTGCCTGCCAGCGCGGGGATCGTCGTGGCGAGGATCTCGAGCGCCGGCGCGGTGGCGCTGCCGACCACCACGGTCGGGATCGAGCCGACGAGCTTGTTCACCGACAGATCGACCTGCGTGCCGACGAAGTCGATGCGCCCGTCGTTGTTGATGTCCTGCGGCGGTACGACCAGCCGCACGGTGTCACTGACGCCGCCTACGCCGATGAGGCCGCCGAGCAGGGCGAAGTCGGGGATGCCCTTGAATGCGACCTCGCCGATGGCGCTGCTGGTTGCGCTGACGACGATGTTTCCGCGCGCGGTGCCGGTGGTGTTGCTGAAGTCGATCCACGAGGGTCCCGAGCGAAGCTGCGTCTTGAGCCCGCTGGCGGGCTGTCCGTCGGGCTGCACCAGCCGCACCTTGAAGGCGTTGGTGTCCGCCGTCGTCTGCACCATGCCGATCGGCCCCAGCGAGAGCGTCGCGTTGGCGAGCGGGAAGTCGCCCGCCGCGTTCTGCAGCGTCGCCGACAGCTCGAGCTTGGCGTGCGTGGCGGGTCCTTCGAAACGAACGATCAGGTCGCCCGCCGGAACGCCTTGCACGCCGAAGCGCCCGGTGGCATCCGTGGCAGCCGGCGCCTCCGCCGGATACTGCTTGCCGCCGGCGACGATGGTGATCTTCACGTCGGCCATCGGCTCGCGTGTCGCCGCGTCGACGACGATGCCGCCCACGGATCCGCTGGGCGAGACGTTGTTGACGCCGAGGTCGTCGGAGCCGCCGCACGAGAGCGTGACCGACAGCAAGGCGAGGATGCAGGCTAGTCGAAGTTGCGAAGACATGTTCTCAATCTCTCCCGTCAGCGATCAGAAGGTCCCGATCGTTCGCGTTGGAAGCAAGAGCAGGCGTCGATTGTCGCGCCCCGACGAGACGCCGACCGCGATCCCCACCGTGGCGCCAGCCACCACGGCGCCGGCGACCACGCCCAGCACCGGCCAGAACCAGCGCGAGCGGCGAAAGCGCAGGTACCACGGCTCGCCAGGCTCCGGACGCTTGCGCACGACGACGCGCTTGCGCACCGTCGGCGGCGCCGACTGCATCAGCGTCGCGAGCAGCGCGCTGACGACCTTACGGACGTCGGCGTCGAGCGCGTCGAGCCGCGCGGCGCCCTTGACCGTGGCGACCACGCGGCTGTCCTTGACGCGGTAGGCCGCCAGCTCGATCGCCACCGCCGGCCGGCTCGGCACCAGCGTGGCGAAGATCAGCACCTGCTGGCCGAGCGCCAGGCCGAGCTGGCGCAGCGCCGGCCCCGGCTGCTGCGCGCGCGCCTCGCCAGCGGCCTTCTCGAGCAGCGCGCCGGGTGCGCCAGGCAGCGGCTTGAGCTTGATCGTGACGGTGGGCACCTTGCTGCCGCCCGGCACCGCCACCAGCTCGGTCGCTGCGCGGTAGCCCACGCGCCGCGCGGTGATCAGGTTGAAGCTCGCCGGCAGCGTCGTCACCAGCGGTGCCCGGCCGAGCAGGCGTCCCGCAACGCGCAGCTGCGCGCCGCGCGGCTTCGTCTCGATGCGCACCTTGCCCGTGCCGAGCTCGTGCAGCAGGAACTTCGCCTCGTCGAAGACACGCTTCATCGCCGGCGGGAAACGCTTCGTGTCGTAGTCGAGCTTCTTGTCGACGACGAAGCCTTTGACCAGCGCCTCGCGACACTTGGTCTGATCGCCGGCGAGGAAGTACGCCATCGCGAGCTTGCCGAGCGTGCGCGCGTGCTGCTTGGCGCCGGCGATGCTGCGCGTGAGCACCGCGAAGTGGCGCCGCTCGGTGTTGGCCGCCTCCTCGAGCAGCTTGACCGCGGCCTGAACCTCGAGCTGCTGCATCTTGTTGTCGCCGAGCGCGACCTTCTTCTGCGCCGCCGCGAGCGCCGCGCGCGCCGCCTTGATGCCGGGATCGCGCACCAGCCCCTCGACCGCCGTGTAGTCGAGCTTGATGTTGGCCTCGAGCTCGGCTGCCAATGCGTCGAGCACCGACTGCATCGGCACGTCGGTCTTGGACCACGTCGAGTAGAGCGTGACGCGCAGCTTGGCCGGCGCGCCGCGCGCCATCGACGCCATGCCCGCGACGCACATCAGCGTCGCGAGCGCCGTGATGGCGCGCCGCTGCTTCGACACGGGACGACCCATACCCACAATGTCGTCGCTGCCAGGACGACGTGTCAATCAATCCCTCGGTGATAGACTGCGCGGATATGCCGCGCGCACAGCCACGACGCAGGCGAGCGATCGTCGAAAACCCGGCCGACGGCGGGTTCGTCTACTGGCTGCTCAAGCTGTATCTGTTCGGGCTGCTGGCGCTGCTGCCCATCGGCGTGTGCGCCGCGCCCGTGGTCTACAAGGCGCTGGCTGGCAAGGCGCCGAACGTCCCCGACCTGGCGTCGTACAAGCGCCGCGCCGCGCTCGAGACGCGCATCGTCTCCGCGGACGGCCAGCTGTTGACGACGCTGGTGCGCGAGCGGCGCTACCTCGCCGAGATGCGCGAGATCCCGTCGCTGCTGATCAAGGCCTTCCTCGGCGCCGAGGACCGCTACTTCTATCAGCACGCCGGCGTGGATTTCCGCGGCATCGTGCGTGCGGCGCTGGTCAACCTGCGCGCCGGGCGCGTGCGCCAGGGCGGCAGCACGATCACGCAGCAGGTGGCGAAGTTCTTCCTCAGTCCCGAGCGCACCATCGAGCGCAAGCTGCGCGAGCTCGCCCTCGCCCGCCGGCTCGAGGCGCGCTACAGCAAGTCGCAGATCCTCTACCTCTACCTCAACCACGTCTATCTCGGCGCCCAGGCCTACGGCGTCAATGCCGCGGCGCGTGTCTACTTCGACAAGCGCCTCGACCAGCTCGACCTCTCCGAGATGGCGCTGATGGCCGGCCTGGTGCGCGCGCCATCACGCTACGATCCGACGCGCAACCTCCACCTCGCCCGTCGGCGACGCGATCAGGTGCTCGACCAGATGCTCGCCGCCGGCTTCATCAACAAGGCGCAGCGCGACGCGGCACGCGTCAAGCCGGTGGTGCTCTCCTCTCCGGCCGAGCGCGACGTCACGCCCTGGGTCGCGCCGACCTTCGCCGAGCACGTGCGGCGCGACCTGCTCAAGCGTCACGGGCGCAAGAAGCTCTACGGCGCCGGCTGGACGATCTCGACCACCGTCGACCTAACGATGCAGAAGCTGGCGCGCGAGCGCGTGCGCGTGGCGCTGCTAGCGCTCGACAAACGCCAGGGCTGGCGCGGCCAGGTGGCGCGGCTGAGCACGCCCAAAGAGCGCAGCGACGCGCGGGCGCTGCTCGTGCGGCTCTACGGCGCAGTGGCGCGCGCCGGCGGTCCGCCGCCGGTGCCCGACCGGCCCTACCTCGCTGTCATCGACCACGTGCGCAGCACGCGCGCCTACGGCCGCATCGGCGATCGCCGCATCGAGATCCCGCGCGAGCTGCTCAAGTGGGCGGCGCCCTACTCGCGCACCAACTTCGAAAACGACCAGACCACCGACTCGGCGCTCAAGGTGCTCGAGGAAGGCGACCTGGTGTGGGTCGAGGCGCCGACGCGTTGGATGCGGCGCCGCGACTGGGGCTCGCCCGACGACAAACGCGTCAAGATGCAGCTCGGCCAGATGCCGCGCGTCGAGGCCTCGCTCTACACCTACGACCACCAGTCGGGCTACGTGCTGGCGATGGTCGGCGGCTTCGACTACGACCGCTCGAGCTTCAACCGCGCCACACAGGCGTGCCGGCAGCCCGGCAGCGCCTACAAGGCGATCTACTACTCGCTGGCGCTCGACAGCCCCAAGTACTCGATGGGCATGATCCTGCAGGACCGCCCCTACCAGCCCGAGCCCGGCGAGAAATGGAACCCCCAGAACGTACACGGCACGCTCGACGGCAAGGTCACGATGCACTTCTCGCTGGTCAAGTCGCTCAACCTGCCCTCGATCCAGCTGCTGAGCATGGTCGGCTACAAAAACGCCGCGCAGTGGGCGCGCAAGCTCGGCTTCACGACCAAGATCCACGCCGACAAGGCGCTCGCGCTCGGCGCCAGCTGCGTGCGCATCGACGAGACCACGCGCGCCTTCGCCACCTTCGCGCGCGGCGGAACGCAGCGCGATCCGATCTACATCCGCCAGGTGCGCGACCGCGCCGGCGACGTGGTGGAGGATCACACCACGGTCCTCGATCCGATGCTCGACGAGGCCGACCGGCTCGATCGTTTGTGGGCGCGCGTGGGCAACAGCGACGAGCAGGCCATCGACTCGCGCACGGCGTTTCTGACCACCAAGCTGCTGCGCGACGGCGTCACGCACGGCATCGCCGCGCGCTGTCAGATCGTGCCGGCGCCGGTAGGTGGCAAGGGCGGCACCAGCAGCGACACGATGGACACCTGGTTCGTCGGCGTGACCTCACAGTGGGCGACCACCGGCTGGGTTGGCGACGACACCTACCGCCGCCCGCTGGGCAAAAAGGAAGCGAGCTACACCACGGCGATCCCGATGTGGGCCAACTATATGCGCGCCGCGGTGGGCAAGCGCCCGCACCGCGAGCTGCCGTTCAGCAGCCCGCGCGGCCTGCGCAGCGCCAAGATCGACTTCGTCACGGGCGGGCTGCCGCGCGACGGGCACAAGACGGCGACGATCTGGTTTCGACCGGGCTCGTGGTCACCGAGGCCGGAGTCGGATATCAAGGCGATCAAGCCGCCGGGGAAGTCGGCGGAGCAGCACTGAGGGCAGGCCTCGGGCCTCCGACCTCGGGCCTCGGGCTCGGCCTCGGGCCTCCGACCTCGGGCCTCGGGCCTCGGGCCTCGCTCGCGGACGCCCCGCGCGTTTCGCCCACGCAACGTCTCAACGCGTGCGGGGGGCGAGCCGCGCGTGCGGGGGGCGAGCCGCGAGCGCGA
>JAGQIK010000706.1 GCA_020431405.1 Myxococcales bacterium
CGCGATCGCTGGCGTTTCCGCGCGTGGTGCTCGGTGCAGAGCGGTAAGGACCGCCGGCCCTGCCGCCGCTTGGCGTGGGCGCGCTCGGCGTGGGTGCAGCCGCGGCCGGCGCCGCGCCGAGCGACGCGGCGTCCTGGTAGCCCTTGCTGACCTTGGAGGAGACGAGCTTGTCGAAGATCTTGTCCGCCTCGGCGCGCGAGACCGGCATGACGGTCTTGGATCCGTCGCGCAGCGCGGCGCCGCGGCGGCCGTAGCGGAAGTTGACGACGTATTGATCGGTGCCGACCTCGCAGAGGTCGACCTCGTAGACCTTGTCGGAGGTGCCAACGCGGAACGCGAGGCTGGTCTGCTTGATGAGCTTCACGCACACTCCATCCGTCGCACGACGCGAAGATCCTCGCGCCGTGACCACGGGGGCAGAGCGAGAGATCTGCGGATCGAACGCGGATCCAGATCGATGATCCAACAGCTGGCGAACGGCGATGCTATGGCTGCGCTGTCGTTGGCGTCAACAGCGCGCTGCACATATGCGAAACTACGCGGTGATGAGGGCGCTTCTTCCGGTCGCGCTGTGCGTGAGCTTCATTTTGTCGGCATGCTGGGCGAGCTTTCCGAGCGAGCTTTTGCAGTCCGAGGGTGGTGTGGACGCACCGAGCGACGCCGCGCGCGACGGCGGCGGTGATGTGACCGGCGATGGGCCTCGCGATGCAACGCCGCCGCCGGGTGAAGGCGTGCCGCCGAGCGAGGCGACACCGCCGAGTGAAGGCCCGCCGAGCGAAGGCGCGCCGCTCGCTGACACGACAGTCGATCAAACGAGCTGCCCCAGCGCGTGCATCAACGGCTGCGCGGGGCAGATCTGCGAGCTCGATTGCCGCCAGCAAGGGTGCAAGTGCCCAGCCGGCTGGAGCTGCTCGACCAACTGCGGCACCAATCAGTGCAGAGACAGCATCGATTGCTCGGCCGGTGACGCGTGCACGGTCAGTTGCGGCACCAACGCATGCAGCGGCAAGATCACCTGCGGTTCGGGCGTGTGCTCGGTGACGTGCGCGACCAACGCGTGCAGCGGCGGCATCGAATGCGGCAGCGGACGCTGCAGCGTGAGCTGCGGCACCAACGCGTGCAGCGGCGGCGTGGACTGCAGCAACGCCTGCGCCTGCTCGGCGGGCTGCGGCGGCAGCTGCTCGGTGCAGTGCCCCAGCGCGTGCGGCGGCGGCTGCGCGCCGTCAGACCAGTGCGACAACTGTTCTCCCTGACGTGAGTCACACCGATCCGCTGATCGGCCGCGTGCTGGCCGACACCTATCGCGTCGAGCGTCGCATCGGTCGCGGCGGCATGGGCACGGTCTACGAGGTGTCCAACGTGCGCCTCGGCAAGCGCTTCGCGATGAAGGTGCTCAACGTCGGCGAGGAGGCCGACGAGGCGGCGCTCTCGCGCTTTCGCCGCGAGGCGCGCGTCACCACCGAGATCGGTCATCCGCACATCGTCGAGGTCATCGACTTCAACGTCGCGCCCGGCGGCGCGCGATACATGGTGATGGAGCTTCTGGTCGGCCACAGCCTCGAACGGCAGCTCGAGCTCGAGCGGCAGCTCGACGTCGGACGCGCGGTGTTCATCCTGCGGCAGGTCTGCTCGGCGCTACAGGCGGCGCACGAGCGCATGGTGGTGCACCGCGACCTCAAGCCGGCCAACATCTTTTTGTGCGAGGGGCAGGCCTTCGCCGACTTCGTCAAGGTGCTCGACTTCGGCATCTCGAAGGTCGTGGGCCGGCAGTCGGTGCAGACGCGACCCGAGGCGCTGGTGGGAACGCCGCACTACATGGCGCCCGAGCAGGCCGAGGGTGCGTCGGAGCGGCTCGGCACCTGGACCGACGTTTACGCGCTGGGCGCGATCGCGTACGAGGTGCTCGCCGGGGCGCGGCCTTTCGACGCAGGGTCGCTGCCGACGCTGCTCTATAAGATCGTACACGCCGAGCCAGCACCGCTTCCCGAGCGCGTGCCCGAGGCGCTGGCGCGCGTGGTGGCGCGTGCGATGCACAAGCAGCCGAGCGAGCGCTTCGCCTCGGCCAAGGAGCTGTCGCGCGCGCTGCTCGAGGCGCTGCCGGAGCCCGAGCGCGCGGCGCAGTCGCTGCTGCGCGAGCCGCCGACGATCCGACACGCGTCTCCGATCACGGACAGCACCGGCGGGCTCGGTACGGGCGTCGGCGCGGGCGCGGGGCGCGCGCGGCTGGTGATGTTGGGGCTGGTGGCGCTGGGGTTGGGTGTCGGCGCCGGGGTGTGGGCGGCGCTGCGCGACGGGGGGAGCGAGCGGCGCGCGGTGGATGCGGGCGTGGTGGCGGATGTCCGGGTGGCGAAGGACGTCGGGGTGAGGACGGATGTTGGGGTGAAGGCGGATGTTGGGGTAGCGGCGGATGTGGAGGTATCGGGCACGGCGGCGGAGCCGAAGGCGAAGCGGGGCACAGGCACAGGCACGGCGGAGCGGGGCAGGTTGGGTGTTAAGGTGAAGCGCATCAAGAAGAGGCGGCGCAAGAAGCGACGGAAGCGCGACCAGGACATGCCGACCAATCCGCATTCGGGGACACGCAAGTGAGACGAGCGCTCGCGCTCTTTTTGTTGCTGTGGCTCGTGACGAGCGCCGCTGTAGTGCGTGCCGATCGCCGTGCGGCGGCGGAGCTCTTCGACCGCGGGCTGAAAGCATATAGCGCGGGCAAGTTCGCCGAAGCGGTGACGGCGTTCGAGCGCTCCTATCGCGCGCGCGTGCATCCCGCCACGCTGTACGCGACGGCGCAGGCCTACCGGCGCTGGTACGTGCGCGACGGCAAGCGCGAGCACGCGCAGCGCGCGGCGTCGCTCTACCGGCGCTTTCTCGTCGCCGCGCCGCGCTCGCGCTTTGCCAAGAAGGCGCGAGGGCATCTGGCGCAGCTGCGCGCGCTGCTCGGCGAGGCGATTCGCGACGTGGTGCCCGCGTCCAACGCGGCGTCAGCGCGCACGCCGAAGAAGAAGCCGCACGCGGTGGTGAGCTACCGCGGCCCCGCGGGCAGCGTGGTGTCCATCGACGGAAAGCGCGTCGGACCGCCTCCGCACCGCTTCGAGCTATCGCCGGGCGAGCACCGCATCGAGGTGCGCAGCGCGTCGGGCAAGCGGCTGCACCAGCAGTCGGTGACGCTCGGCGCGGGCAAGGAGCTCGTGCTGGTGGTGCCCGACGTGGACAGTGGGCCGAGCATGCCGGTGGGGCCGCACGCTGGCGGCGGCAGTGCTCACGGCGGCAGTGCTCAGGGTAATGGTGACGGCAACGCCGGGCGGGTGCGCGCGCGCGCGGGCGCTCGGTCCGCGCGCCCGTGGTACGTGGCGCTCGGTGGCGGGGCTTCAGTCGGCTTTGGTGATGCGGTGTCGCAGGTTCGCGTGCTCGGTGAGATGGGCTACCACATCGGCGGTACGCGTCGCGGCTTCGCGCTGGGGCTCGCCGTGGCGCAGACGTTTGCCAACGGGCGCTACGTCATCCAGCCCGGCGTGGTGCTGCGCTACGACCTTCAGCTCGCGCGTGCACTGCAGCTCGCGCCTGTGATCACGCCAGCCTTCCTTCACGTGCGCCGTGATGGCGTTGGCTTTTCGGGCTTCGCTGGCGAGGCGGCGCTCGAGCTGCGCTGGCTCGCAACCGAGTGGCTTTTCGCGGTCGTGCGCAGCGGCGCGACGCTGCTCGTATTCGCCGACGGCAGCACCGCCTCGCGGCTTGGTCTTGGCGTGGGGCTTGGTACGAGCTTCTGACGCGCCGACGCTTTTTCCCGAAACCAGTCGGCCGCGCGCGGCGTAATAGCGAGATCGCCCCAGGTCTCGATCCCCCCAGTTCGGCGAGGAGAGCCCGCTGAAGCGGTTTTCCGCGCGACATGATAGTTGTCATATTGGTAATATCTCGCTGGACGCCTCGTCGAGCGTCCGCGAGGAGGGTGTGGGAATGGCCGTTGATTGCGTGCTCGTAGGTTTCAACGATCGGACGTCGCTGCGCAGCGAGTCAGCAGATCGTCTGATGGCAGGCCGCATAACCAGCGGCCTCGATCGCATCTACCGCAAGAACATCGAGCTCAACTGGTTTCACGTCGGCGGCAAGTGGCGCCGGCCCTTCGAGGCCTTCAGCTGGATCCTCGACCGGCCGCACCAAGGCGCGTCCAACGGCACCCACAAAAAGCAGTGGTGGACGCTTGGCGAGGAGCCTAACTCCGCTTGCTTCTACTTGGCGTCGCACCTCTACACCAAGTGGAAGCACACCTCGCGCATCGTCAACTTCTTCCCAGCTCAGCTCGACGAGCTGCGCCGCTTGCTCGTCGAAGAGACGCCCAAGCTGGTCGTCATCAGCACGACGCTCTACACGCACCATCATCCGCTCGTCGAGGTGGTGCAGTTCATCCGGGCCCACAACCCGGATGTCAAGATCGCCATCGGCGGTTGGTATGTCACGCAGATGGTGAGCGTCGTCGAGCAGCCGCGGCTGAGCGAGGTCCTGTCGTTGCTCGGCGGCGACTTCTACATCGACGACTACCAGGGCGAGACGGCGCTCGGCCATCTGCTCGAGGCGATCAAGCGCGGCAACGGCGCGAGCGGGATCTCGAACGTGCTCTATCGCGCCGGCGATCAGTTCGTCTGCGACAAGCGCGAGATCGAAGACAATGACATGGACGACTGCGCGCCCGACTGGTCGCTGTTCAGTCGCGAGGAGCTCGGACCGACCGTCCGCATGCGCACTGCCCGCAGCTGCGCCTACAAGTGCTCGTTCTGCAACTTCCCGATCATCGGCAATCTCGCGCTGTCGCGCGTAGAGACCGTCGAGCGCGAGATGAAGCAGCTCGCGGCGCTCGGTGTGAAGCAGATCGTCTTCGCTGACGACACCTTCAACATCCCTCTGCGCCGCTTCGAAGACATGCTGCGCATGATGATCGACAACGACTTCGGCTTCGAGTGGGAGGCCTTCATCCGCTGCGGCAACATTCGCCGCGAAGACACGTTCGACCTGATGAAGGACAGCGGCTGTGCCGGCGCCTTCCTCGGCTTCGAGTCGGGCGACCCCTCGATCCTCAAGAACATGAACAAGGCGGTGCCGGTCGAGCGGCTCGCTTCGGGCGCGCTCGAGCTGCACAAGCGCGACATCCCGTTCCTCGCGTCGATGATCGCCGGCTTCCCCGGCGAGACGTGGGAGACGATCGACACGACGGTGGCGTTCCTCAACCACATCGAGCCGACCTACTTCAAGATCTCACCGTTCTACTACGACCATCGCGCGCCGGTAGCGCAGCGTGCGTCCGAGTTCGACCTGCGCGGCGCCGGCTTCAACTGGAGCCACGCCACGTTCGACAGCCAGATGAGCGTCGACGCCGTCGACTACGTCCGTTCGAACGTGCGTAACTCGTGCTGGATGCCGTCGGACTACTACACGTTCTTCGCCTTGCCGTATCTGCGCGGCAAGGGGCTGAGCAACGGTCAGATCCTGCGGCTAACGCAAGCGCTCGGAACCTGCGTCGACGTCAACCGGCTCGCCAACTCGACGTCGCTCGAGGCACGCTCGGCGCGCGCGAAGGCGCTGTCGACGCTCGAAGCGACCGTGCGCGCGCTGCCGTGGGAGGACGCACGCTTCGCGTTGGTCGAGGACAGCCCGCTCGACGCACCGTCGTTCAGAGCGGTCGTCGATCGCGTCAACGCCGACATCAGCGGCGTGCTCGCGCGCGCCACCGAGAACGTACGCACGCCCGAGATGCCGGTGGAGAATCTCGGCGTCGCCAGCTGGGCGCCGATGCCGACCTGATGCGCCACGTGCCACGTGCAACATCGTCAACGTGACGATTAGCAGATTGATTGGACCGCTGACGCGGTCCAACTGTCGAGGTTAACGACCATGAACGAGCGGATCGCCAAGTACGACCCTTCAGACGAGGCCATTTCGACCTATCAGGAAGTGGGCGTGGTGTACCTGCCCGACATCCTCGACGCCGAGTGGATCAAGCATCTCGCCGCGAGCATCGACGAGGTCGTCGAGCGAGACGACCTCATCGTCCGCAACTTCTCCAAGATCGCCGAGACGCTGGTCGATCCCGAGAAGCCGGCCGAGCCGGGCTCGCTGCAAGAGCGGCTCGCCGACAAGATCGGCAAGGCCACCGGGCGTTTTCTGATGGGCTGCGGCAACTGGTCGAAGACGCAGGACCTGCGCGCGTTGATCACACACACGTGCCTGGGGCGCATCGCCGGCGCGTTGATGCAGTCCTCCGAGGTCCGCGTGCACAACGACCTGATGTTCTGCAAGGAGCCCGGCTCGCTGCACCGCACGGCGTGGCACCAGGACATGTCCTACTGGAACATCCAAGGCGACCAGTGCCTGACGCTGTGGATCCCCGTCGACGTGGTCGACGAGGGCAACGGCATGATGGGCTACATCCGCGGCTCGCATCGCTGGCAGGACGAGTTCAAGAGCAACCGCATCGTCAGCGAGATCACGCACGAGGCGGCGGCCGGCAAGACCCTCACCGTCGAAGGCCACGAGGACGAGTTCGATATCGTCTACATCCCGGCCAAGCCAGGTGACATCATCGCTCACCACGTGCGCACGATTCACGGTGCCACGGGCAACACCGTCAGCCGCACGCGGCGCGCCGCGGCGTTCAGCTACGTCGGCGACGACATCCGCTACTTCCGCCGCTCGTTCACGCCCGAGTCGTTCGAAGGGACCAACGGCGACCTGCTGCGCGAGCCGCGGCACCCGGTGGTCTGGAGCGCCGCGGGGTGATCGTCACGCCGGCCGGCTGAACTGCAGGTCGGCGCAAGCGATGCGCAGCTCGCCGCTGTCGGTGCGGCGTTCGATGATCGAGACGGCGTCGTCGAAGCCGTGCTCCGCGAGCTGCTTGCGCAGCCTGAAGACGTGCAGGTTGAGCGCCTCGCGCTCGACGCGCAGCATCTCGCAGAGCGTCGCGGTGTGCACCCAGCCGCACTGCTCGACGGGCAGCCCTTCGGCGGCTTCGCGCGAGCGCAGCCGCGCCAGCGTGAGCAGCATGTAGTTGTGCGCGCGCGTGCCGAGGTCGATGCGCTGGCCGCCGATGATCGCCCACAGCTGCACGTGCTCCTCGTCCTGCGAGACGTCGAAGCGGATCGTCGCGTCTTTGACGCGACGCGGTACCTCGCCGGTGGTGGCGGTGGGCGCGTAGACCGACGGAAGGCGCAACCGCCAGCGCGCGCCGCCGACCTCGATGATCGCGCCGTCGGAGAGCGCCGTGGTGGCGCTGTCCTGCTCGAGGTGCCAGCGCTCGTTTTCGCGATAGACGGTGGCTTCCGGGTGGTCGGGTGTGGGCAGCGCCACCAGCCCATCGGACAGCGGCAGCGCCTCGCCGGATTCGATCTCGATCAAACAGACCTGCGGCGGCGTGTCGGTCTCGAAAGTGAAAGTGTTGGGCTTGGAGGCGAACATCACCAGATCGCCTTCGCCGAGGCGCCTTCGCTCGCCGGCTGGGATGCGTTCGCCGTTGACGTAGGTGCCGTTGCGGCTGGCGAGATCCTTGACGAACCAGGCCTTCTCTTCGGCGTCCCAGAGGAACGTGGCGTGCTGGCTAGAGATCGCCTCGTCGTCGAGCTGCAGCGCGGCGCGCGCCGAGCGACCGACGAGGTGATCGGTCTCGAGCACGGTCACCGACGAGGTGCGCTGATGCTTGATCTGCGACATGGCGAGCTTCCAAGTGTACCGGCAATCGGCTGAAATTGCGGCAATCAGCTCGATCGCGACCTAATTAGAGGGCACGGTGGAGGGCCGGAAGCTTGATGACGCCACGACGATCGAGCGCATTGCTGATGGCGCTGCTGCTTGTAGGCTGCAGCGATGATGGACCGGGCACGGCGGATACACAGGGCACCCCCGACACGATCGTCGCCGACACCGCGTCAGGCGACGGCGGCGTCGATGCCTCCGACGGTGGCGGCGACGCATTGCCCGCAACACCCGGTTGCTCGAAGACCTGCGGCGCGGACGAGGTCTGCTTTCAGGGCGCCTGCGCGAGCGCCGGGCCGCAGCTCGCCTGCGGCAGCGACACGTTCGCCAGCGGCCTGCCGAGCTCGGGCACGATCCTTTACGTAGACGCGTCGGCGAGCGCGCCGGGCGATGGCACCCGCACGCTTCCCTATCGCACCATCGCTGCCGCGCTCGCGGCGATCCCCGACGGACAGCACGCGACGGTGGCGATCGCCGCCGGCACCTACGACGAGGAGCTGACCATCGGCCAGCGCGCGAGCGGCGCGTTCAGCGCGGACCTCTACTGTCGCTGCCCCGACATGGTGCGCATCACGCGGCCGCTGACGGTCCGGCCGCACGTCACCGCCACGGAGCTGACGGTCAGGGTGCATGGCTGCACCATCGCGCCGAGCGGCTTCGACGCCGACACGGCGAGCGCCTGGCCGAGCTGCAACGGCGGAAGCGGCGACACGGTCGGCCTGCACGCCGCCGGCGGCAAGCTCGCGGCGCTCAACGTGCTCGTCGAAGAGAGCGTCGTCGCTGGTTGGTGCGCGGGCGTGCAGTTTTCCGCCGAGCCCGATCCGCTGCTCGCCAGCTCGCTATGCATCGCCCACAGCCGCGTCGCGGGCAACGTCACCGGTCTCGATGCGCGCACCGCGCCGCAGGCGAAGATCGGCGCGGGCCCGTTCGCGGCGTGCAGCACGCTCGTCGAGAGCATCGGCGTCACGCGCAGCCGCGTCGATCACAACCGCGACTACGGCGTCTACCTTCGCACCAGCGCGCGAGGCATCGCCCTCGACGCCAACGTGATCGAACGCTCGGGCCAGCTCGGCAGCACCAGCGGCGGCGAAGGCTTCGGCGTCTACCTGGGAGACATCGACTCGGCCACGTTGACCACCAACATCGTGCGCGACAACGACAACCGCGGCATCGCGCTGCGCAACGAGACGGCCAAGGTCAGCACCGGCGTGACCATCGAGAACAACCGCATCCTCGCCAACGCGGGGGCCGGCATCGCGCTGCAGAAGCTGTCAGCCACGTTTTACGTGCGCGCGCGCGGAAACCACGTCAGCGGTACGCGCGCGCGCGGCAGCGAGCCCGGCGGCGATGGCATCCAAGTCAGCCTCGACGAAGGCTCGCCCTACAACGTCGAGGTCAGCGGCAACCTGGTCGACGGCAGCGCGCGCGTCGGCATCTTCTACGACGGCGTGGGCGGCAGCGTGACCAACAACGTCGTCTCGAAGAGCGCTTCCTACGGTCTGTATCTGCAGCGCACCAGCAGCGTCAACGTCGGCGGCAACAGCTGGCGCGACAACGGCGCGGGCACCCGCTTCACGTCGGCCACGCTGCAGCTCAAGTACGGCGCGCTGCCCACGCCACCGCCCTAGAGATGTAACGATACGTCCCTCGTGAACGCGCCGCCGAAACAGCTCGGCCTATACATCCTCGAGTCCTGCGTGGCCTCGGGTGGCATGGGCGAGATCTGGCGCGCACACCACATCGAGACGGGCGAGGTGGTCGCCATCAAGCGGCTTCTCGATTCGCGCGGCTTCGACGAGCGCACGCGCGCGCGGCTCCTGCGCGAGGCGCAAGCGCTCGAGCGCGTCGACCACGAAAGCGTCGTGCGCTACTACAGCTCCGGCGTCGACGAGGAGGGGCTGCCCTACATCGTCATCGAGTGGCTCGAAGGCGAGGACCTGCTGCAGCGCCAGCGGCGCGCGCCGCTCGATCTGGCGCAGACGCTCGAGGTCGCGCGGCAGGTGCTCGGCGGTCTCGCCGCCTGTCATGAAAGCGGCCTGATCCACCGCGACCTCAAGCCGTCCAACATCTTCCTCGTCGAACACGATGACGGGCGCATCGCCGTCAAGCTGGTCGACTTCGGGCTCGTGCTGGCGCTCGATGACAGCGTGCGCCTGACCGCCGAGGGCGCGGTGGTTGGCACCTGCAGCTTCATGTCGCCCGAGCAGGCGCGCGGCATCAAGACCATCGACCATCGCACCGACATCTACTCGGTGGGCGTGGTGCTCTATCTGCTGTGCAGCGGGCGCTTGCCGTTTCTGGCAGAGACGGCGGTAGGCGTGCTGATCAAGATCGCCACCGAGTCGCCGCCGCGGCCGCGCCACATCCGGCCGCATCTGCCCGAGTGGCTCGACGCGGTGATCATGACCGCGATCTCTCGCGCGCCCTCGATGCGCTTCAGCAGCGCGCGCAGCATGCTCGAAGCGCTGCAGCGCCAGGTCAACATCGGCGACGACGTGCCGGTGATGCACACCGTCACGCTCGACGATCATACCGCCTTCGATATCAGCCTCGTCTCGCGTTCGATCGAGGTGCGGCTCGTCTCGCTGCTGTGCATCCAGGCGGTGCACGGCGCGCTCGAAGACCGCGAGCCGATCCTCGAGGCGATCCGCCAGCGCGGCGGCGAGACGCGCGACCTGCTGGGCGGCCGGCTGCTGCTCGGCCTCTTCGGCATCGAGCGCACCAGCGGCGACGAGGTCACGCAGGCCATCGAGGTCGGGCTCGAGCAGCGCCAGCGCCTCGGGCGCGCGACGAAGATGCTGGTGGCGACGATCCACGTGCAGGTGGGCGAGGGGCTGCAGCTCTACATCAACGATCTCGACGAGACCATCGACATGCTGCAGCGGCTGCCGCCGGGGCAGCTCGTGGTCGACGCCGCGAGCCGCAAGCTCGCTGGCGAGCGCTTCGAGATGACCCAGAGCGGCGTCTACCACTCGGTGGTGGCGCACGCCGATCAGCCGCCGGTGCGGCGCCGCGTGCTCGAGGTCGAGACGCCGCTGGTTGGCCGCGAGACGGAGCTGGCCTCGCTGCGGGCGGCGTTTTATCGCGTGCTCGACAACGAGGAGGCCGACGCGGTGCTGATCACCGGGCCGGCCGGCAGCGGCAAGAGCCGCTTGCTCTTCGAGCTCTTGCCCGAGATCGGCCAGCGCAGCGCGCTGAGGCTGCATGCCACGGCGAGCGCGGCGGTGGACAAGCGGCCGTTCAGCCTCTTTGCCGACGGGCTGCGGCGCGCGGCGCTGCTCACCACGGGCAGCGGCGCCATCGAGAGCCTGCGCGCGTTTGTCGAAGAGCACGTGTTGGGCGACGCCGCCGCCGAGGTGACGAGCTTCGTGGCCGAGGTGCTCGGTCTCGACGCCGGCGAGACGGCTTTGCTGCGCGCGGCGCGCCAGGACGTGCAGCTTTGGCGCGAGCGCGTGCGCTGGGCGCTGCGTACGCTGTTCGCCGAAGCGGCGCGGGCGGGGCCGGTGTGCTTGGTCTTCGAGGACGTACACCGCGCAGACGCCGAGAGCATCGCGCTGGTGGGCGAGCTGCTCGAGGAGCTCGAGGAGCTCTCGCTGTTCGTCGCGCTCGCCGCGCGAGAGGGTGCGGCGGGCGCGTTGCCGCCAGCGCTCTCGTCGCTCGAGTGCACGCGCCTGCAGCTGCCGCCGCTGCGCCCGCGAGCGGTCAAGCGGCTGGTGCGCGCGGTGTTCGGCGGCGACGTCAGCAAGCCGCTGCTGCAGCTCGTCGTCGAGCGCTGCGACGGCAACCCCTACTTCGTCGAAGAGCTTTTGGCGTGGCTGATGGAAGGCGAGCTGCTGCTGCTCGATCGCGACGGCTGGCGCCTGCGCGACGAGGACCCTTCGCGCGTGGCGTTGCCGGTGGCGCTGTGGGGCGCGATCCAGGGCCGACTCGATCACCTCGAGAGCGCGCACAAGGAGCTGCTCAAGGTCGCCGCGGTGTTCGGCGAGACCTTCTGGCAGCAGGGCTGCGAGGCGGCGGTGCCCGGTGACATCGGCGCGCGCCTCGAGCAGCTCGAGCGCGAGGGCTTCGTCGTGCGCGAGCGCGACTCGCGCTACGCCGGCGCGACCGAGTGGCGATTTCGGCAGACGCTGCTCTGCCAGGTGGCCTACGAGATGATCGCGCCCTCGGTGCAAGCGAGCCTGCACGCGCTGGCGGCTCGCTGGCTGGAGAGCGTTGGCGAGTCGGACGCGGCGTTGCTGGCGTTTCACTTCGATCGCGGCGGCGACCCTGGCCGCGCCTGCGACTACTACCGCCTGGCTGGCCGGCGCGCGCTGATCGAGGGCCGCGCTCAGGTCGCGCAGAGCTGCTTCGGGCGCACGCTGGAGCCCGACTGTCTGCCCGAGAGCGCGCGTGCCCGCCTCGACTGCCGCCGCGGGCTCGTACGCGCCTGCATCATGGCTGCCGATTACCAGCGCGCCACTGCGGTGCTCGACGAGATGAGCGCGGACTCGCACGCCGGCACGCTGCCCGACGCGCAGCTGCTTCGCGCGCGCGTGGCGGCGGGGCGCGGCGAATATGCCGCCGCCGAGGCGCTGCTGCAGAAGCTCGCCAGCGCGCCGCCTCCCGAGCTTCGCTTCGAGGTCGGCCAGCGGCTGTTCTGGGCCGTCTATCTGCAGGGGCGCTACGCGCAGGCGCGCGAGCTGGCGGTCCCGCTCGTCGAAGCCGCCGAGCTCAGCGCCGAGGACGACAAGCTCTCCGTCGCCAAGCTCGCCGCCGCCTACGGCGCCGCGGCCGACGGCGATCTCGCCGCCACCGTGGCCCTCAGCGAGCAAGCCATCGAGCACGCGCGCCGCATCGGGCATCGACAGCGCGAGGTGACCTGCTTGACCGTCGCCGCGTCGGCGCTCGAGCTCATCGGCCGCTACGAGCGCGCCGCCGAGCAAGCCGACCGCGCCGTCGAGCTCGCGCGCGCCGTCAAGCTGCTCGGCCCGCTCGCCAGCGCCTACACCTACCGCGGCCGCGCCGCCATCGCCCTCGGCGACGGCGAGGCCGGCCTCGAGTTCCTGCGCCTCGCTCGCGAGACGGCCGCCGCCATCGGCGACGCGCGCACCGAAGCGCTGGCCCTCGTCGGCGCCGCCAGCGCGCACCTCGGCGCCGCGGATCACGCCAGCTTGACAGCGGCCGCCGACAGCGCGCGCGTCGCCGTGCAGCTCACCGCCCAGAATGCCCCGCCCGTCGAGATCGAGGCGCGCCTCAAGCTAGCGCGCGCGCTGGTTGGCCTCGCTCGCGTCGACGAAGCGCTCGCCGAGGCCGAGCGCGCCCTCGAGATCCTCGACGAGCTCGGTGGTCACGAGACGTCGGAGGTAGAGATCCTCCTCGACGCCCACGACGTGCTCGACGCGGCCGGCAAGGTCACCGACGCCAGGGCCTTGCTGCCGCGCGCGCTCGACGCCTTTCGCGAGCGCGAGTCCAAGCTCGACGAGACGGCGCGCGCGGTGTTCGGCCTAGCGCCCTATAACGCCCGCCTGCTCGCGCTCTGCGCGGATCATCCGCGTCGCCAGGGGAACAGCGCGGGGCGGCAACTCTAGCGCGCTACCGTCGACGGCGCCGCACCGTGAAGAGGAACGCGAGCAGCAGCAGCCAGAGCGCTGGGTTGCTGGCGTGGCTGCCGCTGCCGGCCGCCGTGCAGCCACCTTCGCCAAACGCGGGGGGCGGCGCGATGCACTTGCCCGCTGCGCACTGGCGGCCATCGCTGCAGTCGGCCGCCGAGCTGCAGCTGTTGCTCGCGGCGGGCGGGGTCGGCGTTGGATCGCCGGGGTCGAGGCTGGTCGGCCCAGGGGCTGGCGTGCTCGTGCCGCCGCCGCCGCCGCTCGAACAGCCCGTCGCCGAGTTGGGCACCTTGGCCAGCGCGCAGCCGTCTTTGTAGTAGAGGTACTGCAGCGCCTCGATGTCGTCCGTGCTGAGCTTGCCGCCGCCTTCGCCTGGCGACTGGCGCGTCAGCGAGCTCGCCACGTTGGATGTCTCGAGGCCGACCACGTCGGCGATGATGCGCGCCACCTCGGCGCGGATGTCGATCCCTCTCGAGCCGTCGGCGCTCCACTTGTAGGCGAAGCCGTTGAGGCCGATGGAGGCTTCGCTGAGCGCGCCGTTGATGTCCGTGCCGTGCGACGTGTAGCTGACGTACTGCGCGTCGGTGGGATAGCTGGCCGCGTCGGTGAAGAAGAAGACGTAGATGGCGTACTTGCGGTGGAACTGGAAGGGCACGCGATCGATCTCGAAGCTGCCGCCTTTGCGAAAGCGCAGGGTCGAGCACTCCACTTCCCCCCAAGCTTTGAATGCAGCGTCGATGGCGTCGAGCAGCGCGGGGTCGGTGATGGTGTCGGAGACGAAGTAGGGCACTTCCTTCGTCCAGGTCGCCTCCACCGCGGCGCCCTTCTTCTTGTTGATGCAAAAACCCTCGGCCGCCGCGGAGGCGACGAGGATCGAGAGCGCGATCGATACGCCAAAGATTGTTCGCCGCACGCGCGTCGCCTCCTCGCTTCGGTGATGCCGCCTACGCCGTTACGCGAAGCAACACGGATGCCAACAGGCGACTGTCGTACTGCCGCCTACTTGCGCGGTTTGGGCTGGGCATCGGGCGCCGCACGCGTGGTGAGCGAGGTCCCCGATCGGAGACTCAGGGCGCGTGCTCGAGGATCAGCTCGTTGTTGCCTACGGCGTAGCCATCCTTGACGTCGAGCAGAGCGCGGCACTTGAGCGAGCCGACCTCGCGCAGGTCGGCGCGCGCGTCTTTCCAGCTCGTGCCGTCGTAGCTGCGCATCGTGACGATGTACGGCACCGTGCTGGTGTTCGAGCCGACGGCGTGGAGGTCCGTCGGGCTGGTGCCCCACAGGCCATAGACGCGCATGTCGCTCGGGTTGTAGAACGAGACGAACGACGCGCCGTCGAAGCGCCGGATGCCGCTGCTGTATTCGAACGTGTAGACGTCGCTTTGCGAGAGGCCCCACACCGAATGGAAGCCCGTCGAGGGCAGCGCGCTGCGCGTCCAGCTGGTGCCGTCGTAGCGCAGTAGATCGGTGCGGCCCACGGCGAAGACGTTGGTTTTCGAGCTGCCCCAGACCGAGTGCAGGAAGTCGCTCGAGCCGGTGGTCATCGGCTTGAAGCCGCTGCCATCGTTGTGCAGCATGGTGCCCGCAGGGCCGACGACAAAGACGTCGGTCTTCGAGCTGCCCCAGACCTTCTGCAGAAATTCGGTCGTGCCCGAGGCCACGCTCGTCCACTGCGTGCCGTCGTAGTGGATGATCTGGCCGTTTTCGCCGACGGCGTAGACGTCGCTCGGCGAGCTTCCCCACACGCTGGTGAGAAAGCCGCTGCCCGGCGTGCTGACGCTGGACCAGCCCGTGCCGTCGAAGTGCAGCACCAGGCCACTCTCGCCGACGGCGTAGGCTTCGCCCGAGGTGGCGTCGCGCCAGACGCTGATCAGGGTGTCGGTGATCGTCGCGCCGGTGGAGGCGAAGCCGCTGCCGCTGTCGTAAAACAGCGCGCCGCCTTCGGCCGAGACAAACGTGTGGCCGGGCGCGACCCACAGCCCGTGGAATTTGGTCGTCGACGTGACCTTGGTCTCCGTCCACGTGGTGCCGTCGAAGTGCACCACGCGGCCGAAGAGGCCGATGGCGGTCATGTCGGTGGCGGAGTTGCCGGTGATGGTCTGCATCGCGGCGCCCAGGCCGGTGTTGAGCAGCGTCCAGCCGTTGCCGTCGTAGTGCAGGGCCGTGCCGAGCGTGCCGACCACGTAGACGTTGGTTGGCGAGGTGCCCCACACGCCGCTGAGGTTGCGCGGCGTGCCCGAGGTCATCGCCTGCCACTGACCGGCCGCGTAGCGCACGATGCGGCCCGCGTCGCCGGCGGCGAAGGCCTCGCCGTCGCTGGCGGCCCACACGTTGTAGAGCGCGCGGTTTCCGGACTGGCCTACGGTCCAGCTCTGGCCGTCGTGGCGCATCACGAGGCCCTTGTTGCCGACGGCGAAGAGGACCGACGCCGTGCCGTGGATGCCGTAGATCGACTGGGTGGTGCCCGACGTCATCGCTGACCAGCGCGTGCCGTCGTAGTGCAGCATCGTGCCGTCTCTGCCGACGGCGTAGACATCGGTAGCGGAGCGGCCCCACACGTTGTAGAGGGCCTTGCTGGTGCCCGACGTCATCGGCGTCCAGCGGCGCCCGTCCCAGCGCAGGATCGCGCCGACCTCGCCGACGGCGAAGACGTTGTCCGGCGCGCTGCCCCACAGCCCGTAGAGGTTCTCGGTCAGCGCGGTGAAGCCGCCCTGGCCATGCACCATCTTCCACGCGCACTTGCCGCAGTCCTCGGGGCACGTAGCGCACGACTCGACCTGGTCCCAGTCGCAGACGCCGACGCCCTGACAGACGCCGTCGCCGCACATCGACGGGTTTTTCCAGACCGTCTCGCAGACGGGGCTTCCGCTGAGGGTGACGGTGCAGTCGGCGGGGCAGCTGGTAGGCGTCTCGCCGAAGTCGCACGTTTGATTACCGCAGATTCCGCCACAGACGCCTTCGACACGCGAGAAGGCGTACTGCCCGTCGGTGCGAAAGCCGCGGTCGCAGCGCTGGCCAGTCGGGCAGTTGGCCGTGCAGCAGGGCAGGATCTCGTTGGCCTTCCAACCAAAGACGGCCTCGGCGATGGCGTTGGAGACACACGAGCCGCCGGTGAGCTGACCGCACGCCTTTCCCGCGGGCACGCCGGCGCTGAGGGTGTCGACGCACGAGTGGCCGGCGGCGCAGTGGCAGGCCGTGCCCTGGCAGCTGTTGCCGCCGCAGATCGCCTGCGTGGTCTTGGAGGCGCGGTCGTAGCAAGCAAAGCCGGTGGCCGCGCCGTAGACGGCCTTGCCGGCGTGGCACGACGCGTCGCTGCAGCAATAGGTCGGCGCGTCGACGGGGCAGGTGGCGTTGTAGATCGTCGACGTGCCGGGAGGCGCTGGCAGCCACGGGTCCTTGAGGTCGCGCACGCAGCGCTTGCCCACGCCGGCGATGTCCATGCAGCAGTGGCCGGGCCCGCAGTCGCAGGCGTCGTTGCAGGCGAAGTTGGGGTCTTTGTCGCAGCGGTCGCGCGCGCCGCTGGACGTGACGCACCAGTGGCCGGGCGGACAGCCCGGTTTGCCGAGGTGGAAGATCTTGACCAGCGGATCGGTGACGCAGCTGCCTTGATAGCAGTAGTCGCCCTGCGTGCAGTCGTGGTGCGTCAGGCAGGCGGGCGTGCCGTCGCGGTCGCCGCCGTCGATGGCGTCGGGCGCCGTGGTGTCGCCGGTGGTGTCGCCGCGCGCGTCGTCGATCGCCACGTCGTCCGTGGCGTCGACACCGGCGTCTGCGCGGCGCCGCTCGTTCGCCGCGTCGCCTGGCTTGCCGCCGTCGCTGCCGCAACCGCAGAGGATCATCGCGATTGTCAGCAGCGCGAGATACGCGCGCGAGCGCGTTGTGATCACAAGGCTTCTCCCGCTCTGTGGGGCCCGCGATCAATGATCGACGCCCGTCGCGCGCGCGGCAATCTCAGCCGATTTCAACGCGCTACGCAGGCGGTGGCAGCCACTTTGGCGACGGCAAGCAGCTCGCGGCACGAGGCGCCGTCGATGGCGAGCTGCGACATGCCGCGCATGGTGGTCATCAGGTACTTGGCCACGACCCGCGAAGAGGCAGCCAGCGTGGTGTCATGCGTCTTCGCCGCCCGCGCCAGCGCGCGCTCGAGCTGCTGCTCGACGGCCGCTTTGACCTCGAGCGTGATCGCGGCCGCGCGCGAGTGGCGCGCGCCAGGGGCGCCGCCGCTCTGCATGATCGCGCAACCTGGGGGGAGATTGGGCGAGGTGTAAGCGCGCGCGGCGCCGCGCAGCACCTCGAGCACCAGCGGCTCGACGTCGAGATCGAGCTCTGCGGCGGCGAGAAAGCCCGTGTATTGCGCGACGTAGCGCTCGATGGCGAGCCGGAAGAGCGACTCCTTGTTGCCGAAGGCGTTGTAGATGCTCGACGGTCCGCCTTCGAGCGCCGCCGACAGATCGGCGATCGACGTCTGCTCGTAGCCTTTCTCCCAGAAGACCTTGAGGGCGCGGTCGATCGCCTGATCTCGCGGGATTGTGCGCGGCCTACCCATGTTTTGAAATTATCACTCCAAAAAAACCTCGACAAGGGGTCGGCCGCCCGCTACTTATTGAAGCGTTCACTTCAAAACGTCGCGCTCATGCCGATGAAGGAGATGCGAGATGACCAAACCCATCGACTGGAAACGCTCTGCGCTGCTGATCGTCGACCCGCAGCTCGACCTGCTCGCTCCGAAAGGTGCCTTCTGGGACCTGGTAGGTGCCGAGGTGGAGCGCCTCGAGATCGTCGACAAGCTCGTCTCGCTGCGCAGCGAGGCCGAGCGCGCCGGTGCGCCGGTGCTCTATGCCTGGATCCGGCTCACCGAGGAGGACCACCGCAAGATCACGCCGCGCAACGCGCTGCAGCAGCTGATGATCGAGCGCAAGATGGGGCTGCCCGACGGCGGCGGCCGCTTCCACCCGCGCCTCGAGCCGGGACCGGACACGATCGTGCTCGAGCCGCGCAAGGGCCCCTCGCCGGCAAACACCGACCTCTACAAGCAGCTGCGCCAGCGCGGCATCGAGACGGTGGTCGTCGCCGGTATGGTCGCCAACCTCTGCGTCGAAGCGCACGTGCGCGAGGGCGTCGAAGCGGGCTTCAACGTCGTGGTCGTGAGCGACGCCATCGGCACCACCGACGACAAGACGCTCGAGAGCACGCTGGCCAACTTCGGCTTGCTCGCCAGCGGCGTGAGCAGCACGCGCGACGTGATCGAGTCGCTGCGCGCCCGAGGCTAGTCTCGGACGACGTCGACGACGATCTTGCCCATGCTGCCGCCCGCGATGAGCAAGCGCAGCGCCTCGTCGGCCTGCGAGAGCGGGAAGCGGTGGCCGATGTGCGGCACCAGGTGGCCATCGCGGCAGAGATCGAGCAGCGTCTCGATGTCTGTGGCGCGCTGCTCGTGCAGCAGCAGACCCATCTGGCGCGAGCCGAGGCACGAGAGCAGCGCGCCGACGGTCACCGTCTGCAGCAAGCGCGGCACACTGCCGCCGACCATCACGTAGCGGCCGCGCGGCGCGAGCGCCCGGCGGTAGTCGAAGATCGAGCGGTGGGCGACGAAGTCGACGATGAGATCGAAGCGCGCGCCGCCGGCGGTGAAGTCGTCCTTTAGATAGTCGACCACGTGGTCGGCCCCGAGGGCGACCATCAGCTCGGCCTTGTCCGCGCGGTCGATGGCCGTGACCTGCGCGCCCGCGCGCTTGGCGAGCTGGATTGCGAAGCTGCCCGAGCCGCCGCCGGCGCCGTTGATCGCCACGCGCTGACCCGCCTCGAGCGCTCCTTTGCGCGTCAGCGCCTGCAGCGCGACGACGCCTGCTTGCGGCAAGCACGCGGCGTCGTCGAAGGGCACGTCGTCGGGCTTGCGCACCCACGACGACGCGGGCGCACAAACCTGCTCGGCGAGGCCGCCCCAGCCGCGCGCCATCAAGTCTGCCAGCACCGCGTCGCCCGGGCGCAGCGTTGTCACGTCGCGCCCCACCGCCTCGACGACACCGGCGATGTCCGAGCCGAGGATCGACGCGCGCGGCCGAAACGGGGCGTTGATGCGAATGTACGCCGGCTTTCCGCGCAGAAACTCCATGTCCGACGCGTTGAGCGACGTCGCGTGAACGCGCACGCGCACTTCGTCGCGTGCGGGCTGCGGCACGGGTAGATCGCGCAGGCGCATCACGTCGGGCTCCCCGTATCGCTCGAAGGTCCAGGCTCTCATGGCCTCACGAGAGCCCCCGTTGCAGGACGCTGTCAATGACAGCGGTGCGGAAACAAGCGCGGGGGTCGCTACGGCGCCCGCCTGAGGATCAGCTCGTTTTCGCCGACGGCGTAGCCGCCGCTGATGCCGAGCAGGCCGCGGCAGCGCAGCGCGCCAGCCTCGCGCAGGTCGGCGCGCGCGGGCTGCCAGGCGCTGCCGTCGTAGTGGTGCATGACGGTGCCTGGCGGGGCGCTCTGCCGCTCGCCGATGACGGTCAGGTCGCTGGCGCTGGTGCCCCACAGTCGCGTCAGCCGGTAGCCGCTCGGGTTGTAGAACGGCACGAAGGTCGACCCGCTGAGGCGATAGATGCCGCTCGACAGATCGGTAGCGTAGACGTCGCTTTGCGAGAGGCCCCAGACGGTGTGGTAGCGGAGGCCGGGCAGCGCGCTCTTGGTCCACTGCGTGCCGTCGAAGTGCAGCAGGTCGGTCTGGCCCGTGGCGTAGATGTCGCTCGGCGAGCTGCCCCACAGCGAGATCAGAAAGTCGCTCGAGCTGCTGGCCATCGGCATGAAGCCGCTGCCGCTTCTGCCGCGCAGCACGGTGCCGCCCGGTCCGACGGCGAGCACGTTGTTCTTCGAGGTGCCCCACACCTGCTGCAAGAACGCTGTCGTGCCCGAGGCCAGCGCCGACCACTGCGTGCCGTCGTAGTGGATGATCCGACCGTCCTCGCCCACCGCGTAGACGTCGCTGGGCGAGCTTCCCCACACGCTGCTCAGTGTGCCGCCGGCGGGGTTGTTCATGGGCGACCACGCCGTGCCATCAAAGCGCAGCACGCGCGCCGCCTCGCCGACGGCGAACGCCTCGCCCGAAGCGCCGACCCACACCGACGTGAGCCAGTTGGTGGTCTGCGCGGCGGTGGGCACGAAGCCGCTGCCGCTGTCGTGCAGCAGCGCGCCGCCGTCCCCTGCGATGAACACGTGCCCGGCGCTGGCCCATACGCCGTGCTGTTTGATCGCTGTCGTGCTCTCGCGCCAGCTCTGGCCGTCGTAGCGCAGCACGCGGCCGAAGAGGCCGACGGCGACGATCTCGTTCGCCGACGCGCCGCTGATGTCCTGAAACGAGGCGACGGAGGTGGTGCTGACGGCGCTCCAGCTGCTGCCGTCGAAGTGAAGCAGCGTGCCCAGCGCGCCGACCACGTAGACGTTGCTCGGCGAGCTGCCCCACACGCCGGCGAGGTTTCGCAGCGTGCCGGAGCTCATCGCCTGCCACTGCGTGCCGTCGAAACGGTAGATCTTGCCCAGATCGCCGCTGGCGAAGGCGACGCTGTCGCTGGCGGCCCAGACGTTGATCAGCGCCGGGCTGCCGAGCGACACGTTCGTCCAGCTCTGGCCGTCGTAACGCATCGCCAAGCCGCTCTGCCCGACGGCGAAGACGCGCGCGCTGGCGCCGTAGACCGAGTAGATCGCCTTGCTGGTGCCCGATGTCATCGGCGACCAGCGCACGCCGTCGTAGTGCAGGATCGTGCCGGCAGCGCCGACGGCGTAGATGTCACTCGCCGATCGGCCCCACACGCCGAAGAGGTCGTTGCTGGTGCCCGAGCTCATCGGCGTCCAGCGGCGTCCATCAAAGCGCAGCACCGCGCCGCCTTCGCCAACGGCGTAGACCTCATCGGGCGCGGCGCCCCAGATGGCGTACATGTTTTCGGACCGCGCGGTGAAGCCGCCTTGGCCGTGCACGATCTTCCAGGCGCACTTGCCGCAGTCTTCGGGGCAGGTGGCGCACGACTCGACGCGCGTGACGTCGCAGACACCCGCGCTCTGACAGACGCCGTCGCCGCACATCGAGGGGGTGGTCCAGACCGCGTCGCAGACGGGGCTACCGCTGTGCGTGACGGCGCAGTCTGCGGGGCAGCTGGCGGGCGTCTCGCCAAAGTCGCAGCTTTGATTCCCGCAGGTTCCACCGCAAACGGCCGCGATGCGGGAGAATGCATACCTGCCGTCTGTTCGAAAGCCGCGGTCGCAGCGCTGGCCGACCGCACAGTTGGCCGTGCAGCAGGGCAGGATCTCGTTGGCCTTCCAGCCGAAGACGGCCTCGGCGATGGCGTTGGACAGGCACGAGCCGCCGGTGAGCTGACCGCAGGCCTTGCCCGCCGGTACGCCGGCGCTGAGCGTGTCGACGCACGATTGACCGGCGGCGCAGTGACACGCGGTGCCCTGACAGCTCTTGCCGCCGCAGATCGCTTGCGACGTCTTGGACGCGCGGTCGTAGCAGACAAAGCCGGTGGCCGCGCCGTAGGCGGCTTTGCCGGCGTGGCACGAGGCGTCGCCGCAGCAATACGTTGGCGCGTCGGCGGGGCAGCGGGCGCCATAGATCGTCGACGCGCCAGCCGGCGCGGGCAGCCACGGGTCTTCGAGGTCGCGCACGCAGCGCTTGCCCACGCCTGCGATTGTCATGCAGCAGTGCGCGGGGCCGCAGTCGCACGCGTCGTTGCAGGCGAAGCTGGGGTCCTTGCCGCAGCGGTCGCGCGCACCGCTGGGCGTGACGCACCAGTGGCCGGGCGGACAGCCCGGCTTGCCGTGGTGGAAGATCTTGAACAGCGGGTCGGAGACGCAGGCGCCGCGGTAGCAGTAGTCACCCTGCGGGCAGTCGTGGTGTGCCGTGCAGGCGGGTCCGCCGTCGCCGTCGTGGCGTGCGAGGTCGGCGGGCGTCGCGTCGCGGGGGCCATCGGGCGCGGCCTCGACGCCGCGGTCCGCTCGGTGTTCGCCGGCGGCGTCGGCGGGCTTGTTGTCGCCGCTGCCACACCCGCTCAACACCAGCACGACGAGCAAGATCAACGTCGATCGCGCGCTCGAGCCTCGGGTGATCGCTTCGCGTGTTTCCATCGCTTCGAGAAAAACGATCGTCGCCGCGCACGCGCCGCAGCAATCTCAGACGATTTCAGTGGCCGGGCGCACGACGCGCAGACGTTTTGCGCCCGCCCGAACGTACGATGATGTATGCGCTGGCTCACGCGTAGCATCTGTGCCGCTGTCGTCGCGGTGACGCTCGCCTCGTGCCCGCCAGCATCCAAGCGCGCGCGCCGCGCCGATTCCGCCGCCGCTGCCGCTGCGCCCGCGACATCCGCGCCGACGACGAAAAAGGCCGCATCGCCTGCCCGCCCGCGCGACTTGGCCCGCGACGTGGCACGCACAGCGCGCCCCGTGGTCAGCCCCGAGATCGCCGCCAGCGCGGGTAGGACCGCGACGGTGTGGATCGACCAAGGCGTCGGATGGCTCGTCGTCGACGGCGCCAGCGCGGCGCGCCGCGTGCACGAGGCGGGCGAGCGCGACCTGCAGCGCGTCGAGGTCTTCCCCGCGCCGGGCGGGTTCATCGCGGTTTGGTCGCGCGCCGGCGAAGCCAAAGACGAGGCCACTGTGGTCACTCGCGCGCGGCTGTTCGATCTGGCCGGTGTGCCGCGCGAGGCGCCGCGGCTGGTGCGGCGTGGTCGCGCGGCCCGCACGCGCCGCGTTGCCGCCGACGCGCACGCGCTCTACCTGTTCAACACCTACGCCACGCGCCGCGCAGGCCTGCCCTCGCAGCTTCTGCGTGTCCCGCTGGTGCCGGGCGGCAAGGTTGACGCCGTGGCGCTCGAGGGTGTCGGGCGCGTGGTCGGCTACAGCACGGCCACCGCGCTAGGCATGGGATCGAGCACGCACGGCGTCGAGCTGTTCTACGACTATCCGGGTGCCAGCGGTGTGTTGTGGACGCGCTTTTCCAGCGCGGGCAAGCCCACCGCGACGCTGGCGGTCTTTCATCAGCAGGTAGCGGGCCGCGAGCCGCACCGTGCCGTGTGGCACGCTGGCGCCCTGATTCAGGCGGCTGCCGATCTGCCGCGCGACGACGAGTGGGGCGTACGCCTGATGCGCCGGCGCCTCGACCGAAAGCCCACCTATCGGCTCGTCGTGCGTGGGCAGAAGCACGTCGAGCAGGTGCGCTTCGCCGTGCTGCGCCTCGATGACCCGACCTCGCCCATCGCGCTCTTGTGGCAGTGCAAGCCACCCAAAGCCGCGGCGGCGAAGGCCTTCGCGCTGCGCCGCCTCGATGTGCCCTCGCCCTTCAGGTGAGCGGCGACAGCGCCTGCCGTTCAGGCTGATCGCTAGGGCCACTCGCGCTTGGCCGCGACCTTGGCCACGCCGCGCGCGACGAGCGCGAGGGCCAAGCCGAAGACGACGTCGACGGCGTAGTGCCAGCGCAGAAACATCGTCGAGACGATGATGTTGCCGGCGGCGAAGAGCTCGATGGGCCAGGTGCGGCGGCGATGCGCGATGGCGTGCAGCGCGAAGTAGGTCGGGAAGGCGGTGTGCAGCGAAGGAAAGACGTCGAGCTGCGCGCCGGCCGAGCTCACCGTGCTCTGTACGATCGACCACCACAGGCCACCCGAGAGCGGCGTGTCGAAGCTCGCGGTGGCGTAGGGGCCGAGGGCAGGGACCAGCGTGTAGCCGATGTGACCGAGCGCCGAGACGACCATCGCGCCGGTGAGCAGCTCGCGCGCCGCCGGCGTGGTGCGCGCCAGCGCAGGAAAGAGGTTGAGCGCGAGGATAATGAAGTAGCTGAAGTAGAAGAACGAGAGCCACTCGACGAGCGCGGTGTTGCCGGCGAGATGTTGCCAGGCGAGGGCAGGCGTCGCGCCGAGCAGGGCGTTGTCGGCGGCGAGCAGCGCGCCGTCACGCAGCGTCGGTCCCAGCGCGGGCAGCACGGTGCGCAGCGAGATGTACGACAGCACCATCGGCACGAACAGACCGGCGCGGTAGAGCAGGCTGCGCTGGCGCGCCGAGGTGACCGCGCCGCCGCGCGCGACGAAGATCGCCGTCGCGGCCACGGCCAGCAGCGAGGTCGTCCACGCCATCGCCAGCGGCCACGACTCGCCGCGCGGCGAGAGCGCGACGCGCAGCAGCATGTAGCTGTGATAGCCGAGACACAGCACGTCGAGCAGCGCCAGGCGGCTGCGCGTCGAGCGGGCGGCGTCGACCGCCAGAGAATCGAAAGACTGTGCGTGCTGCCACATCGTGTCGCTGCTCCCGCTCGCGTGTTGCTCGACAGGAGAGTGCACGGGGCGTACCGGCGGCTAAGCGGCTGGAGTTACAGCACGGCGCGCTGCGGCAAAGCAGCCCAGGACGTGACGAGCTTTTGACAGGCGCGTCGCGCGCGCCACACACGCACATGCACCGCTTTCCTGGCACAATGCAGGAGCTGATGATCTGGATCGCCATCGCACCGCTCGCCCTCGTCGTCGTCTGGGGTACGACGTTGGCGGTGACGTCGCGGCGCAGCGACGCCGGGATCCTCACCTCGCGCTGGGGTCGCTGGCTGCGCATCTTCAGCGGCGCCGTGCGCATGACCTTTCGCCACATGCTGCGCAAGCTGCGCCGCGCGCTGACGCCCAAGCGGCGCCGCGAAGCGCTCGATCGCGCCTTTCACGAGCGCACCGCCAAGGCCGCGCTCGAGACCATGGGCAACATGAAGGGTGCGCTGATGAAGCTGGGGCAGATCGTGTCGTTCATGGACGACACGCTGCCCGAGGCCTACAAGCAGCAGCTCAAGCAGCTGCAGCGCGACGCGCCGCCGATGGACTACGACATCGTCGTGCGCGTGATCGAGGCCGAGCTCGGTCGCTCGCCGGAGAAGCTCTTCTCGCGCTTCGATCGCCAGCCGCTGGCGTCGGCATCCATCGGCCAGGTGCACCGCGCGCGCACGCGCGACGGGCGCGACGTGGCGGTCAAGGTGCAGTACCCCGGCGTCGACCGCGCCATCGAAGGCGACGTCAAGAACACGGCGATGCTGATGGGCGTCGTCGGCGCATTGACGCCCAACATCGACGTCAAGCCGATCGTCGAGGAGCTGCAGGCGCGCCTGCTCGAGGAGCTCGACTACGAGCACGAGGCGGCCAACCAGAAGCTGTTCGTCGACCTCTATGGCAACCACGACAAGATCATCGTGCCACGCGTGCTGCCCGAGCTCTCGGCGCGCCGCGTGCTCACCAGCGAGCTGGTCGAAGGGCGCGGCTTCTACGAGTTTCTCGCCGACGCGACGCCGCAGCAGAAGAAGGCCGCGGTGGCGATCATCCGCGAGTTCGTCTTCGACTCGCTGATGCACCACAACGTCTTCAACGGCGACCCGCACCCGGGCAACTACATCTTCACCAAAGACGGGCGCATCGCCTTCGTCGACTACGGCAGCGTCAAGCGCTTCGACCCGCAGTTCATCGCCGACTTCAAGCACCTCAACATGTGCTACCTGACCGGCGATCGCGACGGCTACTTCGCCAAGGCCTGCGAGATGCGCTTCATCCGCGAAGGCCACGCGCACAAGGTCGACCGCGACTGGCTGTGGGAGTACGCGCGCTGGTTCTACATCCCGCTGCTCGAGGAGAACCAGCCGTTTCACTTCACCAAGGAGTATTGCGCCAAGGCGCTGGGCCAGATGTTCGGACCCAACATGCGCAAGCTCAACATGCCCGGCGACTACCTGCTGATCAACCGCATCACCTTCGGGCTCAACAGCATCCTCGCGCTGCTCGACGCCTGCGAGAACTGGCGCGAGCTGTCGATGCCCTACTACATGCCCGACAAGGTCGTCGCCCCCGCGGCCGCGCCCGCCGCCGATGCCGCGCCCGCGAGCTCAGAAGAGGACGTGGTGCACGATCTCGAGCAGCCGGGCGCAGACGAGCCCGCAGTAGGTGCCTAGCACGTAGCCGAGCACCGCCAGCAGGATGCCCACCGGCGCCAGCGCCGGATGAAAGGCCGCCGCGACGATCGGCGCCGACGCCGCGCCGCCGACGTTGGCTTGCGAGCCGACGGCGGCGAAGAAGATCGGCGCGCGCACGAGTCGCCGCACGATCAAGATCGCCGCCGCGTGAAAGGCCATCCACAGCGCGCCGACGGCGGCGAGCTGCCAGGCGTCGAGGATCTTGCGCAGCTCGGCCGAGGCGCCGATGCACGCGACGAGCAGGTACAGAAACACCGAGCCGAGGCGGCTCGCGCCGTAGCCCTCGAGCCGTCGCAGCGGCGAAAACGAGCAGAGAAGTCCGATGGTGGTGACGATCAAGACGACCCAGGTGAACTTGCTCACCACCGAGCCCAGCTCGGGCAGCACGCGCGCGGCCAGGTAGCCGAGGGCGTTGCTGCCGAAGGCCAGCGCCAGCATGGCGAGCAGCGCGGCGAGTGTTGTCGGCTTGGCGACCTCGGCCTGAAAGCGCGCGATCTTTTCGCGCAGCGCGTCGAGGGCGCCGCGGTTGGCGCCGATCGCCGCGTCCATCGCCGCTTCGCGGCCGGCAAACCACAGCAGCACCGCGGTCCAGATGTTGGAGACGGCCACGTCGACGACGACCATCATCGACAGCGTCGAGTCCGTCGCGCCGACGCTCTTGCCGATGGCGATGTAGTTGGCGCCGCCGCCGATCCACGAGCCGGCCACGGCGGCGAGGCCTTTCCAGGCTTGCTCGCCGAGGCTGCGCGGCACCAGCGCGCCGAGCGCGAGATAGGCCAGCGGCCCGCCGAGCATCACGCTCGCCGTCGAGCTGAAGAACAGCAGCAGCGCCGGCTTGCCGAGACGCAAGATCGCCGGCACGTCCACCGAGAGCACGAGCAGAAAGAGCGCCGCCGGCAGCACCTGCTTTTTGATGAACACGTAGAGCGGCGAGGCGAGCGGGATCAGCCCCACGTTGGAGAGCAGCGTGGGCACGAAGTAAGCGAAGACGAGCAGCGGCACCACGCGAAAGACGCGCTTGAAGCGCGACGCGTCGATGGCGAAGAGCAGCGCGAGCACGCCGAGCAGCACAGCGAGCACCAGCATCGGCTCGCTGACGACCGCTGTGTTCATGTCGCGGCGGGCGCTCGCGCGCGGCTACTCGACGCCGTGGGCGAGCTTCTTGAGCAAGCCCGACAGCACGCCGAGCAGAAGGCCCATCCCCCCGACCACGAAGCCGACGACCTTGTAGACCGCCGAGTAGCGCGACAGCTTCGCCACGGGCGTCCACTTGTTGAAGCCGTGCGGCGTGGTCAGACCGGCGATGAAGCCGGCCGCCTTGTGCGCCATCGAGATCGTCAGAAACCACGAGCCCATCACGGTGCCCACCGCGCGCGGCGGCGAGAGCTTGGTGATCGCCGAGAGGCCGACGGGCGAGAGGCACAGCTCGCCGGTGGTGTGCATCAGGTAGGTCAGGATCATGTACAGCAGCGGCATCTTGGGCAGCACGGTGGCGCCCTCTTGCACGTTGCCGAGCACCGAGTGCGCGCCGAGCACGATCACGCCGAAGCCGAGCGCCGCGCCGAGGTTGCCGAGCGCGAACTTGGTCGGGATCGACGGGTTCTTGTCGACGCGCGTCAGGAAGTTCCACGTCCTGGCGAACAGCGGCGCCAGCATCACGATCATCGACGGGTTGACCACCTGGAACCACGACGTCTTGAGCTCGTAGCCGAAGACCTTGCGGTCGAGGAAGGTGTCGGTGAGGAAGGTGAACGAGCTCCCCGCTTGCTCGAAGACGGCCCAGAACGAGGTGTGAAAGACCATCAGCACCATCACCAGGAACAGGCGATGGCGCGCGGTGCGCTCCTCGGTGAAGGCGACGTAGAGCAGATAGCCGAGCACGATGATCGCCACGGTGTAGAGCGCGTAGCCGATGTACTCGTTCTTCCAGAGGCCGAGCGCCGCCAGCGGGATCATCGCGATGGCGCCGACGAGGATCAGGATCAGCGGGTTGAGCCCGGCGACGATCGGCTTGACCAGCCGCTCGGCGCTCGGCGGCTCGCCGTGCCCCTCGAGGCGCGCGCGGCCCTTGATGAACCACGCCAGGCCGATGCACATGCCGACGCCGGCGAGGCCGAAGCCGTAGTGCCAGTTGTGCCAGTCGCCGCCCTCGCCGAGGTAGCCGCAGATCGCGGGCGCCAGCAGCGCGCCGAGGTTGATGCCCATGTAGAAGATCGTGAAGCCGGCGTCGCGCCGCGAATCACCTTCGTTGTAGAGCTTGCCGACCAGCGACGAGATGTTGGGCTTGAAGAAGCCGTTGCCGATCGAGATCAGCGCCAGCGCGCCGAAGAAGAACGTCGTGTTCTCGATGGTCATGATGAAGTGGCCGAGGGCCATCGTCACGCCGCCGATGATGATCGCCAAGCGGTAGCCGAGCAGCGAGTCGGCGAGCTTGCCGCCGATGACAGGGAAGGCGTAAACCAGCGCGCCGTACGCGTGGTAGATGTGCTGCGCGTGCTCTTTGCTGTAGCCGAGCCCGGGTTTGTTGGGCGTCTGGTTGTTGCGCAGACGCGTGCGCACGTAGTCGGCGTAGGCGGGCGTGTCGCGGCGCGGCGAGGCCATGTACAGCGTCAGCAGCGCGCGCATGCCGTAGAAGCTGAAGCGCTCCCACATCTCGGCGAAGAACAGGATCCACAGACCTGGCGGATGGTGGACTTTGGTCTTCTGGGCTTCGCCGGTGGGGGCGGCGGGCTTTCGCTTACCAGACTGCTCGGAGGACATCGGCGCACTGTAGCCGAATGTCCCACCCTGTTAAAGGGCGACGCTTCGGCCGCTCCGCGGCGGCTCTACTGCACGGCGAGAACGAGCAGCGCCTGCAGGAAACCGACCCCCGCGCCGAGCACACCGCCGACGAGAATCAAAATGATCTCGTCCTCTTCGAAGATGCCGCGCAGGATGCGCTCGAAGCGGTCCTTGTCGAGGGCGGCCATCTTGTCCTCGATGTTGGCGCGCACTTCGAGCGTCTCGTCGAGGTACTTTTCGAGCTCGGGCTGAATCTCGGGCAGCGTGGCGAGCAGCTGCTCGACGATCTTGGCTTTGATCTTGGCGAGCTGCTCCTCGGTGACCTGCACCGGCATCATCGCCTTGGCCTGCTCCCACTCGGCGTCGATGCGCTCGCTGATCGCTTCGACCACGGCGAGGCCGAGCTTCTGGCCGGCTTCGCTCTCCATGATGTAGTCGATCAGCGCCTTGGGCGTGAGGATCTCGCGCGCGGCGATCACGCCGTAGTCCTGCGCGATCTGCGACTGGCGCTTGGGAAACAGGCCCTGGTAGGTGACGAGGCCGAAGTACTTGGTGGGCTCTTTGGGCCGGAAGATCATCTGGATCGCCAGCCAGTTGGTCACCAGGCCGACGATGGCGCCCACGATCGGCATCAGCCACCAGCGCTGCAGCACGCTCCACAGCGCCACCTGCGCGAGGCCGATCAGCCCGCCGAAGACGCCGCCGTAGTACTCGATGAACTTGAACTCTTTGCGGCCGATGTACTTGGTCAGCCGCACCATCACCTGCACGTTCTCGCCGGTGAGCGAGCGGATGATGATCGCGTGCAGGTCGAGCGCCTTCATCAGCAGCGGTTTGACCTTGTCGAAGACGAGGGTGACCATCTCCTGCGTCTTGAGCTTGATCTGCGCGAGCACCATCGCCTGCATCGGCTCGGGCAGGTTGGGCCACGCGCCGGGGGCGACGATCTCGCCGCACTCCTCGACGAGCTTCTTGGTGCTGTCGTCGAGCTTGTCGCCGAGCAGCTTCTCGACCTGCTTGGGGTCCACCGAGTTGACCATCTGCTCGGCGGTGAGGAAGTTCTCGGTGACCATGTTCGCGACGTTCTGCGCGAACTTGGGCGCCTGCCGCGTGAGGATGCCCTGCCAGCCGACAGGGCCGATGCCGATGAACTTCTCGGGGTGGAAGATCATCTTCACCGCTGCCCAGTTGGTGATCCAACCGATCAACGCCGTAACGGTCGGTATGGTCAGCAGCAGTAAGACGATCTCGGGCATGTGTCGAAGTGGCGGTGGCCGGGCAGAGGTGAGACGTCGAGAGGCCGACCCGAAGAATATGCGAAGTGTTTTACTCGCGCCAGCGGGTCGAGACGAGCAGCCCCAGCACGCCGCTGTGGGTGCTGCTGACGCCGGTGAGCACGCCGGTCTCGCTGGCGCCGATGAGGGCGCGCCCGTGGGTCCAGGTGGCGTCCACGGGCTGCTGCAGCACGGCGCCGGCGACGCTGCGCGGAGCGAGCCGCGAGAGGCGATAGTGGCGCATTTGCAGCGCGATGCCGCGCGCGTCGTCGCGGCCGACGCGCGGCGTGATGCCGAGCCGCGCGCCCTTCCAGTAGACGTGCACGTTGGGCGAGGTGGCGTCGGGCGCCCAGGCGCCCGAGAGCGTGGCGTGCATCTGGCCGACGAACATCTCGGCGCGCGAGCCGCCGCGCCCGACCACGTAGGCGGCCGGCAGCAGCGTGCGCCCGGCGCGCAGCTTGGCCGCGCGCGCCGCGGAGACGCGCGCGTCGCTGAGGCTGTCGAGGGCGTCGGCGCCGAGCAGCGGGAAGGCGATGTCGGTGACCACGCGCTGGTTGCGCCAGCGATGCGTCTCGCGCAGCAGCTTGGCGAGCTTGTCGACGACGTCGCGGCGATGCACGACGAAGACGTGGTTGGCGATGAACTCGACGGCGGTGCCGGCCGGCCAGCGCTCGCGTGCGATGTCGGCCTTGAGCTTCTCGAGCGCCGGCGGCAGCGCGCCGAGGGCGCTGCTGGTCACGGGGCGATGAAACTGCGCGCGCAGTTGGTGGCTCTTCGACCAGCCCTGCGTGCGGCGTAGATACGTACGCGCGCGTTTGCTCACCGCGGCGCGTGCGCTGTAGGAGAGCGCCAGCTGGCCGGCGTGGTCCTGGAAGTTGTAGGTGCGCTTCTTCTGCTCGGCCTGGCTCGCTTCGGCGCGCTGGCGCCAGTAGCGCGCCGAGTGCTGCTTGATCGCGCTGCGGTTCTTGAACGAGCGCTGGTCGAAGGAAAACGCCGGGCCGCGCCCGTTGCGGCTCGACTGCTCGAGGGGCATAGCGATGGGGATCATCGAGAGCACGAAATCGTGGCCTTTGACGAGCGGATCGATGCGCGCCGTCTTGGCGCCACCGGACAGCGATTGCCAGTCGACCTTGACGATCACGCCGCAGAGCTTGCCGTTCTGGCGCGGCATCAGCGCGGCGACGGACCAGCGGCCGCGATCGACGACGAGCGTGTTTTGAAACTCGATCACCTGGCGCACGGGCAGGCGGAACTTGATGTCGTGGCCTTGCCAGCGGTGCTCGGTGGTCTTTTGGCGCGGGAGCTCGCGGTGCACGGTCTGCTGCACCTCGGCGCCGCCGACGGCCTCGCCGGTGTACGCGCCAGTGAGCGCTACGACGGCGCGCTGCTCGCCCCAGCGCCAGCCGGCGGCTTGCAGCGTGGCGCCCGAGGCGAGCGTCGTGGTGCGCGGCATCACGGTGCCGCCGTAGACGTTGACGCCAGAGAGGAACACGCGGCTTCCGAGGCGCTCGCTCTTGCTCCACACGCCGTTGTAGGCGGAGAACATCGCGCGCGCGAGGAAGCGCGCCTGCTTTTGGTCGACGGCCTTGCGAAAGGCGCGCGCGTCGAAGCGGCGCAGGCCGCGCTTGTCGCGGGCGAAGGCCTTGCTGGCGGTGGCGGAGTCGGCCTCGATGAAGGCGACCTGCAGGTAGAGCGGGCGCGCGAGGCGGCGCGAAAGCTCGGCGACGAGCTTCTGCACCTCGCCGATGACGTCGGGGCGATGGCGCACGCGCAGCGTGCTGGCGCGGTAGTCGACGGCGTGGTGCGCGTCGAGCCAGCTGCCGCGCGCGATCACCGAGCGGATCAGGCGCGGCAGCTGATAGGCGATCTGCGGCCAGGCGGGCTCGAGGGCGCCGAGGTCGGCGACGTAGTCCTGCACCGGCTCGCTGGGCGGCTTGATCTTGGCGTCGGCCACGGCGGCGCCGCCGCCGATGAGCGGCGCGAGCGTTCTGAGGTTGCCGCGGCCGACGGCGCGCTCGGCGCAGCCGCTGAGCATCAGCAGGCTCAGGGGGTAGATCAGCGTGTGAGCGGCACACGAGCGCCAGCGCATGGGATCCTCCGTCGTTCGGTGAGTTGGCTGATACGGTGAGACACGAGGGGTCTTGTCGTGGGTTCACGCGTCATGACGCACGCGATGCGCAAAAGTTGTCCCCATGGCGTATCATCAGTAGCCAAATCCCCATGCAACCTGAGCAGTTTGGACCCTATACCCTGCTCGAGCGCCTCGGCATCGGCGGCATGGCCGAGGTGTATCTGGCGCACACGCGCGGGCCGAACGGCCTGCAGCGCAAGGTCGCCGTCAAGCGCCTGCTCTACCAGCACAGCCAGGACCGCGCGTTCGTCTCGATGTTCGCCGACGAGGCGCGCATCTCGGCGCGTCTGGTGCACCCCAACATCGCGCAGGTCTTCGACTTCGGCGAGGTCAACGACCGCTCCTTCATCGCGATGGAGTACGTCGAGGGCAAAGACCTGCCCGACGTGATCGGCAACTACGAGAACATCGGCATGCCCGTGCCGATGGCGCTCTACGTCGGGCGCGGCGTGGCCGAGGCGCTCGCGCACGCGCACGAGATGTGCGGCGACGACGGCGGGTGCCTCAACATCGTGCACCGCGACATCTCGCCGCAGAACGTGCTCGTCGCCTACTCGGGCGAGGTCAAGCTGATCGACTTTGGCATCGCCAAGGCCAAGATCCGGCTCGAGGAGACGGTGGGCGGCGTCGTCAAAGGCAAGTTCGCCTACATGTCACCCGAGCAGGTCGAAGGCGGGCAGATCGACGGGCGCTCTGACGTGTTCTCGCTCGGCATCGTGCTCTGGGAGATGCTCGCCGGGCGGCCGCTCTTCATGAGCGACAACGCGCTGACGACGGCGAGCAAGGTGCTGATGTCGCAGATCCCGCTGCTGCGCGAGAGCAACCCCGCGATCACCGCCGAGCTCGACGCGGTGGTGCAGCGCGCGCTGGCGCGCAAGCGCGAAGAGCGCTTCCAGTCGGCGGCGGAGCTTTCGCGCGCGCTGACCACGCTCGCCGAGGACGGGCGTTTCTTCACGCAGCGCGACATGGCCAAGTGGATGCGCGACACGTTTCGCGACATCGCCAAGCTCGACTCGGAGCCGCTCGGCTTTGGGGACGAAGAGGACGAGACGCGCGCGGATCTGCCGTCCAACAGCGCCGCGCGGCTGGCCGCGGCGCGCGCGCTGTCGGCGCCGACGCTCGAAGGCATGCAGTCACCCGAGCAGGCGCCCACGCCGCGCGACGCCGCGTTTGCCGCTGGGGCGGCGGGCGCGGGCGCGGGGCTGTGGGCGGAGCGCACCACGGACGTGCAGGCGCAAGACGCGGCAGCCGTGGTCGCGGTGTCACCGCGCGCCAAGACGCTCGCGCCGGGGCAGTCGGCCTTCGTCGACGAGGACGAAGACGAGACGCGCGCCGACCTGCGCAGCTACGCCGGGCGGCAGCTGGCCTTCGAGCAGCGGCCCACCGCGCGCGCCGACGACGCGCTCGAGCAGACCGACACGCCGATCGACGCCGATCTACAGCAGCGCATGGCTCAGCAGCTCGACGGGCGGCCCACCGATCGCATGGGCACCGTCGATCCGCGGCCCGGTGCGGGGCTCGACTCGCTGCCCACGCAGCTGCACGATGGGCGCCCGCGCGACATGCACGACGAGTCGACGCATCTTCTGGCGCGCCCGCAGCTGGCCAAGCTGCAGGCCCCCGCGCAGCAGCCAGCAGCAGCGGCGGCGTCGGCGGCGGCGGCAGGGGCAGCTGCGACGGCGACGGCGGCGGCGGCGGCGGCGGCGACGACGACGACGACGACAGCAAAGAGTGAGAGCGAAAAATCAAGCGACGACGAGATGGAGACGGACGAGGCCGGTACTTCGATTAGCGCGTTCAAGC
>JAGQIK010000707.1 GCA_020431405.1 Myxococcales bacterium
AGCGCCACCAGCAAGCGGCCGTCGGCGGCGAAGCGCGGCGCCGAGAGCGACTGGTCATCCCGCGTGGTGAGGAGCTCGTGAAACTCTCGCTCGCCGTGGCGCGCGAGCAGCAGCGTCGAGCCGCCGAAGCGCCCGTGGTGCCAGCTCACGGCCACGTCGCCGTCGTCGCCGCGAACGGCCTCGGCGCGGTCGAGGTTGACGTGCTCGACAGGCAGCAGCGCCACGGTGCGCGCGCCCTCGCGCAGCGCGAGGTGGTGAGCGTCGTGCTCGACGACGGCCAGACGGACGTTCTCGGGGACGGGGGTGTCCATCGGCGCGCCGCAAGCGGCGGCCAGGATCGCGGCGGCGATGATCGGGAGCGATTTTCTCGGCGGCATCTCCCGCTTCGTCGCAACCCACGTGCCACGCTGGGGAGAATTTATCGGGCCGAAATCATAGCGCTTTGCTGAGTCCGATGGCCGCCGGTGCGCAGCGCGCGCTGCACACGACAGTTTGCGGCGTGGCGTCAGACCCCCGGACGCGGTCGTGCGTTAGTCACTGGCATCCCGAGCATCCCCGACGGAGATCCGATGAAACCCCAAGGCCGATCCCTCGTTGCCGCCGCCGCCGCCGCGACCCTGCTGCTCGCCGCCGGCTGCGGCCCCGAAAAGCTCCCCGCCAACAGCACCAGCAAGAACGCTCCCGGCGCCAAGAAGAAGAAGAACGGCATCGCCGAGGTGACCACGATCCTGCGCGTGGCGGGCGTTGCGGCGACGCTCGAGGAGAAGGGCAAAGACGGCGCGTTCCACGCCGCCGACGTCGGCCGGCCGCTGCAGCGCGGCGCGGTGCTGCGCGCCGGCAAGGGCGTGCGCGCGCGCATCGTGCTCAGCGATCGCACCGTGCTGAGCCTCAACGAGCAGAGCGAGCTTCGCATCGACGACGTGCGGCGCCTGACGCTCGCGCGCGGCGAGGTCTACGCCGAAGTCGAGCACGGCAGCCAGGCGCTGGTGATCACCACGCCGGCCGGTCCCGTGCGCGTCACGGGCACCAAGCTCGACGTCAAGGTTCACTCCAGCAAGCGCGCCACCGTCGACGTCAGCCGTGGCACCGTCGAAGTGGGCGAGGGTGGCCGCCGCCTCGCCGTCGGCGCCGGCGAGCGCGCCGAGCTCGAGCGTGGTCGCGCGCCGCGCGTGGGCACCCCGGGTGACCTCTCGGCGCTCACGCGCTGGGCGCGCGAGGCGCTGCGCACGCCGAAGCACGAGCACGCCAGCAGCGAAGGCTTCGGCTCGCTCACCGCGCGCATCCCCGGATCGCGCGCCACGCGCCCGCTCGAGCTGCGCGCTCAAACCGTTCGCGTCACCATCCGCGACAATATCGCGCGCACCGAGATCGAGCAGCGCTTCTACAACCCGTCGCGTCGCACGCTCGAAGGACGCTACCGCTTCCCGCTGCCGAGCGGCGCGTCGATCTCGCGGTTGGCGCTGCAGGTGGGCAAAAAGCTCGAGGAGGGCGAGATCGTCGAGCGTCGCCGCGCGCAACGCATCTTCAACAAGATCGTCAGCGACACGATCCGCCCGCGCGATCCGGCGCTGCTCGAGTGGGTCGGCGGCCGCACCTTCCGCATGCGCATCTTCCCGATCCCGCCGCGCAGCGAGCGCCGCGTGATCATCGCCTACACGCAGGCACTCTCGGCGAGCTTCGGCCGCTATCGCTACGTCTATCCGATGGACGGCGGCAACCGCTCGACGCGCGTCGGCAACTTCAAGGTCGAGGTCGACGTAGCCCATAGCCGCGGCCTCAGCGGCCTGCGCGCGCCGCTTTATCCGGTGCTGCGCGAGAAGACCGCCGCCGGCGGCGCCAAGCTGAGCTACGAGGCGAGCGACTTCCGCCCGCGCGCGAGCTTCGTCGTCGGCTTCGCGAGCGGCTCGTCGCCCGAGCTGTCGATCTCGACCTTCGCCGCGTCCAGCGGGCCCGCTAAAACCACCACGACCGCCAAGACCGCCAGCAAGAAGACGGTGCACGCCAAGCGCAACGCCAAGCGCGACGCCAGCCAGACCGCGGCGACCAGCAAGCCTTCGCTGCACGGCGCGTCGTTCTTCAGCGCCGTGTTTCGCCCCGAGCTGCCCAGCGCCGCGCGCGTGGGCAAGCGCGACCTGCTGCTGCTCGTCGACAGCTCTTACAGCGCACGCCACACCTTCAAGCTGGCGCGCGCCGCGGTGGCAGCCTTTCTGGCGGAGCTCGATCTCGAGCGCACGCGCTTCAACGTGATGGCTTGCGACGCCCGCTGCAAGCTGCTCGGCCCTGGCTTCCGCAAACCCGACGCCGACGCGCGGCGCGCGGCGCGCAAGTTCCTCGCCGGCGTGCAGCCCGGTGGATCGAGCGACATCCAGCTCGCCATGGCGCGCGCTGCCGAGCTCGCGAAAGCGTCCGGCAGCAAAGGTCGCGTGCACGTGCTCTACATCGGCGACGGCCGCCCCACGGCTGGCGAGCTGCGCTCGGGCCTGTTGGCGCGGCGCGTGGTGGGCTCGTTGCGCCCCGTCGGCGCGGAGCTGAGCGCGCTGCAGATCGGCGAAGATGCCGAGGGCCTGTTCCTTTCGGCCGCGGCGCGGCGTCTCGGCGGGCGCGTCTATCGCGTCAGCAACGGCGAAGACATCGAAAAGCGCGTCCTCGCCGTGGCGTCGGCGCTCTATCGCCCCACGCTCACCGATATCACGCTCGACTTCGAAGGCCTCGCCGTGGACGCCGTCTACCCGCGGCACCTGCCGACGGTCGCCGCCGGCTCCGAGGTTCACATCGTGGGGCGCTTCCGTCGCCCCGGCAAAGGCGTGCTGCGCGTGCGCGGACGCATCGGCGGGCGCGCCTTCGAGCGCCGCTATCCCCTCGCGCTCGCGGTGGACGACAGCGCGCGCGCCAACACCTTCATCCCGCGCATCTGGGCCAAGCGCCACATCGACGCGCTGACCCTCGACGACTACGACAGCCACCGCGCCGAGATCGTGCGCCTCAGCAAGCGCCACACCGTGCTCAGCCGCGCCACGGCGCTGCTGGTGCTCGAGAACGAGCGCATGTATCGAGAGTTCGGCGTGCGCCGCAAGCGCAACCGCGTCTACTGGAAGGGCGACAAGAAGATCGCCAAGAAGACGGCGCGCGACACGCCGGCGAAGGTCGCCACCGCCAGCAAGACGCCCGCGCTCGGCAGCGAGGCGCGCGGACGCACGGGCGCCGCCAGCCACGCCCACGGCACGGGCAAGTCG